>NZ_JARWOV010000173.1 GCF_029868855.1 Nocardia carnea | reverse complement strand
GCCGCCCAGCGCGTACCCGCCCACGGCGGCGATGGTCGGCTTACGGAACTGGGCCAGCCGCTCCCAGCGGGCGAAGTAGTCGTCCATGAACATGTCCATATAGGACTTGGGCTGCATCTCCTTGATATCCGCGCCCGCGGCGAAGGCGCGGTCCGATCCGGTGATCACCACCGCACCGATCTCGTCGTCGCGTTCGAGTTCGTCGAGGGCCGCGATCACATCGTCGAGGACCTGCGCGTTCAGTGCGTTCAGCGCCTTGGGCCGGTTCAGCGTGATGAGGCCGACCTTGTCCTTACGCTCCAGCAGAATCGTCTCGAAGTCGGTCACAGCACATCCTCTTCGTCGAAACGGTTACGAATATCGGTGACGATACCGCCCGGGTCCGGTCGGTCGCGGCGGCAGTCCCGGCCCGCCGGGTCGACGGTCATTCGCCGCTGTCCAGCCGGTGCACGATGGTGTCGATCCAGCCGTCGATCCAGCCGGACAACTGCCGATGATCCATTCCGGTGACCGTCGACCGCGCCCCTTCCGAACGGATCAGATACCGCCCGTCGCCGGGCAGGTCCCGCCATACCGCGGAGGTCTGGGTGATACCCGGTAGCCGGAAATGCAGCCGGCTCTGCAGCACCCGCAGGTATCCCGTCCCGGTCGCGGGAGTATCGAAGAACACCCTGCTATCGGCCGCGGTGGTATCGGCGCCCGGCTCGGCGATGGACTCCACGGTGAATTCGGGCCGGGTGCCCGCCGCGGCGGCGGGCAACAATCCGGCCACCGCGGCGGCCAGTTCCGCGACCGGACATTCGGCGACCTCGAATCCGCTGCTGTGCTGGATGGTCTCCCCGATACGCTGCCGGATGACGTAGCCGCGCGAGCCCTGCCGGACCGTGTGCAGGTAGGTGCACGAATCCGGCGCTTGCGGATCGCGTTCGTCCCAGCCACGTGCCACCACGATCACATCCGGTCGCGAGATCGCGCCGACCAGTTCCTCGAACGCGGGGTCCGAGCGAGCGGCCAGCGTCCGGCGCGCATGGTCCCGGGCGACGGCGTAGGCATCCGCGGACCGGATCCGGCTGGTGAAGGTGAACGGCTTCGGCAGCTTGCCGCGGCGGAAATCATCGCAGAGGACCTTGAATTCGATATCGCTGAACAGCCAGCGGCGCGCAACCCCCGGAACATCGGCGAAAACATCGTGCGTCCGGCCCGGCTCGGAGGCCGCGGCCGTCACTCGTCCTCCCAGTTCCATTCCAACCGCGACATCACGAACGCGACCTGTTCACCGACCCACTTCACCATCTCTTCGGTACCCGATCCCGCGGCCACCGGTGCCGGGTGATCCATCGGAACCACATAGCGGCCGTCGCCCGGAAGATCACGCCACAGCACCCCCATATCGATCCGGCCACGCGGACCGAATTTCGAGCGCCCTTGATACACCCGGATATATCCGCTGCGAGTGGCCGGTGTTTCGAAGAAGAGCTTGGCGCGGTAGGAGTCGTCGTCCTCCGGTTCGTCGTTGTCCGACACCATCGAACTGCTCGGCACGAACTCGGTGTCACCGTCGTATTCCGGCGAGCTCTGTGGCACCGGAATATCGGGCAGCCGACCGGATTCCGCGAAGGGCAGGCCCGCGAGCACCGCATCACCCAGGGAATCCGGATGGCAGGTGGTGACGTCGAACCCCCCGCTGTGCGCCAGCGTCTCTCCCGGCCGCTGTGAGATCAGGTAGCCGCGCGCCCCGCGGCGCACCGCGAGCATCCGGGTCCGGTCGGCCGGGTTCTCGAAATCGCCGTCGGTCCAGGCCTGTGCGACCACATACACGTCCGGCTTGTCCAGCGCCTTGCCGAGCTCGTCCAGATCCGGGTCGGCAAGCCGCAGCAACCGCCGTCGGATAGTCGACTTCGCCATTTCGTAGTCGTCCTCCAGCCGGATCCGGCTGGTGAACATGAAGGGCCGGGGAAGGCGCGGTTGGCCGTGCTTCTCACACAGCACCTTGAATTCCAGGTCGGTGAGCTCCCATGTGCGGTTCACGGTTCGATCACCGGTTTCACCCGATCCGGGACATCCCAGGCCTCATCCAGGTTCTCCCGGCCCTGTAGATATTTCGCCGGCTTGTATTCGTTGTTCTGACCACCCGCGCTGCCGGCACCCGCACCGGGCGCGCCGCCCATCGGTGCACCGCCCATCGGATGCGACGAACCCGTCGGTGACTGGTAGCCGCCGGCGGTCTCCGTCCCGGGGCCCGCCAGTGCCGCCCGCGGGAACAGTTGCGAGCTCTGCGGTTCCGGGTAGGGCGAGAGCGGCGGGGTGACGCCGGCCGCCGGCCCACCGGCGCCCGCACCCCCACCTGCGCCGCCACCGCCCAGCGCGCCGGCCAGCTGATCCAGTTGCTCGCGGGCCGGATCCAGCAAGCCCTGCACATGCTGTTGCAGCTGAGCGGGATCGAGCATCCGGGCCAGCTCCTCCATCCCGGGAAGACCGCTACCGAGCTGGGTGAATGCCTGGATGCCCTGGGTGAGCAGGTTGGAGAGGATACCCAGCGGGTCCTGCCCGGCCGGGCTGGATCCGCCGCCGGTGCTCGAACCACCGGAGTCGCGTCCGCTGCCCGTACCGTCGGAACCGCCCTCCCCGTTCACCGAGTCGAGCAGATCACCGACCGGCGAATCCTCGCCGAACAACGTATCCGCCGAGCCGTACGGCGAATTCTCGTCGTAGAGGGAAGACAACGGCGTGTTCTTCAGCTCTTCCGGCATTTCGTCCAGCGGTATACCGGTGAGCTGGGACAGGGCGTCGGCCAGACTGGGCTCGCCGGAACCGTCGGACGCCGTGATCTTGCGGTTCTTCAGCGATTCCGGGAGCTGGGACTCCGGGATGCCGGTGAGTTTGCTGAGAATATCCGCGGCCGTGGGGTTCTTCGGCATCTTGCTGCCGGAGGAACCGGAACCGCCGCCCGGTCCGCCGCCGGAGGAACCGTGCTCGCTGCCGCCGCCGGAGGAACCGGAGCCACCCGGCCTGCCACCGGAGGAACCGTAATCGCTCTGGCCAGGACCGAGGCTGCTGCTGTTACCGCCGGGACCCGACCCCGACGAATCGCCCATGAAATCCTCGGCCGAGGGGATCTCGGGTATCGAGGGAATCTGCGACCCGGTTCCCCCGCCGCCTTGCGACCCGGTTCCGCCGCCGCCTGTCGAACCACCGCCGCCGGATTTCCCGGAGGACCCGGTCGGGCTCGACTGACCCGCGGACAAATTGGGGATCGATGGGCCCGAACCCGAACCGCCGGAGCCCAGCCCGGCACGTGAACCGCCGAGTCCGGAAGAGCCGGAGCCACCGGACCCGGAGCCCTGACCACCACCGGACGACCCGCCGTAGCCGGAGTTGCCACCCGATCCGTAGTCGGAACCCGATCCGGACCCGTACCCCGAGCCGCTACCACCCAGCTGGTCCTGCGCGTCTTCGTATCCCTGTTCGTAGCCGTCGTCGTAGCCGTCCTGGTAGCTGCCGGTGCCTGTACCCGTGCCGGTTCCCGTACCCGTACCGGTGCCAGTGCCAGTCCCTGTACCGGTGCCCGTCCCGGTGCCAGTGCCAGTCCCTGTACCGGTGCCCGTCCCTGTACCGGTGCCCGTCCCTGTACCGGTGCCCGTCCCCGTGCCAGTGCCAGTGCCAGTCCCTGTGCCCGTGCCCGTGCCCGAACCATCACCCTTGCCGCTGCCGGCATCCTTCGTGACCGGGCCGTCCAGCAGCGGCATACTCTCCGCCGTGTTCTTCATACCCGTGAGGTAGGTCTTCTCCAGGGCGTCACGGTAGTTGTCGGTGAGGTCGTCGCAGCCGGCTTTCGAGTCCATATCCGGCGGCATGACCTGCTTGGTGTAGTGCAGCCAGTTCGCCGTGTACTCGAGCAGTTTGCTGACCTGGAGTATCGAGGTGAACAGCGGATCCATGTTCTCCTGGTACGAGGTGACCGCATCGGCCGCACCCTGTGCACCCGAACCGACCCAGGACCGGTTCAGCGCCGCGATATCGTCGATGAACTTGGACAGCTTCGTATCGAGATCGTTGCCGAAGGACTTCCAGGTAGCCGAGGCGTCCATCACCGGCTGGGCCTGGATAGCCTGCCCGAGGTCGTACATCTCCTTGAAGGTCACCGAATCCTTGGCCTCGACCGTCACCACGGAACCGGGATCCTTGTTCGGGAAATCTTTGATCGTGGAAGGGAATTCGGTGGTGTCGATATCATCCCAGATACGCCCCCACGAGGGCGAACCGTCACCCAGATCGGTGCCGTCGGTACTGGGCTTGTAGGACTGGGGCTTGTCCGGGAAGGTCAGCTCGCCGAGGCTTTTGAAGGTGCTCGAGGAATTCGTTTCGGCGTTCTCATAGGCTCGGCCGGCAGCCTTGAAGAGATCGCCCATTTCCCGGACGATCTTGGCGTGTTCGTTGAGAACGGTGCTGAGCCGGGTCGCCTTCTTGCTGAATACGGTGGCCAGCTCCCGGCCGGAGTTGAGGGTGCCGAACGGTGCCAGATCGTTCAATCCCACCTGCGCCACGGCATCCGCCATCCCCAGCAGATCATCGTGCAGATCTGCCGCCGCTTTCGCGCTCTTCAACGCGTCGTCCGGAACGAACTGCAGGGTCCCGCCGGTGACCTGACTCGTCAGACCTGTGATGAGTCCCGGATCGAGGGGCATATGAATTCACCTTTGCCTATCGGAAGTGCCGCCGCGCCCGTACCCGCTGTGCACCGCGCGCCGCCCCGGGCTCCGTCGTCGCGCGTGGAACGTCAGTCCCGGTCCGCAACCACCGATCGAGGGGCCGAGTCATCCGGTTCGTCCGGCCGGTTACCGGGCCAGTCGGGCGAGTCCGGCGATACCGTCGGCGTTTGCGGCGGCTGTGGAATCAAGCCACCGAGATCCGGCGCGCCCTCGATCATCTCGGACAGCTTCGGCATCGAGTTCCGGTGCGCCAGCAGTGGATCCATCAGCTCGCGCGCCTTCTGCTGCACCTGGGCCGCCGCGTCCTGCACGGCCTTGGTGATGGCCGCGGCGATCTCTTCCATGGTCAGATCGAGAACATCGTCGGCGAACTTGGTGTCGATGAGCACACCGTCGGCGTTCACCGTCACCTCGATCCGTTTCTCCTCGGCGAGAACCGTGGCGGTCAGCAGCGAACGCTTCTTCTGAACCTCGGCGATACCACGCATCTGATGGCTCAGGCCGGACAGCATCGTCGCCATATCTTCTTGCAGGCGTTCGTTCACCACGGTGCTACCTCAGTCCCTTCCGGTCCGGGAGGCGGCACTCCACACCAGAGCGCACCCCCGGCGATTACAGCGCACGACATTGAATTCCCGGTGGCGTGCATGCAAATTCGGTTCGCTGTCGGCTGCCGTGCTATCAGAATCGGCTGTCCATATCGTTGAGCTGATCGACCGCGTCGCGCTGCCCCGTGGCGAAGGCGCCGAAAGTTCCGCCGATACCGTCGACTCCGTCCAACAGGTTCGGCTTCGAGACGCCGTACCCGTCGTTGTTCTTGCCGTTGATGAAGTTCTTCCCCATCGAATCGTCCCCCCACGGCTGCTTTGTCGAATCGTTCTCGATCCCGTCCAGCCGGTCGCGCAGCCGTTTCCCGACTCCCAGCACCGACTCCGACAGGTCCTGGGTCAGGTCCGCGGCATGCGCCAGCGCCGCCGGATCCACCTCGACACGATCGGCCATGATCTCCTCCTCACCACCGGCTCTCGCCGGATCATTTCAATGTGAACGGCACATCGACCGAGGCGCTGCCCGGTTGCGCGCCGCCGAACACTTCCCCGGGCGGCACCACCGTGCCGTCCGGCACCACCGCCCCGGCCGGAATCACCGCACCCTCGCCCAGCACCACGTCCTTGCCGACCTGGGCACCCGTATGCACCACCACACCCCGCTCGAGGATCGTTCCGGCGCCGATGACGGCGTCGCTTTCCACCGAGGCACCCGAATGAACGACGGCGCCTTCGCCGATCCGCGCACCGTCGCCCACGACCGCACCGGCCTCCACCTGTGCGCCGGACCCGATCGTCGCCCCGGGATCGACCTTCGCCTCGGGGTGGATCCCCGGAGGCTCCGGCGGGTCGTCGGGCGGCTGTTCGCCCGGATCGACACCCGGCGGCACCGCATTCTCGGGCAGCCAGTCGTCGCCCGCGACATCCGGTGCCCGGAACTCGGGTATCGGGTAGGGCACCTTCATCGGCCAGCGCTGCGGTCGCGGTTTCCCGCGCACATCCTTGCCCTCACCGATGAAATGGTGGTCCCGGTTCTCGTCGAACCACGCACGGGCGGCCTGGTAGTGCTCCACCGAATTCTGTTGCACGCCCAGCACCTGCCACATCTGCGGCGGTCGAGTCCGATCGCCGTCCCCCAACTGCCCGGCCGGTACCCGGTTCCACTGCTGCTGGAGCGTCTGAGCGATCTGGTGCCGCAGATCGTCCATCGCGGTCTGGCGCTGCTCCCGCTCCCGTTGCAGCTGCTGCTCATGGCGCAGGTGCTCAGGTGGCATCCGATCACGCTGATCCTGCCGTATCCCGTCCAGCTCGCGCTGTAGCCGGTTCGCCTGCGCCGCTATCGCCGGCCGCTCGCGGGGCGGGGCGTGCGCCGCTGTTTCCCGCAGAAGGTGGAGTTGCGATTCCAGCCACTGTTCCCGCTGCCCCTGCTCGCGCAACCGGTCGAGATGCTCCTGTTGCCGCTCCAGGGCCTCCCGTTGGCGGTTCAGCTCTTCCCGCTGCCGGTCCAGCTGTTCCTGTACTCGCGCCCGGTCCGGCCCTGTCGTGTGCTGATCGTGCAGCGATTGCAGCAGATCCACCTGCTGTTCCTGCCGCTGCACCTGTTGGCGCTGGATACTCTCCAGCCCTTCCTGCCGTTGCAGCTCCCGTTGCCACGGCGACTGCCGGTCCTGATGCTCGTGGAGCGACCGCAACGCCTCCAGGTCCCGCCGGCGCTGTGCCTGCACCTGCAGCTCTGTTTCGTGCTGCTGTATTCGCGCCACTTGCTCACGCAGCCACTGCCGATGCGCGATCTGCTCGTCCCGATCCGGGCGCAGCAACCGCTGCGGTCCGGTGTCCGGATCCGGTTCGGGGCGCGGGGATACCGGCCGTGACCCGTCATCGGAGCCGGCCGGGTCCGGTGGTGGAGGCGGCTGCCGGACCGGCGGGGCGGGCGCCGCCCGCGAGGGGGTCAGCCAGTCGGGGTCTTCCGGCCGCCGATTCACCACCGGTCCCCCGCCGTCCGGCGGAGCAGGTGCCGGACGTAGCGGCGAACGTTCCGGAACCGGCGGCGGTCCGCCCTGCCCCGGCGGCGGAGGCGGCGCATGCTGTGGCGGAGGCGGCGCCGGCCGATCCGGCGGAGGTGGAGAGCCCTGCACAACCGGCTGCCCGGGCGGCGGACGCAAGGGTGAACGCTCCGGAACCCGCGGCGCACCGTCACCGGGCGGTCGTAGCGGTGAACGCTCCGGAATCGGTGGCGGCGCACTCCGATCCGGCGGAGGCGGAGCGGGACGATCCGGCGGAGGCGGAGCGCTCTGTACAACTGGCTGCCCCGGCGGCGGGCGCAGAGCGGAACGCTCCGGAACCGGCGGCGCCTCCTGACCCACCGGCGGACGGAGCGCGGAACGCTCCGGAACCTGCGGCGGCGCACCTTGTCCCGGCGGAGGGGCTGGCGCATGCTGCGGCGGAGGCGGCGGGCGCAAAGGGGAACGCTCCGGAACCTGCGGAGTCTCCTGCCCCACCGGCGGCCGGCCCAGTGGCTGTGGCGGTGCTTGTTGCCGCGAGGCGGAGATCGACCCGTCGCCCGGCGCCGGGGACCCGAGTGGCCCTGCCCCACCGCGGGGCACGGGTTGCGAGGAATTCGGCGGCGATTGCTGGTGCGACTGCTGCGGGGCGGATGACGAGGCGCCGGCGGCCGCGGGCGACTGTTGCGACGTGCCCGGTGGCGCCGCTTGCTGCGCCGGGAACTGCTGTGCCGAGGGATTCTGTGGTGAGACGGGAGCGGGTTGCGCTATGGGAGCGGGACCATTGCTGTTCACCCCGAGCCCAGGAGGCCCTGATACGACGCCGGCGGCCGAATCGATCCCGCCCTGGTCCAAAGGAGATACCGGACGCTCGATGAAACTTCCCGCATCCGAATCCGTCATCGGCGACACCGGACGTTCGATAAAACTTCCCGCATCCGAATCGGCCCACCGGAACACCGGGGCCTCGTAATCGCTGCCCGAATCCCAGAATCTGCCCACCGGGGGGCCTACGAAATTCCCCTGCTGGGTATCCCATGCCCGGCCGGTGGCATCGGTGTAGGCCGCGCCGAACTCGTCGGGCCGCGTCGCGGCAGGCCCGAATCCTTCGGGCGTCGGTGACCAGTTCGTGCCACCCGCCGTGCCGGACCCGAAGTTGTTTCCGCCGAAATTCGACGACTCCCCCGCCGATTGGAACCAGGCGCTCTGCGGCATGGTGTTCGACCAGTTCGGCGCCGCCTGCTGACCGCCGGACTGCGTAGCGGCCGCACCGAAGTTCTCGCTGTTACCGCCGAAGTTCTGGACGCTTCCGTGCTGACCACCAGTACCGCCGGCCCCACCACCGGTGTTCGTGGTGCCGGGGCCGGCGTTGGTGGTGCCGGGACCGGCGGTCGAGGTGTTACCGGTGGTGGTGTTCGCAGCAGTCGTCGTGTTGTTGCCCGCGGTGGTCGTGTTCGCAGCAGTCGTCGTGTTCGTGGTGTCGGCGTTCGTACCCGTCGAGTTCGTGGAGGTGTTGGTCGTGTCGGTGTGGGTGTTCGGAGTATCGCCGCCGGCCGTGACCACGGATTTGTTCTCGGATCCGCCCCCGAACAACCCCGCCTCGGATTTGGGGAGGAACCACGCATTGCCACGCAGCCAATGGTCTTTCCGGAACGCCGACATATCGGTGAAGCCATCGGTTGTTTTCGGCACATAGCTGTTGAAGGCCGAAGCACCACGGGCACCACCCACCAGGGCGCCCTGCGCGAAGTTGCCGACCCAGCCGGGGGCGTTGGTGAACGCCCCGGGGTCGCCGGTCACCGCGGCGGTGGCCGCGTTACCGAACACCGCGCCGAATCCGTCGGACATGGCGCCGATGAACATTCCGTTGGCCGTGCGGCCGGCGAGGTTGTTCAGATACTTGCCCGCGACCTTCTCGATGGCTTCACCCAGATACCGTCCGAACTCGCGGGCCGGGATGGCTCCGGCGGCGCCGCCGAGTGCCGAGAGGCCGAACTCCTGCCCGTTGAACGAGCGTCGTTTGCCGTCGGCGATCTGCCCGGCCTGGATACTGCCGTTGATCGCCATCGGGACGATGGCACCTTCCGCCGCCCGGGCACCGTACACGCCCCAGCCCTTCGCGGTAGGCCAGCCGGGATTGCCTTTCACGAGCTCCTTCCAGAAATGGCGCTTCGTATTCGGCGCGCCGGCCCGCCGGGCGATGTTCTGGATGGTCTTCTGCACGAAATCCTGAATGATCTTGAGATAGGACCGGGTCGAGGCGATCGCGGCGGCCTCCACCGCGGGCGCAGTCGGCGGAAACAACCAGGCCCAGGCGATCTCCAGGGCCAGCCAGCACAGGGTGACGATGATGGTGAGTTTGAGGGCCTGCAACTCGGTGCCCATATCGAAGGTGGAACCGTACTGAGCTTCCATCGAGGTGGCGAGTTGCTCCAGCGATTGGTCGCCGCTGCGGAGCATGTCGTAGCGCGCACCCATTTCCGTGCGGGCATCGCCCTCGGGGTAGGCCTCCATGGTGGCCTGTTCGGCGGCGTCGATCCTGGCGAGCAGGTCGAAGAGCTCCTTGCTCGCGTCCTGCCAGGCCGAGGCGACCTCCCAGGCTTTGTCCTCGTCACCGTCCGGCCACTGTGCACCCGCGATCCAGCCGAGCCAGCGGAGCTCGGGGGGAAGGTACAAACTCATAGCGGCGCAGCTCCGACGGCTCGGGATCGCGGACCAGGGTCGTGTAGGCCGAATCGATTCTGGCGGGTGTCACTGAATTCCCGGTGGCGCCCAGGCAAATTCGCGGCCGCGGGCGCTTCCACAACCGCAACCCCCGGCTCCCCGCGGGCGCTTCGGTTAACAGGTGCTGCCGGGCAGCTGAATTCGAGCGGTCCACGGCGTAACCGACGAGCCGCGCAAGGACTCGGCCGGATGACCGGCGGTACGGTTTGTCCGATCGTGGTTGTGTCGAGAGGTGAGATCGGAAATGGATCCGTCGCGTTGTGTCGTCCTGGTGCCGGTTGCTCACCATATCGAGAGCGGTTGCGAGGAGGCCCTGCGGAAACTGGAACGGCGGGGCTATCCGGTGTGGCGGCGATTCGGCTCTTCGGCGATCGACCAGGCGCGGAGCCAGCTGGCCACCGATGCCCTGGCCGAAGGGTTCGAGGAGTTGATGTGGATCGATTCGGATATCGGATTCCACCCGGACGCGGTGGATATGCTGCGCGAACACGACCTTCCGGTGGTCAGCGGTGTGTACGCGAAGAAGAACTCGCGCGCGATCGCCTGCTACAAACTGCCCGAATCGGAGAGCTTCGTCTTCGGTGAGGGCGGCGGGCTCACCGAACTGCACTATGCCGCAACCGGCTTCCTGCACACCCGGCGCGATGTCTACGAAAAGATCCGCGATCACGAGCAGCTTCCGGTGTGCAATCTGCGATTCGACCGGCCGATCGTCCCGTATTTCCTGCCGATGCTGCTACCCGAGGACGGTGACGATCACTGGTACCTCGGCGAGGATTTCGCCTTCTGTGAACGGGCGCGGCGGAGCGGATTCGCGCTGTACGCCGATACTCGCATCCGCTTGGAACATTTCGGCACCTACGGTTTCACCTGGGAGGATGCCGGAAGCGATAAACAACGTTTCGCGACATACAACTACCGTTTCGACTGAGCGGTCGCACTACACCCATCACCGGCGCACTCATTCCGGCAGACCGGACGCTTTCGGTATTATGCCCGCAATTCCGCTGCCGCGGGCCAGGTTCCGGTCTGCCGATACCGTTCGAAGGCCCAGATCACCATATTGGTGACCACCGGATGGATCTCCCCCACATCGGTCCGGTAGTCGAGCGTTTGCCGATCGATGGTCAGCATATGGTCGATCGGCGGTCCCGCCGGTGGTTCCTGCAATGAGCGTCCCCGAACCCGGTAACGCACCCGGTCCGGTCCGTCCTCGACGAGTTCGGCTCGGATATCCCAGGTCGGCGGATAGATCCGGTAGCCCGCTATGGGCCGGCCCGCACGAATCCCGGCGTCGTAGTCTTCCGCGATCATCGCCGGGGCCAGGCTGCCGGCCGTGGTGATCACCCCGGTCGCGCGGTCGACCACGTAGTTGCCCGCCCCGTGTCCGAGACCGTCGGCACTCTCCGCCGCGGTGCGAACCGGCCGGACCACCCACGCGAATTCGGTGGGGAAGATCGAGTATTCCCGCTCCGACCCGAAGATCTCGGCCAGATAGCGGCGCACTTCCTGCGGGGTTTCCAACCGGGGTGCCATACCAGTCCTTTCATCCATACGTGACCCACTCATTCGGCGCCCGGATCCATGCCCAACGTGAACGGGATATCCACCTCCGGCAGTTCGCCCGCGCCGGGTTCGTCCGCGGAACTACCGTGCTCGTGACCCGTTCCCGCCGGAACAGAACCGGCCGGAAGCCATGATTGCGGGGCGCCCGGCGCCCGGAAACCGGTGGGAAGCACCCATTCGATCGGGCGGCGACGCTGTATGCGGCCATGGCCTCGGTAGCGCGGCGATCGCGTATCCACCGGCCTCTCCTGGCCGTCGATTGCCTCGGCCACCGGCGCTTCCGGCAGTGCCGGCGGCGGATGCGCGATGCCGCCGGTCCGCGCCGCCGACCGGGAAACCGGCGGTCCGTGCGGACTGCTTCCGGCCGAACCGCTGGGCGTGGGCGTGAAATTGCCGTTGATCAGAGTGTCGGATGTGGCGGCGGCGAACATCATGCCGACGGCATCGATAGCGACGGTCGCGATAAGGGCATCGTGCTGGTAGACCGACCCGACCAGCGGGTCCCACCACACCGGCTCGGCAGGCTGCGGCCCGGCCTCCGGGTATACCAGCAGCAGACACTGATCCGCGACCTCGTGCGAACCGATACCGGGCAACTGGTATCGATGCGTCAATTCGACGAATACCACAGAGCCCGTGCCGAACTGGGGCTGCTGGATCAGCTGGTGCAGGAAGCCGAGTTGCTCGGCCATCGGGGCGTCGGCAGGCTGGAGGGACCGAAGCGGCCCCTGGAAGAATTCCTCCACGTCTCTACGGCCGCCGGTGTCGAGTACCTGCGGCACGCTGGGCCGGCCGCCGGTATTGAGGTCGTTCCAGCTCGGCGGCGCGAACCGCGGCCTGCCGAGGAAGGTCGCCGCGGCGGCGACACCCACCCGGTAGATACTGTGCTGACACCGCGCGGGGTCGAATCGGTTGTACGCGATCAGCTGCTTGTACGAACCCGGATGCCGGAACGCGGCGAATCCGCCGGCACCGTCGTCGAGGGCGGCCGCCAGTTGCGCCCGGTGCTCGGCGGCCTGCACCGCCCGCTCCGGTGTCGAGATGACAAAGGCGACGCCGAGGGTGGCATCGATCATCGTCGGCGTCGGAAAGTCATAGGTCCTGCCGCTCTGGGGGTCGCACCAGACCGGCCCGGCCGCACCTTCCGGGAACACCACCGCCATGGCGTGCTGGTCCCCGCGCGCCGGCGTCCCATCCGGGTTGTACCGCTTGCGCCCCTGTTCATCGGTGTCCTGCCATTGGATGGAAACGTCCGCCATCGTGCCCGGGCCGAGTTCGGCGATGCGATCGTGCGCCGCGCGGTACTGCTCCGCGATCGGCTGTCCTTCCCATCCGAAGGACATCACCTGCGACCCCAGCAAACGCTCGGCCTTCATGATCCCGTGGCTGCCCCGGTCGCGTCCCGGCGGACCGATCGCGGGGAGCGCGACCTGCGGCTTACCCAGGAAGGTGGACAGCAGTGCGGCGACACAATCCTCACAGTTCTCGTTACGGCCGGGCGCGGCCATACCCGGACCGTTGATCAGCTCGATGTACGGATATCCACCGGGGACCGACGCGTCGCCCGGATGCCGGAAGGCGACGAAGTTGTCGTCGTCGTCGCTGATCGCGGTCTCGAGATCGAGCTGGTACTGGAAGTTTTCGAGTTCCCCCCAGCGGCCGGATACGCGTTCGAGCGCGGACTCCGATATCGCGATCGACTGCGCGGGTGCGAGTAGCCGGTTCGAAACCGGGCCGGTCGCGGGGTGGGCCTGTGACGTATCCGCGGTATCGGCCGATCCACTCGATGAGGCGTCGGCGGCCCAGGTCTGCGGATCCGTGCCGACGGTTCCGGAGAACCCGTATTGTGCGGGCGCCGCCAGCAACGCTGCGAGGTTTCCGGCGACCAGATCACCGGCCGCGGCTGTGACGTACAGGATGCTGTCCGTCGCGGGTTCGTCGAGAAGCATCGTCACGCTCGCGTGCCGGTAGGTCGCGCCCTTCGCCGGATTCCACCACACCGGTGCCGACGACGGGCCGGCCGGATAGACCAGCAGCAGACATTCGTCGGCGACCACGTCGGCGCCCCGCCGATGCGTCACCTCGACCAGCGCCACCGATTCGGGCCCCAGATCGAGGACCCGCTGGTAGATGAGGTCGAGTTGGCGCGTTATCGTGCGCCGGCCGTCGTCGAGCGTACGCATACTCTTCTGGAAGAAATGCTCTACTTCGGTGCGGCCTTCTTCGTGCAGCCGATGCAGTGTCCGCGGCCCGCCGTCCGCTTCGATATCGTTCCAGGCCGGCGGGGCGAAGCGCGGGCAGCCCAGAAAAGTGGCGGTACCCGCGATACCGGCACGGTACATGCTGATACGGCCTTCGGTTCCGAAGTGGTTGTCCGTCACCAGTTTCCGATACAACCGCGGGTCCGCGTATTTGACGAAACCACCGTTTCCGTCGCTGAGCGCCGACTCCAGATTCGTTCGCGTTTCCGCAGCCGCGAGCACCCGTTGCGGGGTGGAAATAACGAACCCGACCAGCGCCGTATCGCGGACATACCTGGCTATCGGCGCATCCGCGGTGCGACCCACCTGCGGGTCACACCACACCGGCCCGTCCGCGCCGGCCGGGAACACCACGGCGAACGAATGAGACCCGGCGAACCGGGGCTCTCCGCGCTTGTCGTAGACCTTGTCCCCGTTGTTGTCACGCTCGTGCCAGACAGCGACGACGAACGCCATCGAGCCGGGCCCCAGGGCGGCGATCCGGTCGTGCGCCAACCGGTATTGCTCCTCGATCGTCCGATGGCCGTCGGCGTAGCGCACCAGCTGGGAACCCAGTAACCGCTCGGCCCGCGCCTGCCCGCGGTTTCCCATATCGCGTTCGTGCGGGCCGATGGCGGGGGCGGCGACCTGCGGTTTACCGAGGAAGGTCGCCAGCAACGACAGGACGCAGTCCTCGCAATTGTCGTCCCGGCCGCGAGCCGAGGGACCGGGACCGTTGATCAGTTCGATCAACGGTTTACCGCCCGGCACCGCAGTCGTCGCGGGGTGGGCGAACTGCACGAAACCGCCCTTGCCGTCGCCGACGGCGGCCTCCAGATCTGCCTGATATGCGGCCGTTTCCGGCCGGCCCCAGCGCGCGGGATTGCGATCGTGCGCGGGCTGCGGAATCAGAGCCAACTGCTCCGGGGTGTACTGCGCCGTCGTCGGCGGCGGCCCCGCCGGATTCAGTACTCCGTCGCTCCCATCTCCGGCCACGCCCCGTCCTGTTCCTGCCGCCACCCCGCCCAGGCCGCGCCCACCATCGCGTCGCTGGTCGTCGGCTGCGGTAGCCGCGTTTTCTTGTCGATCACCATCGAGAACTGCTCGGGTGGTTTCAGCTCCGAGCGGACGTCGACGCGGTATTCGATCCGATCCGGATTCTCCGCCATCCGGAGTAGTTCGATCCGGGTCTGCCGAGGATAGATCTGCCGGGCCGACGGTTTCCGGTCGTTCGTCACCGCTTCGGTGTAGTCGTCCATCACCATCGAACCCGCCCAGCTCGGATACTCCAGGATCACTCCCGTGTCCGCGTTCACCACCAGGCACGACATCCCGATCGCCGCGCCCGTCGCCTCCTCCTCCGGGGTCGGCACCGGTTGGAGCAGCCAGGCGCCCACCGGCATCCGGCCGATCAGGTACCGGTTGGCGCCCGGGAGCGCCTCCCGCAGGTGCGTGCGCACCTGGTCCTCGGTCTGTAGCGGCGGCTCCATCTGTCACTCCTGCTGAGTTGTCGGTACTGAAGGGGTCCGCGGTGGCGCTCGACACCGGGCCGATCGTCCGCCCCGGCGGTATGGAGACAAACGTCAGCGCGGTGGTTTCACCGACCAGAGATTGCGGTGGCGCCACCGAGGTCTTCCCGGTGAGCGGATCCCACCAGACGGGGCCGGAGCCGTTGCGCGGGTACACGACCAGCGAAGGTTCGGGCTCCCCCGCCACGGTTTCGCCGTCCGGGGTCCGCACCGGCCCGCCGGTCCGCGGATCCACCTCGGGTTTCGTACTGAGCACCAGGGCCGCCGAACCGGGTCCGAGGAACCCCACCCATTTGTGCAGCGCCGTGTACTGCTCGTCCATCGGAAGAGAGGTGTCGAAACCCGTGGGCTCGCTGCCCAGCCACTGCACCGCCCGGGCCGGACCGTTCCGTTCGTCCGCACGATCGTTCCCGGGCGCGGCCGGATCGGTCTGCCGCGGCGCGGCGACCTCCGGTTTACCGAGGAATGTCGCCAGTCCCGAGAGGGCGGCATCGAACCGATTGGTGCCGCGGCCTTTGAGCGCGCCGCCACCGGGATTGACCAGTTTCCCGTACGGACGCTCCGGCCGCGGATAGGTATGCGGGTCCGCACCGACCACAAAGCTGCCGTCGTCGGCGCGCAGGGCGTTCTCGAGCGCCTTCTGGAATCCGGGATGTTCGACCGCACGCAATTCGCCCGGACCGACTCGGCGCCCGGCGGCGGGGTCGGGTAGTCGCTGCGGTGGCTCCGGCCGGTCGTGCTCCGGCGCGAGCACCGCGTCCGGAACCGGAACCGGAACCAGGGCGGCCGGTTGTGGCCGCATCGGCCCGGCGGAGGCGAAACTCTCCTGCACCGATCGGCCCGGCGGGACCGGAACGAAACCGACCCACCGTGTGCTGTGGACCAATCGGAGCGAGGGTTTGTCCGTGGCGATATTGCCCTGCGGATCCCACCACACCGGGCCTTTCGCGCCCACCGGGTAGACGACCAGGGTCGCGTGCCCACTCAGCACCGGACGACCGTTCCGGTGCATCCCACGTCCGGTCCGGGGATCTATCGGCTGCCAGTGGAAAGGGACGTAGGCCGCCGAACCCGGCCCCAGATTCTTGATGTACTCGTGGATGGCGAGGAACTGTTCGGTGATCGTGCGGGTACCGTCGTCGAAATCGTTGGGCTGGTTGCCGAGCATCTCGTAGAGCCGAGTCTGGTCCAGGCCGTCGGATCCGCCGGAATCGGCCACGCCATCGACGATCCGAGTGAACCTGGGCAGCGCTACCTGCGGCCGGCCCAGGAAGGTCATCAGACCCGTCAACGCACATTCGAGGCAATTCTTGTTCCGACCGGGCGCCGCCGTACCCCCGGGATTGATCAGCTCACCCCAGGGGGTCGCGTTTGCCGGGAAGCTGCGCGGGTCGGCGTACCGGACGAAATCGCCGCCGGTATCGCGCATGGTGTTCTCGAGTCGTGTCTGCGCTGCCGGATCCTCCAGCGGGGCCAGCCATCCGGGCCCGTAGGCGCGGGCATCGGTACCGTTCGAGAGCACCAGCGGTGGCCACGGGCGATCCAACCGCGGCCGCGGAACGATATCCTGCTGCGAACCCGGAGGCCGCTCGGCCGGATCCGGCTCCTCCGTACTCGTCTCGGCAGAGGTCGACTCTGCGGGGCCCGACTCGGGAGCGGACGAATCCGTTGTCGGCTCCTCCAGCCGCGGTCTCTTCGTGGCCGGAGCATCGGCCGGCGGAGCTTCGACCGGAGTATCGTCCGGTTCGCCGGAGCGAGGGCCGAGTTCGGCCGGTGTCGGCGGCCGGTCACCACCGCCGCGGTTCCCATCCGGGGGCGATTCATCGGTAACCGATTCCGGCCCGGGAAGTTCCTGCCGCTGTTCACCCGCGGGGAGCTCGTGCCGCAAGCCGTCTCCGGGCAGCTCGTGGCGCAGCTCGCTCCCGGGTAGCTCGTGCCGTGAATCCCCACCGGAGAGCTCGTATCGCTCGTTTCCCGCGGACAGTTCGTGCGGCAGCCTGTTCGCCGGCGGCCGGTACCGCCAATCCTCACCGGGCAGCTCGTGCTCCGGATCCTGGACATACTGCCGGGAGGGTTCGGGCCGCGACAATTCCGCCGGGATCAGACCGGTCGAACCTTCCTCGGTTGCCGTGGAGCCGGCCGGAACCGGACCACTCGACTCGGGCTCCACCGGACCCCGCGACACCACCGGGATCAACCCACTCGACTCCGCGGTCTGTGATCGCACCGGAATCAACCCGTCGGAGTCCTCATCCACCGGCGGATCCGCCGGCCGGTCGCCGGCGATCGGCGGACGCCGCGAATCCGCGCGCTGATCCCCCGAAGACAGGCCCGCCGCAGATTCCGGCGGCAGTACCGTCGCGCGGATCAGATATTTCGGCCGAATATTGCCGTAGTCACCGGCCGGGTCCGCAACGACCTCGGTGATCCGGTATCTGGTTCCCCGGGGTAGCAGCAGTTCCCGCTCATAGCCGTATCGACCGTTGCGTCCCAGCCACAGCCCGTGCGCACCCTCCGGTAGATCGAGTTCGATCCGGACGACGCCCGGGAAAGCCGGAACCACGCCGAGAGAGGTGGACAGATACGCCGGTTCCTGCTGCGTGGTACCGGCCAGCAATCGCGGATCCCGCCCGCCCAGTGGGGTGTCGTCGGCGGTGACCATGAACGAGAGATCGTTGACCCCGCGAACCGCCCGCACGGGACCGCCCGGGATCGGCCGTTCCAGCGCGGCGTTCAGGTCGGTGATCCGCTGGTCGAACGCTGCCTGCGACGGCTCGGTACCGAGGTAGGCGGTCAGCCGGGACAGCGTGTCCTGATCGGCGGTCAGCTGCTCCACGTAGGAATCGAGGTCCGGCTCGGCGAGCGCGGTGTCGACCGCTGTCCGCTGCCCCGGGGTGAGCTCCGGATTCTGCCTGATGCGCTCCAGGTCGGCACGGGTCGGTAGCGCGCCGCCGGTCAGTTCGTAGAGCGTGGCCAGAGCCGGCGCGGAAGCGCGCACGCGGGCGAAGAACGGTTCCCGGTCCGGAGCGCCGTCGCGCAGCACATTGTTCACCGTGAACGATTCGGCGACATACTTGCGGACCGCGGTCTGCTGCTCGGGCGAGAGCCGGCGGAATTCACCCCCCAGGTGGTTCTCGCCGTACCGGTCGCCCGCCTCGTCGGACGAGAACTGCCGGTACCCGTCGGCCCCGATATAGCCCTCGTCGAGTTCCGGGGACCGCACCGGCCCGGTCTGCGCCGACACCGGGAGTGTTCCCGGGTGCGTCGCCGTCCTCCCGTCCGGAACCACCTCGGACGCCGGCAGTTCCGCCGCTGCGGTGAGATCCGGCACCGGTGCCCCGGCGGGAGCGGGAGCCGGTTCCCGCGACGACAACTCCCGTTCGGACGGCAGCGTCTGCGTCTGCGGCAATTCCGCGAGTTCCCGCTCCGGCACAAACGCCTCGGTTCCGGACGGCACCGCTTCGGCGGGTGACGGCTGGGCGGCAATGGGTTGGGTCGCGCTCTCCGGAGCCTGGACAACCTCTGGAATCGGGGTGTACTCGATTGCCGGTGATGCCGCGTGCGGCGGGGTACCCGTCGAGGTGGGCCGGCCGGATCTCTCGAGGAATCGGCGGGTTCGTTCTCGCAGATGGTACGGAGGACCGGTCGGGTCCGGAATACCCTGTGGATCACGCCCGTCGGCGGAGTCCTGTGGTGGAGGTTGGGCGGCCGAACCGGCCGGGAGCGGAGCGGATTCCACGACGGTGCTGCCGGCCGGGATCGGGATGAAACGCAGCCTGCCGGTTATCGCGACCAGGTCGGCGGGCGGGTGGTCCCAGGTCTCGCCGGTCACCGCGTTCCACCACACCGGACCGGAGGCGGCCGGAGGGTAGACGACAACTGTGGGATGGACCCGGATCACCGGTTCACCCTGCGGGTCACGCAGAATCGACCCGGTCGCCGGGTCCCGCTCCGGGACAGCACTGAAAACCAATGCGGCCGAACCCGGTCCGAGATGGTGCACCCAGGTGTGCAGATTCGCGAACTGCTGCGTCATCGGCTGTTCGGCCGGGAACCGGTGCAGGTTGCCGCCGGCCCACCGCGCCGCCCGCCGGGCACTGTCGGCTTCCGCGGCCCTGTCACCGGGACCGGCGGCACTGTCGGGATACCGGGCCGCGGCGACCCGCGGTGTGCCGAGGAACGACGAAAGCGCCGATAGCGCGGCATCGAAATTATTGGACCGGCGTCCGGGGACATCCGGGCCACCGCCATTGACCAGCAACCCGTACGGCGCCGCGGCCGAGGGATGAGTACCCGGATGAGCACCCGTTACGAAACCGCCGGAGCCGTCCCGTAGCGCGCTCTCGAGCACCTGCTGCAGGCCGGGATGCAGATCCGGATTCGAATTGCCCGGGCCGAACGTGCGGCTCGTCGCCGGATCCGGCAACTGCAACGGCGACCGATCGGCCGACTGTGCCGCCGGCACCACCACCGGCCCAGCCGGCGGCTGGTACGGAACCGGAGCCGCCGGCCCGGCAGCGGGGTCCGGATCAGCGGCGATGACCCGATTCCCCGGAATCGGAATGAATGCGACCCCCGCACTGCGGTCGACCATATCCGGTGACGGTCCCAGGGTCATCTCCCCCGACTGCGGGTCCCACCAGACCGGTCCCTCGGCACCTTCGGGGTAAACGATCAGCGTGGTGTGCGCTTCGAAGATCACCGAGCCGTCGTCCGGAAACGGCCGGCCGGTGGCGGGATCGATCTGTTTCCACATGCTGGTCACGTAGGCAGCCGAACCCGGGCCGAGGTGTCGTACCCAGTTGTCCATCGCGGTGTACTGCTCCGGGACCGGCCGGCCGTCTTCGTAGCTCTCCTGCCCGGTGCGCAGCATCTGGAAAACCCGCTGCGGACTTCCCCGCTCGCCGCCACGTCGGTCGATGACACCGTTCACCACATCCGGAAAGCGGGGGGCGGCGACCATCGGCACCCCATAAAAACTGGCCAGCCCGGCCAGCGCGGCCTCGGCACAGTTGTTGCCGCGAGAGGCGCTACCCGACATACCGGGGTTGATCAACCGGCCGTATGGAGTCCCGCCGGCCGGGTGCGTCCGCGGATCGGCATACCGCACGAAGTTCCCGTCCGCACCACGCAACGCGCCCTCGAGGTCCTGCTGCAGCTGCGGATCTTCGAGGGGCGCCAGCAGACCCGGCCCGTACACCCGGGATTGCCTGGGGTTACCCAGCACCATCGGCGGTTCCGGCCGGCCGAACAGCGGCGGCTCCGGCGCGGTGTCCGCTTCCGATTCCGGATCCGTCCAGCCCTCCCAGTCCGATTCCTCGTCCGCGGACAGCTCCGCCTCGGAATCACGCGGCGGCCGGGGAGTCCGCGGACTCTGCGGTGCGGGCGACTGGTGCTGCGGCCTGTTGTCGACCGGGACGAATACCGGCACCGGCTGCGCGTCTTCCGAGCCGGTTTCCGATCCGTCCGGCTGCGGGCTGCCCGGCGCCGGTTCTCCGGCGCGCGCCCGCTTGAGCGGCGGTTCCGGGCTCGGCCCGGTCTCGGAATGCCCCCGTTTGGGCCGACCCGGGTCGCCCTCGGCGGCCGACTGCGCGCCGCTCTGATTCGGCCCGGGCTGCGACTGAGCCGGTCCAGCCTGTGGCTGAGCCGTCCCGGCCGGTAGCTGGGCCGGCCCGGAGTGCGACTGAGCCGGTCCGGCTTGCGGCTGGCCCGATCCGGCTTGCGGCTGATTCGGCGAAGTCGTACCGGGCTGCGCTGAGCCCGAAACCGGATTCGGCGTATGCGGTGAACTCGAGTTCGGCGCGGGCGAACCCGGGGAGTTCGGGGTCTGTGCAGGGGGACTCGGATGCGGGCCGAGTTGGGTCGTGGTTGCAGGCGCCGGGGTGCCCGGGAGTGAGCCCGGGCCCGCGGGCACCGAACCGGTTGATCCGGCCCCGAGGCCGGTCGGCGACGCGGTGATCCCGGCCGCGTTCATCGAGATCATGGCCTCGAAAGCCTGCGGTGTCCACCTCGATTCCAGGTCGTCCGGGAGATCCCCGCCGACCAGGTCCGCCCATTCGATATCACTGTCCGTGTCCGGTGAATCACTCATCGGATACTCGGGCCGGCCGGGTACGCCGGTCGACGCCGGCGGCGTGGTTCCCGATTCCGTTATCGGGCGGTTCCCCTGGACTTCCGGCGCGCCAGCAGCGGGATCAAATAGCCCGGTGGTGATTCCCGGACGCACGGCGGGACTCGACTGGCCGGTAGGCGTTTCCGTGCGACCGGACGGCGCGGGTCCGGAGGACTGCCCCGGTCCGGCAACTTGTGTGGGGCGGGAATTCGGCGGGGGGCCACCGGCAGCCGACGCCGGACCCGGGTTCTGTGTCACAGCGGGTGTTTGACCCGCTCCAGGATTCTGGATCGCGCCGGAAGTAGGAGCCGGGCCGGATGCCCCGGGGACCGGCGGCCCACCGGCCTGGAACGACTGCGCGGCAGGGACCGAAGCGCCCCCGACTCGGTCACCCGTGTCCCCGGGGGTCGCGGTAGCACCCGGACGCGAGCCCGGCTCATCCGACTGCTGTGCGCCCGTACCCGGCTGATCGTGGCCCTCGGGACCACCCGGTCCGCCCGGCTGGTTCTGGTGGAAATCCTGGTCCGTTGTCGTATCCGGGGCTTGCTCACCGGCCACCGAAGCCGATTCCCCGGCCTGTGTCCCCACCCCCGCGGACGGCGATTCGCCGGCTGTACCGCCGGCACCGTTCGATCCGCCGACACCACCTTCGCCACCGGCCGACCCGCCATGACCATCGCCGTCCGCAACACCGCCGCCGCCCGACGCGGAGCCCGCACCCCCACTCGCGCCGGCCGCACCGCTTTCATCACCGGCGCCCGGCAAGGAGGCCGTATCCCCTTGCGGCCCGGCCGAACTATTACGCAAGGCACCGGGGGCTGCCCCGTTGCCGGCAAGTGCCTCCGAGGCGTGTGACGGCCCGCCACCTGTATCGGGTTCGCTCGGCGGTGACTGTCCGCCGGAAGGTGTAAGCCCCGAACTCGTATCCCCGGGCGACGAGAACGGCCCGGTACCCGTCGAATCCGAGTCGCTGCCCGCGAAGCCGGAGCCCGGCCACCGATTCGAGACTTGCGGCCCATCCGCCGGTACCTGCTCCGCGCCGGCGAAGCTCTGTGGCTGCGTGAACCCCGGCGGCCCGGCCCGCGAGGATTCCGGCGAATCCGCAGGACCACCGCGTGATCCACCCGGTCGTTGTGCCTCGGACTCACCCGCGCGTTCGGAGTTACCGCCGCGCGTCCGGGGCGAGTCGCCGTCGCCCGGAGTTCCGCTGCCCGGCGGGGGTGACTGCCCGACCTGGTCACCCGTTCCGGATCCGTCACCGGAACCGTTGTCGAATCCACCTTCTCCGCCGCTGCGCCCGAACAGGTTTCCCCCGCCGGCGCCCCAGTCGCCGGCGGCCGAGCCGGCGAACCCCGATCGGCCGAAGGTCGACGGGTCCGCCAGACCGACGATCCCGCCCTGGATGAAACCACCGGCGACCCCTACTCCGGTGAGGGTGTCCGATACGCTCTGCCCGGATATCCCGGCGACGAAAAGACTTCCGGCGATCCCTGCGAGCCCGTCCGATACGGCCCCGACCACCGTGTTCTGCCCGGCCCGCCCCCACCAATTATCGAGTTGGCCGCCGAGATTCTTGTTGAATCCGAAACCGCCGGCGAAACCTTTGTTCAGCCCCTTGGCCACCGCCCCGCCGATCGGTTCAGCGAAACCGCCGGCCGCCGCGCTGTAGCCGATTTCCGACCAATCCATTTCCCGGCGCTTGTCGTCGGCGACCTGGCCCGCCTGGACGGCGCCGCTGATCAGCGCTTCCTCGGCGGCGCCCTGGATCACCTCGCTACCGACCACGCCCCACCCCTTGGCGGTGGGCAGTGCCGGTTTCCCGGCCAGCAAACTCCGCCAGAAGCTTCGTTTCACGGTGGGGGCACCCAGCTTGGCGGCCAACTGCTGGATGGCTTTCTGGGTCGCCGTCCGCACCGATTGCAGAATCGCCCGGCTCGTACCGACCGCCGCGGCCTCGACGGCGGGGGCCGTCGGCGGGAAAAGCCAGGCCAGTGCGATTTCGATGGCCAGCCAGCAGAGCGTGACAATAATGGTGATCTTCTCGGCCTGCAGCTCGGTACCCATATCGAAGGTGGAGTCCGAGGTTTGCTGCATGTACTTCGCGAGCGCCTCGATCGAGGATTCGCCGCTGCGCATCTGGTCGTACAACGCACCCATCTCGGCCCGCGCGGCACCGTCCGAATAGGCGGCCATGGTCGCCGCTTTGGCCTCATCGACAGCGGCGATCAGCGCGAGTAGTTCTGCGGCGGCCTCTTTCCACACATCGGAGACAGCCCAGGCGTTGTCCTCGTCGCCGTCCGGCCATTCCGCGCCGGCGATCCAGCCGAGCCACCGCATCTCCGGCGGCAGATACAGACTCACGGTGGTATGGCGGCGGCTGCTGCCGGGCTTCGCACCGCAACCTCCTCATCGGGAATCCGATAGCCCGATTACAACGGAGACGGGTGAACACACGATGTCGCACAGGATAATTCGGGGAAGAACAACGCCTCCGGGCCGATCGGCACACGGCGCGCCCCGAGGCAGTATCACTTCACATCGCGACGATCCACCCGAGACATACACGTCTCGGCCGAGTCGGGCGAACGTTACCTTCCATGGCCCGAGGCCCGAATCGTGAAGGACTTTCAGCGTGCCGGACGCGTGCCGGCGTGCTCGATCGGCCCGGTCACGCGGTGCGCCGGAGCACACCACGCGACCGTGCCAGCGAGCTTCAGCCGGCGGCCGGCGACCCGCCGCTGCGTTCCCGCACCTCGGTGATGATCGCCGAGAAGTCCCGGCCCCCGGAGGTCTCGTTGAACTCGCGGTAGATCTCCGCTGCCAACTCGCCGATGCGACCCTGCACCCCGTTGGCCCGCAGGGCTTCCACGGCCAGGCCCAGATCCTTGTTCATCAGTGCTGTCGCGAACCCCGGCTGGTAATCGTTGTTCGCCGGACTGGTCGGCACCGGCCCCGGCACCGGACAGTAGGTGGTGAGCGCCCAGCTCTGCCCGGAGGCCTGGGAAACCACATCGAAGAACGCCTGGTGGCTCAGCCCCAGCTTCTCCCCCAGGACCAGCGCCTCGGACAGCCCGATCATGGAGATCCCCAGCAGCATGTTGTTGCAGATCTTGGCGGCCTGCCCGACCCCGGACGCACCGCAGTGGACGACCTTGGCGCCCATCACCTCGAGTACCGGCAGCGCCTCGGCGAAATCGGCTTCCGCCCCGCCGACCATGAAGGTGAGTGTGCCGGCGGCCGCACCCGAAACGCCCCCGGAGACCGGCGCGTCCAGCGCGCGGTGCCCGGCCGCCGTCGCCGCCTCCGCGGCCGCCTTCGCATCGGCGACGTCGATGGTCGAGCAGTCCACGAACAAGGTGTTCGGCCGTGCCACCGGCAGCAGTTCGGCGTACACGTCACGCACCAGCTTGCCGTTGGTGAGCATCGTGATGACGATATCGCGGTCGGTGGCGGCGGCGACCCCGGTATCCACCAGCGCCACACCGTCTTTGCGGGCCTGTTCCTGTGCCGCGGCCGACGGGTCGTACGCGTGTACTTCGTACCCGGCCCGCACCAGGTTCGCGGCCATCGGACCGCCCATGTGGCCGAGGCCGAGGAAACCGATCGTCTTACTCATTACTTGTCCTCCGGAGTCGTCAAACCCAGTTCCCGCGCGCCCAGTTCGGCGAAGTACGCGTCGACCTGGTCGGTGGTGACATCGGTCAGAGTGGCGGGCGACCATTGCGGGTTGCGGTCCTTGTCGACCACCTGCGCGCGGATCCCCTCGACCAGATCGTGCGAGGCCAGCGAGGCGATCGAAACGCGGTACTCCTCGTTCAGCACCGCCTCCAGGCTCGTGGCCGTGCGGGCCGACCGCAGCGACCGCAGGGTGACCTGCAGCGCCACCGGCGATTTACCGAGTATCGCGGTTGCCGCCGCATTCGCCTCGGTATCGGCGTGCTCCTGCAGATGGGCGACGATCTCGGCGACCGTCTCCGCGCCGTAGCAGGAGTCGATCCAGTCCCGCTGCCCGAGCAACGCCGATTCCGGCGCCTCGGCCGCATATTTGGCGATCGCGATGTCCGCGGATTCGGTCTGCAGTGTCGTGAGCAGAGCCGGAATCTGTTCGGCGGGAACGTAGTAGTCCGCGAAGCCGGTGGCGATCGCGTCACCGGCCTTCATCCGCGCCGTGGTGAGCGCGATATGGGTACCCAGTTCGCCCGGCGCCCGGGAGAGCAGGTAGGTGCCGCCGACATCGGGGATGAAGCCGATCCCGACCTCGGGCATCCCGATGGTCGACTTCTCGGTGACGATCCGGTGGCTGCCGTGCGCGGACAGCCCGACCCCACCGCCCATCACGATTCCGTCCATCACCGCGACATACGGTTTCGGATAGCGGCCGATGAGCGCGTTGAGAATGTACTCGTCGCGCCAGAACTTGCCGGTCGCCGAATCCGCCGCCGACCCGACGTGCCCGGCCGCCTGCTGTTCCTTGGCGTCGTGATGGATCGCGACGATATCGCCCCCCGCACACAGTCCCCGCTCACCCGCACCGGTGATCGCGACGGTACGCACCGAATCGTCGGTGGCCCAGGCCCGCAACTGCTCGGTGATGGTGAGCGTCATCGCATGGTTCAGCGCGTTGATGGCCTTGGGCCGGTTCAGGGTGAGAAGTCCCAGGCCGTCACGCTGTTCGACCAGGACTTCGGGTTCGTCGCTCATACAGTTCCTTCCGCGCGCACCGGCCACCCGGTGCGTTCGCTGTGTCTATCTGGCATGATCGGGCGCCCTCCGTGGTTACACTCCGCTACCGCCTCCGGGCGCTGACCGATCATGCCGGGCGGCCCACCGCGGACGCCGTCATCGACCGGGCCACGACCAGGCGCATGATCTCGTTGGTGCCCTCCAGGATCTGATGCACCCGCAGGTCCCGGACGATCTTCTCCAGACCGTATTCGGCCAGGTAACCGTAACCGCCGTGCAGTTGCAGGGCGGCGTTGGCGACCTCGAATCCGGAGTCGGTGGCGAATCGTTTGGCCATCGCACACAGTTCGACCTTGTCCGGCGCGTCCGCATCCAAGGCCGCCGCGGCCCGCCACAGCAGAGTCCGGGCGGCTTCCAGTTTGGTCCGCATATCGGCCAGTTCGAACTGCAGCGCCTGGTTGTTCAACAATGGTGCGCCGAACGCGGTGCGCTGGGCCAGGTAGGGCACGGTTTTGTCGAGCGCGGCCTGCGCCCCGCCCATCGAGCACGCCGCGATATTCAGCCGGCCGCCGTTGAGCCCGTTCATGGCGATCCGGAAGCCGTCCCCCTCGGCACCGAGCCGGTTGGCCACCGGAACGCGGGCGTCGGTGAGGATCACCTGCCGGGTGGGCTGGGCGTTCCAGCCCATCTTCTTCTCGTTCGGGCCGACCTCCAGGCCGGGGGTGTCGGCCGGGATCACCAGGGTCGAGATGCCGCGTGCCCCGGTGTCCTGGGTGCGGACCATCATCACGTACACATCGTTGCTGCCGGCAGCCGAAATGAACTGTTTGGCGCCGTTGACGATGTAGTCGTCACCGTCGCGCACCGCCCGGGTGGTGATGGCCGCGGCATCCGACCCCACCCCCGGTTCGGTGAGCGCATAGCTGGCCAACAGGTCCATCGCGGTGAGCCCGGGCAGCCACCGGCGGCGCTGTTCGTCGTCACCGTAGGCGTCGATCATCCAGGTCGCCATGTTGTGGATGGAGATATAGGCGGCCACGGCCGGGCAGCCGGTGGCGAGTTCTTCGAAGATCCGCACCGCGTCCAACCGGCGCAACCCGGACCCGCCGAACTCCTCGCGCACATAGATACCGCCCAGCCCGACCGCACCCGATTTCCGCAGGACGTCCACCGGGAAATGCTTCTGCTGGTCCCATTCCACGGCATGCGGGGCCAGGTATTCGTCGGCGAACTCCCGGGCGGTGTCGCGGATGGCCCGCTCGTCGGCGTCGAGAGTGAACATGGTCATTCCATCGTCGGGATGACGAAGCTGTTGCTTTCCTTGAGCCCGGCCGGCCAGCGCTGCGTCACCGTCTTGGTCTTGGTGTAGAAGCGGATGGAATCGGGGCCGTGCTGGTTCAGATCGCCGAACCCGGAGCGCTTCCAGCCGCCGAAGGTGTAGTACGCGATCGGCACGGGGATCGGAACATTGATCCCGACCATGCCCACCTGCACCTTGGCCGCGAAATCACGAGCGGTATCGCCGTCGCGGGTGAAGATGGCGACGCCGTTGCCGTATTCGTGGTCGTTGGCCAGCGCCAGCGCCTCCTGGTAGTCGCCCGCGCGCACCACGCTCAGTACCGGGCCGAAAATCTCGTCGGTGTAGATCGACATCTCCTTACCGACCCGGTCGAACAGGGTCGCGCCGACGAAGTAGCCGTTCTCAGCGCCCTCCACAGTGAGCCCGCGTCCGTCGACCACCAGTTCGGCGCCCTCGTCGATGCCCTGCTGGATGTACTTCTTCACCCGGTCCACACCGTCGAGACCCACCAGCGGCCCGTAATCCGCGCCGGGATCGTCGGACTTACCGACATTGAGCTTGTGCACCCGTTCGGTGAGCTTCTCGACCAGCCGGTTCGCGGTCTCCTCACCGACCGGTACGGCCACCGAGATCGCCATGCAGCGCTCGCCGGCCGAACCGTAACCGGCGCCGATCAGCTGGTCGGCGACATCGTCGAGGTCGGCGTCCGGCATGACGACGGCATGGTTCTTCGCTCCGCCGAAGCACTGGGCGCGTTTGCCGTTGGCCGTGGCGGTTTCGTAGATGTACTGCGCGATCGGGGTGGAGCCGACGAAGCCGACGGCCTTGATCCGGGGGTCGTGCAGGATGGTGTCGACGGCTTCTTTGTCGCCGTTGACCACATTGAACACACCCTCGGGCAATCCGGCCTCGAGGAACAGTTCGGCGAGCCGCAGCGGGACCGAGGGGTCGCGTTCGGAGGGCTTGAGCACGAAGGCGTTACCGCAGGCCAGCGCCGGGCCGGCCTTCCACAGCGGAATCATCGCGGGGAAGTTGAACGGGGTGATCCCGGCGACCACACCCAGCGGCTGGCGCATCGAGTACACGTCGATCCCGGTGCCGGCACTCTCGGTGTATTCGCCCTTGAGCAGGTGCGGGATACCGACGGCGAATTCGATGACCTCGAGCCCGCGCTGGATATCGCCCTTGGCGTCGGGGATGGTCTTACCGTGCTCGCTGGACAGCAGCGCGGCGAGCGAATCCATCTCGTCGTTCACCAGAGTCAGGAACTTCATCAGGATCCGCGCCCGGCGCTGCGGGTTCATCGCGGCCCAGCCCGGCTGCGCGGCTTCGGCATTCGCGATGGCCTGCTCGACCTCGGATTTGCTCGCCAGCGGCACCCGGGCCTGCACCTCGCCGAGGTTGGGGTCGTAGACATCGCCGAACCGGCCGGACGCGCCGGGGACCTGCTGCCCGCCGATGAAATGTGTGAGTTCTCGAACCATGCGATTCCTGCCTCGTGTCGGGGGTGGCGGGCGCGGCTCTGCGGCCGTCCGTCACACGAAGATCATTCTTGCGGGCGTCCAATAGTTGGACGTCCAAGCAAAACGATACACCCGGGCCGTCCGGCAAACCAGACTTCCCCGCAAGATATCCGCCAACTGCGCAAACACCCGCTCCGCCATCCGGCCGGTGTGGTCGGTCGAAGCCTATCCACGGGCCGCGCCCGGCGGAACTATCCCGCGGCGGACTTCTTCGCCGATCTGGTCAGCAGAAAGCTACCGATCCCGAGCACCACCGCGCCGACCACCAGAATCGCCCCGGACGCCCCCGCCGACTCTCCCGTCCAGTCCACGACTGCCTCCACCGCCGCCATCGTCAGCGCGGCCGCGCCACCGAGACTCAGCACCCAGGAGCGATCAGTGGCGTAGAGGGCGAAACACACCACCGCGACCACCGCCGTGAGCACATACGCCGGCCACATCCGCTCGAACATATCGACGGTCTGAGCCCCGGCGACCGCCAGCACCACCCCGGCCGCATAGCCTGCCCACCGCTCGAGAACGGCACCGAACCGGGTCACGCCGAGCCAGCCGAAACCGAGAACGAGCAACCCGAGCCCGGCCAGGTCGTCGACCCCCAGTACTTCGTCCAGCAACCCCGTGACCGAGGCCGCGCTGAACCCGGCGCACAGCAGCAATCCGAGCAACGACGGCAGTGCGGCGTATCCCGCAACCGCGGCCACGAGCCCCGCCGCGGCGGCATACACCCAGGTGAGATCGGTGGTGTCGTTCCCGTCGTCCAGAATCGACCCGGCCGCGGCCGCGATACTCACCGCCGCCAGCGCGAAGAACACGGCCGCCAGTCGAGTGCGGGTGGTATGGCCGGCGGACCGGCGCCACGCCGGCCGGAAGAGCACCGGCCATCCGCCCGCCGTCGCCACACCGGCCACCGCCAAACCCGCCGCGACCAGCACGAACAAAACGAATCGGCCGAGCTTCGCCATATCGTCCCAGGATTCGGCGAGGACCAGTACGAGACCACTCAGCAGCAAGCCGGCCCCGGCGTAGGCCGCGATCTCGGCGAGCAACCGCGCCGGCGTGGTCCGCGGCTCCTCCTTCGCCAGCGCCGTCACCACCGCACCCAGCTGGGTTTCGTCCAGAACGCCCCGGCGTACCAGGTCGACCAGGGCCGCCGGGGCCCGCTCGGCTACCGGCTCGGCCGGTACCGCGGCGGCCTCTGCGACCGGGTTGTCGCTGCCGTTACCGTCGGATGTCATTCCGCTATCCGTTCCAGGCTTCGATCGTCCACGACCGGTATCGGTGCCGTCACCGGCGGCGGGCGCCACGTCCGCACCCCGCGCGCCGCGCCTCGAGAGAGCCTTGCTGCCCGCGGCTGCGACCGGTGACGCACCACCGCGGATTTCGGCCCGGCCCGCTTCTCCCGTGGCCCCGGATTCACCGGAGCCGGAGACAGCCGGCTGCCCGCCTGCCCGGGGTCCGGGCCCGGACTTGCCTGCGGTGGTGTCCGTGGATGCCCGGCCGTGACCGGCTACGGCCCGGGAACCCTGCTGCGACGCTTCCGGCGCCGAATCCTGTTCGGCCACAGCACCCAGTATGCCGCCCCGCACCCCGACTTTCGCGGCGCGAGATCAAACCTGCCCACCGGCGCTGGTCACGCGCTACGCTCGGGCCCGCGAACCGACGACCATCGCAGGAAGGTGCCGGCAGCGCTATGGACATCGGCGATATCCGGATCATCGACGCACATATCCATCAGTGGGACCCTTTCGGCAACCCGCGCGAGTTCAGCCGTACGGCGAAACTGCTGCGCACCCTCCCGCTGCCCCTCGGGCTGGCCGTACGGCTGGCACCTCGGCGGGACCGCGAGTTCATCGGGGATCCATCGGCATATCTGGGTCCGTACCTGCCCGCCGACTACCGGGCCGACACCGGGGCGCTACGGGTCGAATCGGTGGTGCATATCGAGGTCGAGTGGGCCGGGCCGAAAGCCGAGGAAACCCGCTGGGTCACCGCCCTGCCGTTCGGTGTGGACACCCCCGCCCTCGCGGCGGTCAGCGGTGGCGGTTCACCCGCCGATCCGGGGTTCGCCGAACTTCTCGAAGCCCACCTGTCGGCCTCGCCACTGGTGCGCGGTATCCGCAGTAGGGTCGCCCACCACCCGGATACCGGGATCCGCAGTTTCGCCGACGGTCCGAATGTGCTGCGCAGCCGGGCGTTCCTCGACGGTTTCGCCGCCGTCGCCGAGCGCGGCCTCGCCTTCGAGGCCTGGGTGTACTCGCATCAGATCCCGGAGGTGACCGCGCTCGCCCAGCGCTACCCGGAGGCGACGATCATCCTGAACCACCTGGGCACCCCCGCCGGTCTGTTCGGCCCGGTCGGCAAGCACACCGGCCGCGATACCGATGCACGCGCCGGCATCCTCGAACGCTGGCGCACCGATATCGCCGATCTGGCCGAATCCCCGAATGTCGTGGCGAAGGTCAGCGGCCTGATGATGCCGATCCTCGGGCATCCGGTACCGCGCGCCGGCACCCCGACACCGGTACCCGAACTCACCGACCGGATCGGCCCGCTGCTGCGGCACGCCGCCGACACCTTCGGCACCGACCGCCTCATCTGGGGATCCAACTTCCCCGTCGACCGGCCGATCACTTCGATCCCCGGCAGCGCGGAGGCTGTCGCGACCGTCCTGGCCGAGCACCTCGGTGACTCCGCGCCGCTGGAGAAGGTCTTCCGCACCAACGCACAGCGGGTCTACCGGCTGGATTGAGCCGCGGCAACAGCCGGGAGCGATTGTCCACCGCATCGGCACCGGGCGCTGTGGTCGACCAGCGGCCTGGGACCGGGCACTCCGGCAGCCGCGGATCGGGTATCCGGAGAGGCGCGGATGGGATTCCACCGTCCCGCGGCCTTTACCGGTTCCTGCTCAGAGGCCGACGACCCGGGAGCGCTCGGAGCCCAGGGCAACTATCTCGATGCTCTGCCGCCGGCGCGGTCTCCTCGTGCCGTCGCATCACCGCGCTGCCGGCCCGGCGCTGCTGCGTTGCCCACATCGTCCGTGTCGATCGTGGTGTAGAGAGCATCGCGACCGGCGTTGGCTCGGCCTCGATGGCAATCGGATATCAGCGAACTCTATCTCTGGGTGATGGACGAATACATCGTGATCAGGGCACGGTTCGCGGCGGCCGCAGTGGTCTCGTCGGCACAGAGCATCCGCAGCGCCCGCCGCAGCAGGGCCGGATCCAGCTCGTCCAGCGCGGGTCCGCCGCGCGGTACGGGTAGCTCGGGCAGTTCGAGTGCGTTGCCGTAGGGGTCGGCGGTTTCGTCCACCTGCTCGATGGTGGTTTCGACGCCGCCGATCAGCCGATCGATACTCAGCCCACGCACGGCGAGCAGATCGCGGGGATGTTCGTCCAGCCGTTCGGCCAGCAGGCAGACGACCGCGATCGCATGTTTGCACGGCCACCCCGGGTCGGGACAGCTACAGCCGAAGTCGATATCGGCGGCGGTTTCCGGGACCAGATGCGGGGCGAGTTCGCGGGGCAGATCCCCGGATACGATTCGCGCCAGCATCCCCGGCGCGGACCGGATCAGCTCCACCACCAGTTCCACTTCCTCGGGCCGCAACCGGCGGATCTCGCAGGTGGTGGTGAACGGGCGCGGCTGACTACCCTGCACCTCGGCGGTCACGAGCCCCGGTTCGATGCGATAACTCACCACCTGCCCCGCCCGCGCGTAGGTGCGACCGCGCGCGAGCCGGCCGGGGTCGGCGAGCCGTTCCATCACCTCGAGCAGCGCCTTGCCCCAGAAGTTGCGGGCGAATCCGCCGCGACGGTTGCGGGTCGAGACCCCGCCGGACACCGGTCGGCGTTTCCCGTACTCGGCGAAATCGGCCACTACTCGCCCACCGCCTCGGCACCCAGGCTGAACAGGCGGACCAGATCGTCGTCACCCAGTTCGGTGATCCAGTTCTCCCCCACTCCGATGGCGAGATCGGCGAGTTCGCGTTTACCGGTGATCATTTCGTCGATCCGCTCCTCGATCGTGTCGACGCAGACCAGTTTCCGCACCTGCACTGTGCGCTGCTGCCCGATCCGGAATGCGCGATCGGTGGCCTGGTTCTCCACCGCGGGGTTCCACCAGCGGTCGAGATGCACCACATGATTCGCGGCGGTCAAGTTCAGTCCCGTTCCGCCCGCCTTGAGCGAGAGCAGCATGAGCGGCGGCCCGTCGGACCGCTGGAATTCCTCCACCATGCCGTCACGGCGTTTCTTGGCGACCCCGCCGTGCAGGAACGGGATCGAGCTGCCGAAACGCTCGGTGAGGTACGGGACGATGAGCTCACCGAATTCCCGGAACTGGGTGAACAGCAGCGCCTTCTCCCCTTCGGCCAGCACCGCATCGAGTACATCCTCCATCAGCGCGAGTTTGCCGGAGCGATGCGCGCCCCGGCGCAGTACGGCGGAGGAATCGCCGAGGAAGTGGGCGGGATGGTTGCACACCTGTTTCAACCTGGTGAGAGCACCGAGTACGGCCCCTTTCCGGGCCATTCCCTTGGCGTCACGCAGTTTTTCGAGCATATCCTCGACAACGGCCTGGTACAGCGCGGCCTGTTCGGCGGTGAGATTGGCCCGGACGGTCATCTCGAACTTCTCCGGAAGATCATCGATCACCGCCGGGTCGGTTTTCACCCGGCGCAACAGGAACGGCGAGGTGACGGCGCGCAGCCGGGTGACGGCGTTCAGATCGTTCTCCCGTTCGATCGGCACGGCGAACCGGGCACGGAAGGTCTGCGGGCTACCCAGTAACTTCGGGACCGCGAAATCGAAAAGAGAGCGCAGTTCCTCCAGCCGGTTCTCCACCGGAGTACCGGTGAGCGCGAGCCGATGCCGGGCCGGTAACGCCCGCGCCGCCCGCGCCTGCCGGGTGGCGGCGTTCTTGACGTGCTGCGCTTCGTCGAGAACCACGCGCTCCCACTGCTGCCGGGACAGGTCGGCGATATCGCGGGCGAGCAGTGCGTAGGTGGTGATCACCAGATCGGCTCCGGCCACGGCGGTATCCAGATCGCCGCCCTGGGCCCGGCCCGGCCCGTGGTGCACCAGAACCCGCAGGTCCGGGGCGAAGCGGGCGGCTTCACGCTGCCAGTTGCCCACCACCGACATCGGGGACACCAGCACCGTCGGCCGCGGCGTGGTATCGCCTTCGCGTTCGTGCAGCAGCAGCGCGAGCACCTGGATCGTTTTCCCGAGCCCCATATCGTCGGCGAGGATGGCCCCGCAGTTCAGCCGGTTCATCGTGGCCAGCCAGGCCAGCCCCCGTTCCTGGTACGGGCGCAACTGTGCCTTCAGCCGGGCCGGTGTGACCACCGGTTCCTGCGCGCGGCCGGGATCGAAGAGATCCGCGGGCCACCCCTCGGCGGTGACTTCGGTGAGCGGTACCCGCCCGACCTGGCTCGCGGCGATCTCCCCGATCAGATCGGCGAGGGTGATCTCGTTGTCGCCGGTGTGCAACGCGACGAATTTCGCGGCGGCGGCGAGGACACCGTGATCGGCCTGCACCCATTCCCCGCGTAACCGCACCAGATCCGATTGCACGGTGATCAGCTGCCGCATCTCCGGCTCGGAGAGCACGGTATCGCCGAGGGCCAGTTCCCAGCGGTAGGACACCAGCCCGTCCAGGCCGACCGTGCTCTCGGCGGCGGGCACCGCGGCGCCGCTCACCCGCAGCCGCAGGGTCGGTTCGGTGATATTCCACGCCCGCGGCAACAGCAGCGGGATCCCGGCGGCAGACAGCGCCTGCGCTCCGTGCGCGACCAGATCGGCCACCACTTCGGTGGGCAGCAACAGGTCGAGGCTGTGTGAATCGGCGGGGACATCGCGGAGCCGGGGGTAGGCGCGCTGGGCTTTCCCCAGCCATTCCAGGCCGGTCCGTACCTCGTCCGCGATTCCCGGCACCGGGATCGGCCGCGGTGCGACGCCGTCGGCACGCAGGCAGACCTCCAGCCGCCACAACGCGGAATCCCCGGGTACTTCGGCGAATTCGCCGTCCGGCTCGCGCAGCCGCAACACCAGTTCCGGTTCGTCGGACGACCGCGTCTCCCGCCATCGCCGCAGTACCTCGGCCGCCTGATGGCTGCCCGTCTCCACCGGCACGTCCGCGGACAACGCGTGAACCAGTGGATGTGGGTGGGTGTCCGCGGCGAGTAGTTCGCGCACCATCGGATCGGTGAGCTCGGTGACCATATCGCCGAGCACATCGGCCGGCTCGCCCGCGACGCGCAGCGCCGGTGGTGCCAGCGCCGCGAGCTCGGCGAGCCACGCGCGCTGACCGGATCCCCCGGCCGGCCGCCAGCGCGCCCACCACTGGCCGTCCTCGCGCCGCAGTTCCGGAACCACCGCACCGGCACGTATCCACCGTTCCAAGCCGAGCGCGAGGTGCGCGAGGAACCGCAGATCACCGGCGACGGCCGCGGACGGCAACCGCTGCCGCAACGCCGCGGCCGCGGCGGCGGGCGCGAGCGCATGAGCCCGGACGGTTTCCCGCCTGGCCTCGGTCTGGTCCACCAGGAGCACTTCGGCACGGTGCCGGAACCGCGACTCCGCCAGTACCGAGCCGAGCAGGCCCCCGACCGGCTCGCCCTCCTCGCCCGGGGCACGCCACAGCAGCAGCCCGGCTCCGGGCGACCACAGTCCGTGCAGCATGTTCCCATCCAATCAGCCGGGTCCGACACGCCGTGAACCGTCCCCGCCTGCACCCGCCCGGCGCCCGCCCCGGCACGCCGGGCCATTTCTGGATTTATCCGCCACGACGGCACATACTGGGAAATATCCGCTGGTCACCGCTGTTATCCGCCATCCACGCCCGCCGGGCGGAGCCCACGCCGGGCGAGCTGTCCTGCACCGGCGACGGCACGCGGCAGGCGGCGCACACCGGCCCGGAAGCAGCGGTCCCCACAGCACACAGCGGCGTCATCGAACAGCGGAGGGCAGCAGCATGACAATTCTGCTCCAGGTTCTCGAGCAGAGCTACACGCCGACCACACCATGGGAGCGGCGGAAGTTCACCTTCGTGGATGCCGGCAAGATCGTCGGCATGCGGTTGGACGGCCAGTGCGGTATCTGGCTGGATCTGTCCCGGCCCGGCGAATCGCAGCGGCTCGCCCACACCGAACGGCCCGAGGAGGCCATCACCTTCCTGCTCACGGCCTTCGCCAAGATCGCCGAATGTCTGGACAGCGGCGGTTCCTGGGTGATCGGCCACGACGGAGTACATATCGAATCCCTGGCCGCCACGCGTTTCCCACCGCGTAGCAGCGGGGTCGACAACGACGACCTGCTGGCCCGCGCCTGGCTGTGATCCCGCGCCTGCGCTGATCCATCGGGCGCCGGCGGAAACTGTCGGTGGCCTCGGGTATACCGGTGACCGTGACGACATGGGGGAAGATTCACACGGTTTCCGCATTGCTCACCGCCTGCATGTTCGGCCTGGTCGCCGCCTGCGCGGTCCCGCCGGGTCTTCGGCCGGCACCCGGGAGTCCCGGGCGCGCCCAGTTGGAACAGCTCCTCGCCGTGGTCCGGGTGGTTTCCGAACGCCCGGACATCGCCGGGTACGAGCGTGACTGCGGGGCCGGGCAGGGTTGCGTTTTCGGGCCCGCCTGGTCCGATGATCACGACGGCCCGGGCGGTCACGACGGATGCGATACCCGCAACAATGTGCTCGCCCGTCAACTGGTGGATATCGCATACCGGCCGGGCACCGGGGGCTGCGTCGTCGAGTCCGGCATCCTGGCGGATCCGTACACCGGTAACCGGATGGTGTTCAGCAAGGAGAACGCCCGGCAGCTGCCCGTCGACCATATCTATCCGCTGGCTGCCGCCTGGGATATGGGAGCCGCCGCGTGGCCATCCGCGCAGCGCATCCGCTTCGCGAACGATATCGACTACAACTTGCAGGTCACCGACCGCGCGACCAATACCGATAAAAGCGACAGCACACCCGCCGAGTGGTTGCCACCGTCGCGCCCGGGGCACTGTTACTACGCGGGCAGATACCTCACCGTCGCCGTGCGCTATCAGCTCCCGGTCACCGGGGCAGACCACACGGTATTGCGCGATATCGCGGCACGGTGCGGCTGATATGCGATTCCGCGAGACACCTTCGCCCGCAGAGCGAACCGATATTCGGGCATCCCCGGCGGCACTGCCGTTGGGCATCGCCCTGGTCAGGCACCCGTCGCCACGGGCCGTTTGGAATCGTGCGCCCACTGCGACCACGACCCCGGATACAGGGCCGCCTCCACACCCACCACCGCCAGCGCCGCGATGGCATGCGCGGCGGTGATTCCCGATCCGCAGTACACCGCGACCGGCTCGTCGCCGAGATCCCGGTATCGCCGGCGCAGCAGTTCCGGCGGCAGGAAGCAGCCGTCCTCGTCGAGGTTCTCGCTGGTCGGGACGCTGATCGCGCCGGGAATGTGCCCGGCGCGGGGGTCCACCGGTTCTTGTTCGCCGCGATACCGTTCGGCGGCGCGGGCATCGATCAGCACGCCCTCCCAGCGGGCGGCGGCATCGGCGTCGATCACCGGTAGCCGGCCCGGCCGGAGTTCGATATCGCCGAGTTCGGGGTCCGGTTCCACCCCGGTCGCCAGCTCACCACCACTGCGCAGCCATGCGGGCAGCCCGCCGTCGAGGATGCGCACATCGGTGATCCCGGCCCAGCGCAGCAGCCACCACGCCCGCGCGGCCGACATACCGCCGAGTGCGTCGTAGACCACGACCGGATCCCCCGCGCACAGACCCCAGCTGCGCGCGCATTTCTGGAGCTGCTCGGGGTCCGGCAGCGGGTGCCGGCCCAGGGCCGGGGTGGGTAAGGCGGCGAGTTCGGTATCGAGGTCCACGAACACCGCGCCCGGGATGTGGCCGTTCTGGTACTGCTGTGGCCCCTCGGGGTCACCCAGCTGCCAGCGGACGTCCAGCAGGCGCAGGTTTTCTTCCGTCGATTCCCGGAGTTCTTCAGCCGAGATCAGTACCGCGTGCACCGCAGCTCCTCGTCCAAGAGTCTGGAACAGATTTCGTCACCGTACGCGCGCGTGGCGGGCGAAGTCCACGCGACTACCCGAAAATTCACCTGTCGGCGAGGCTGCTCAGATACGCGCGAGCAGAGTCAGCGGATCTTCCAGCGCGCCGGCGACCGTGGCCAGGAACCGGGCCGCCAGTTCACCATCGATCATGCGGTGGTCGAAACTCAGCGTCAGTGTGACCACCGAGCGCACGGCCAGCTCACCGCGGAAGACCCATGGCCGCGAGGCCACCGCGCCGACACACAGAATCGCGGCCTCGCCCGGGTTGACCAGCGGTGTTCCCGACTCGACCCCGAACACGCCGACGTTGGAAATGGTGAATGTCCCGCCCCGCAGATCGGACAGGCCCGCCCGGCCGTCGCGGGCGGTCTGCGCCAGCCAGCCGATCTCGCGGCACAGTTCCCGCAGGCTCAGCGTCTGCGCGTCTTTGATGTTGGGTACGAGCAGTCCGCGTTCGGTGGCCACCGCGATACCCAGGTTGACGTAGTACCTGGTGACGATCTCCGATTTCGCCTCGTCCCAGTAGGTGTTGATTCCGGGGTACTCGGCCAGCGCGGCGAGAACCGATTTCGCGACCAAGGCCAGCGGTGTGGGAGTCAGTCCCTCGAAGGTCTTGGTGGCGCGCAGATGATCGAGCAGTTCCAGCGACGCCGTGATATCGACCGAGCTGGAGGTCGACGCCTGCGGGATCGTGCGGGCGCTGGCGACCATGGCGGCCGCGGTCCGCTTCCGGATACCGGAGATCGGTGTGCGCACCTCCCGAGCCGACCCGTCGGCCCGCTGCTCGATACGCGGGACCTCCTCGGCGGTGTGCTCGCGCGGTTGGGGTTCCGATACCGGCACCGCACCGCGAACGTCCGCGACGGTGACCGCGCCTTCCGGCCCCGAACCGGCCACATGCCAGAGGTCGATCCCCAGCTCCCGCGCCAGCTTTCGCGCACCGGGAGTGGCGGCGACCCGGCCACCGCCGAGCCCCGCGCCGAGAAGGTCCCCACCGTGTTGTGCACCGGGCGGTGCCGCCGTGATGCGGCTCCCACCTGGCTCATCGGGCCGCGTACCCCGTTCGTTCTCGGCCGGCGAACGACCGCCGGAGTATGCCCCGGGGCCGGCAAGATCCTCCGCGTGTTCTACCCCTTCCGCACGCGCCGCGGCTGTCTCGTCCCCGGTCGCGGCGCCCGGATCCGCGCCGATGACGCCGCCCTCGTAATCGACCCCGGCGGGCTTCGTCTCCGCCGGCGGCGCGGACGCCGCGGCACGCATCCGACGCCGGCGCGACGGTTGATTCCCGGTCTCCGGCCCATAGCCGACGAGTACCGAGGTACGGCCGTTCCCACCCGGCGCGGGCGCGGTGGTGCGGATACGCAGCAACGGCGCCCCCACCTCGACCGTCGAACCCGGTTCGGCGAGCAGTTCCACCACGGTGCCGGCGAACGGCGAGGGCAGCGCGACCACCGCCTTCGCCGTTTCCACCTCGGCGATGGTCTGGTTCAGTTCGACCTCGTCGCCCACCGCGACGGTCCAGTTCTGTAGTTCGGCGTCGGTGAGTCCCTCGCCGAGGTCGGGCAGCCGGAATTCCAGGATCTCACCGGATTCGGCGGTTGCGGCATCGTCCACGGTGGGCACCTCCGGCTGGGCGTCAGGGTGGCGGGGCACTCAGGCGGCAAGTGTGCTGTCGACCGCCGCCAGGATGCGGTCCGGGTCGGGCAGGTGATGCTTTTCGAGCTTAGCCGGAGGGTAGGGAATATCGAATCCGCCGACCCGCCGGACCGGGGCCTCGAGGCGATAGAAACAGCGTTCGGTGATCCGGGCCGCGATCTCCCCGCCGATTCCGCCGGTGACCGGCGCTTCGTGCACCACGATCAGCCGGCCGGTCCGGTCCACCGATTCGGCGATGGTGTCGATATCCAGCGGCGCCAGACTGCGCAGATCGATCACCTCGAGCGAAAGGCCCTCTTCCGTAGCGATTTCCGCCGCGGCCAACGCGGTGGCGACCGTACCCCCGTACGCGACCAGTGTGGCATCCGAACCCGGTACGCAGACCCGCGCCCGGTCCAGGGGAAGCGAATCGATTGCCGCGGGGTCGAATTCGGCCTTGTCCCAGTAGCGGCGTTTGGGTTCGAAGAAGATCACCGGATCGTCGAGTGCGATCGCCTGGCGGATCATCGTGTAGGCGTCCGCCGGGTTACTCGGCGAAACCACCCGCAGACCCGCGGTATGCGCGAAATACGCCTCCGGCGATTCGGAATGATGCTCCACCGAACCGATCCCGCCCCCGAAGGGGATGCGGATGGTCAGCGGAGCGGCCACCCTTCCCCGCGTCCGGTAGTGGATCTTGGCCACCTGCGAGACGATCTGATCGAAGGCGGGGTAGACGAAACCGTCGAACTGGATTTCGCACACCGGCCGATAACCGCGCAACGCCATCCCGAACGCCGTGCCCACGATGCCGGATTCGGCCAGGGGCGTATCGATCACGCGGCGGTCGCCGAAATCCTTCTGCAGCGTATCGGTCACCCGGAACACACCACCCAGCCGGCCGATGTCCTCACCCATCAGCACCACCTTGGGGTCGTCCTCCAGCGCGGTACGCAACCCGGCGTTGAGCGCCGCGGCGAATGTGGTGATCATGAGCGGACTCCTTCCTCGCGCCGGGTGGGCGCGACGTAATCGCCGGCGGCCAGGTAGTCGGCGTAGTCCCGGCGCTGGGCCGCGACGACAGGATGCGGGGTCGCGTAGACGTGGTCGAACAGTTCCAGCGGGTCGGGATCGGGCATGGTCAGCGTGGCCGACCGGATCCGGTGCGCCACCTCGTCCGCGCGGTCGTCCACCCGCTGCTGTGTCGCCGGATCGAACAGGCCCTCGCGGTCGAGTAGCCGCCGCATCCGCAGGATCGGGTCGCGGCGGGCCCATTCCCCGGTTTCCGCGGCGGTGCGGTAGCGGGTGGGGTCGTCGGCGGTGGTGTGCGGACCCATTCGGTAGGTGATGGCCTCGACGAAGGAGGGCCCACCCCCGGTGCGGGCACGGGCGGCCGCCCGGCGGGTGACGGCCAGTACGGCCAGCACATCGTTACCGTCCACCCGGCTCGCCGGGATCCCGTGCCCGACCGCCCGCTGCGCGATCGGGGTCGCGCTCTGCAGATGAACGGGTTCGCTGATCGCCCAATGGTTGTTCTGGCAGAAGAACACCACCGGGGCACTCCAGGTGGAAGCGAAGGTGAGGGCCTCGGCAATATCGCCCTGACTGGTGGCGCCGTCACCGAAATAGGCAATGGTGGCGATCTCCGCCCCGTCGAGGTGGGCGGCATAGGCGTATCCGGTGGCGTGCAGACCCTGTGCGCCCACCACGATCGCCGGATTGGTCATATTGATCTCTTCCGGATCCCACGACGAGTGTGCGACCCCGCGCCACATCGTGGTGATGACGCCCGGGTCCACTCCGCGGCAGTACGCGACCGCCGCTTCGCGGTAGCTGCTGAACACATAGTCGTCGGGCTGCAGCGCGTGTGCCGAACCGACCTGTGCGGCTTCCTGCCCTTCGCCGGGCGCCCACAGACCGAGCTGCCCCTGCCGGGCCAGGGCGACGGCCTCGGTATCGATCCGGCGGCTCACCACCAGATCTTCGTAGAGCTGCCATAGTTCATCCGGCCCGATATCGGCGACCAAGGCCTGATATTCCGGGTTGTGCACCCGAGCGCCGTCGGGCTGGATCAGTTGCACCGGATACTCGGTTGTGCCGGGCATCGGCCTCGCCTCCTCACGCGGGTCACGCGCTGATGTGGCCTACAACACACAGCATCCACGCTTAGGCGAACTGCGCAAGTCTCGATCCGGAAACTGAGCAGTGTGCGCAGAATAGGGGGCGGTTCTGCTGTCATACTGCGCTTTATGACCAGTCGAGAAACCACCAGCCCGGTACTGGACGCCACGGACGCGCGGCTACTACTCGAGCTGACCGCCAGCCCCCGGGCCACCGGTGTGGAACTGGCCGCCCGGCTCGGACTCTCCCGCAATACGGTGCAAGCCCGGCTCGCCCGCTGGGAAGCCGCGGGGGTCCTGGGCAGTTTCGAACTCCGGGTGCAGCCGCGCGCCCTGGGCTATCGACTCTCCGCCTTCGTGGCGGTCGTGGTGGATCAGCACCGCCTCGATGCGGTGGTCGGCGAACTGGCGGAAATTCCGGAGGTGACCGAGGTCTGCGGTATGACCGGCCCCACCGACCTCACCGTCCGGGTGGTCGCCCGCGACGCCGACGACCTCTATCGGATCACCGGTCAGATATTGAAGGTCCCCGGCGTGGTGCGCACCAATATGGCCCTGGTGATGCAGGAACTGGTGGGCCCACGCACCGCACCGCTACTGGAACGCCTGGCCGAACCCGATTGACGAGCCGGCACGGCGTTACCCACTCCGAACTGCCGCCGAGCATGGATTAAGCGACATATATAGTCTTGTGTCGCAATACGGGATAGGGTGCCGATATGGAGACCCCAGGCACAGTAACGGACACCTTCGCGGACCGCACCGCCATTGTCACCGGCGGCGGTTCGGGCATCGGCGCGGCACTGGCCCGCCGGCTGGCCGAGCACGGCGCGAAGGTCGTCGTCGCCGATCTCGACCCCGCCACCGCGGCGAAGGTCGCGGACGATATCGGGGACGCCGCGGTATCCGCGGGCGGTGACGCCGCCGATCCCGAGGTGATCGGGCAGCTGATCACAGCGGCGGAATCCGCCTTCGGCCCGGTCGACTTCTATTTCGCGAACGCCGGTATCGGCGGCGGCGCGGGCCTGGACAGCACCGACGCGCAATGGTCGGCCGCCCTCGAGGTCAACACCCTGGCACATATCCGCGCCGCGCGCCTGCTCGTCCCCGGCTGGCTCGAACGCGGCAGCGGCTACTTCGTCAGCACCGCTTCCGCGGCGGGCCTGCTCACCCAACTCGGCTCCGCACCGTACTCGGTCTCCAAACACGCCGCCGTCGGCTTTGCGGAATGGCTGTCGATCACCTACGGCGACAAGGGAATCGGTGTCAGCTGCGTTTGCCCGATGGGAGTGGATACGGCACTGCTCCGGGAAGGGATGATCCCGGAGAACAACGCCGAAGCGGGCCGGTTGGCGATCACCGCTGTGAAATCCGCGGGCGCGGTACTCAGTCCCGAAGAGGTCGCCGACACGGTTCTGACCGGCGTGGCGGCCGGTGAGTTCCTCATCCTCCCGCACCCCGAGGTCCTCCAGATGTACCGGAACAAAGGATCGGACTACGACCGCTGGATCCGCGGCATGCGCCGCTTCCAGCATGCCCTCGAGAATCCGGACTCCTGAACCGGCAACCCGCCGCAGTCAGAGCACCAGATCCGACACGCGGCCTTCAGCTGTGTGCGGCAGGAAGACTCCGCACTTCGCCGCAGGCCCGCGTGCGGCCCACCGGTCGTTCGAGGTCGGTCGGCCGACGATTCAAGAGTGCGCGTATCCCTGGCGGCAGGACCGGTCAATTCTGTTGGCTTCGTTCCACATTCGTGGGTCCGGATCGGTGAGTGGTCCGGCCACGGTCCTACCGTGGCCGCAAATGTGCTCGATTGCGACGAATTGTGCCATCATCGATGGATGAGTTCGGGGGATGCCTTCGGGTTGACCAATTCGCCGGATTTCCTGTCGAGACATCACGGGACCGACGGGGATACGCGATACCCGTCGCCACGGAATCTACGCAGTACGTTTGCCGGGTTGATCGACTTCGTCCTGCAGTTCGGCTCTTTCTTCGCAGCTCTCGTGGTACTGCTCATACTGGTGGCGAAGTTGGGGCTCTCACCGGGCGTCGGCTCGTCGGCGATGCTGATACCCGTTGTCGTCATCGTAGGTAACCGGATTCTGCTGCCGAAAACTGTGCATTCGAGCATCGGCGAGTTGATCTTCGGACTGGTGGAGATCCGCGGTAGCGACGGCGCGTGGCCCGGTTGGCGCGATCTGTTGTCCGGACACGGGCAGGGGCGGGATGGTGTGCCCGATATCGTAGCCGTACGTCGCTGCGATGTCCGCCGCACCTGAACCCGCGAAACCGCACGGCGCGCGTTAGGTTCCCGGGTCCTCGGTGACCAGTGTCCGCGCAGCGGTGCGGATGACCTCGGGGATCTCGACCGGTTTCCGGGTCGTCTCGTCCACATAGACATGGACGAAGGTGCCGGTGGCAGCGAGTTCCAGGTCCTGTCCGGCTTCCCGGAAGATCGCCAGGTCGTAGGTGATGCTGGAGCGGCCGAGGCGGGAGATTCGCAGACCGACCTGCAGCTTGTCCGGAAAGCTGAGCGAGGCGTGGAACCGGCAGGACGTCTCCGCGACGATCCCGATCGCGGGCAGTTCACGGATGTCGGTGCCCGTCGCGTCCATCAACCACGCATTGACCGCGGTATCGAAGTACGCGTAATAGGTCACGTTGTTCACGTGCCCGTAGTGGTCGTTGTCGGCCCATCGAGTGGGCACCGGCCAGAGCACCGGATACTGCGTCGTCACCCGGGCGACGATACCGGGTCGGTCGGCGGGCAGTGCCGCCGAGACGACGCTGCGGTCGAAGGCGCGACACTGCGCCGCCCAGGCCCGCACCGCTACGCGGATCCGAATCAACTGGCCGAGGAGACCGCCCCCGTGCTGCCGGCCCGGTGTTCCCGCGGACTGACGCCGAAGTGTCGTTTGAACGCCGTGCTCAAGGCGAACGCGCTGCCGTATCCGACTCGACGGGCGATCGCCTCGACCGTGTCCTCGGTGCCCTGCAACAGGTCGGCGGCCAGATCGAGACGCCATTCGGTGAGGAAGGCCATGGGTGGTTCCCCGACCAGCTCGGTGAACCGGCGGGCCAGCGCTGCCCGCGACGCCCCGACTTCCTGAGCCAGCGCAGCGACGGTCCAAGGATGGGCGGGGTTGTGCTGCAGTAGCCGCAGCGCCTTCCCCACCAGCGGGTCGCCGTAGGCGTGGTACCACGGTGCTGCCTCGGTGCCGGAGAACCAGGAGCGCAGGGTCGAGATGAGCAGCAGGTCCAGTAGGCGGTCCAGCACCACGCCTTGGGCGGGCAGATCCTTGACGGTTTCGTCGGTCAGCAGGTCGAGCAGCCGATCGTCGGAACGTCCGCGCGGCAGTACCAGCATGGGCGGTAGTGCACGCAGTAGGCGCCTGCTCACCGCGCCGACGTATTCGTAGGAGCCGGTGACGAACACCGTTTCCCCGTCCGAATCGTTACCCCATTGCCGTACCCCGAGACTCATGGTCTCGCAGAGCACTTCACCGTCCAGAGTCGTGGTGACCTGCCCCGGATTGATCAGGATCTGAGGTTCGGTCGCGGGATCGTCGGCGACGGTATAGGGCTGCGGTCCCCGGATCACCGCGACGTCACCGGCCTCGACTCGACGCTGCTCGCCGTCGGCGGTGAGCACCCACGCCCACCCCCGGACCACCGCCACGAGCGTCAGCGGTGATTCGTCCTGGATCCGCAGTGACCACGGTGGGCTGAGCTTCGACCGCAGTACGAACGCGCCCCGGGCCCGTGGGCCTTCGAGCAGCGCCGCCAATGCATCCATCCATCAACGATAACCGCGGCGCGTTGTTCACCGAACAGGATGAGGAAGGAGGTGCCCGAGCAGTAGTTTGATCAGCAGCACCGGCGCAAACCACATCAGGAAAGGCGGGACCGTCACCAGCGTGGTGGTCACCAGTATTCCGGCGACAACCGCGACGAACGCCACAGGTGTGCGGATCGCCCACGGCGATCGGATCACCGCGACAGCCGACACCAGAGCCAGGCCATAGGTCACCGCCGCCGCAGTCCACCCGTACCCGGGCACCGCGAGCGCAAGCACGAATGGCTGGATGTGGACGACAACGAACAGGAGATGACCGTGTGCCGGCCGGCCCTGCCGGTGGTACCAGCGCGTGGCCGAAGCGGTCGCGTTGACGACGGCGCCGCCGAACATGTCGAAGCCGACGAGGGCAGTCACCACGACCACCAGCCACATTTGGCCTGCCTGCCACGCGAGTGCGCCGGCCGCAGCGGCACCACCGGCCCCCGCACAGTAGCCGAGGGTGATCTCGGCTCTCGTTGCTCCGGGTGCGATCAAACGGTCGGTGACAGTCATCGACGGATCCCGTCGACACAGATCGCAAGGATGGGCTCGGTCAGATCGGGCAGCGAGATTCGATCGTCGGCCAGCCATTGCACAAGGCAGCCTTCGATCGCACCCACGATCACGGCAGCGTGTTCGGCGCCGATTCCCGCCCGCAGTTGTCCTTCGTCCGCGGCCTCCCGCAGGAGACTTCCGACAGCAGCCCGGTACTCGCTGTACACCTCTGCCATATTCATCGGTGCGCGCGCCGACCATACGTCGAGCAGTACTCGCGCATAGTCGGGGTGTGTCGCCAGCATCGCGACGGTCGACCGGATCAGCCGCGCGAGGCGATCCAGAGCGGGCCCTCGACCGAGCTCGTTCACGACTTCCGCCGATCGCGCCCGGTAATGCTGGAAGGCTGCCGTCAACAGTTCGTCGCGGCTGCGCACCACAAGATAGACGCTGCCCTTCGCCACGCCCGCCTCCGCCGCCACGTCCTCGATCCGGGAGGCCGCGAATCCCTTGCGGGCGAAAACCCGCACCGCAGCCTCGACTATCTCGGCGCGCCGGCTGTCCTGATCCACTCGCTTCGGCATAGGCCAATAATGACTGACCAGTCGGTCATAATCAATCCCGGTATCCGGCACCGGCCACGAGCCCGGCCGGAAGCTACTAGAGGTACATACCGCCCTCGGTGTATTCCGTGCGCACCGCGATACTTTCGGCACGGTCCCGGAGTGCGACGAGTTCGGCGAGTGTGGCGCCCGCGGCGGGAATATCGGCTGGGGTGTCGTCCAGCCACGTCCGCGCCTCGGTGGCGGTCAGCTTGCCGATCTCGACTTGCGCCAGGCACCTCCCGGGCCGGGTCACAGCGGGGTGCAGCCGGGACAGGTCCTCGTTGGTACTGATGGCGACCAGCACGTCACGACCCTGCCCCAGCATTCCGTCGGTGAGGTTGAGCAGCCGGGAAAGACCCTGTCCCGAAGAGGATTTGGCCTCGGCGTGGATCAACTCGTCGCAGTCCTCGAGGATCAGCAGCCGCCAGCGATCCGATTCGTCGTCCTCGCCTTCGGCGCCCATCGCCGCACGCATCAGATAGCCGGGTTTGGCGAACAGCATCTCCGGGTCGAGCACGCAGTCGGCCTGGCACCAGGGCGACCAGGCCCGGGCCAGGGAACGCAGGGCCGTGGTCTTCCCCGTGCCCGGCGGGCCGTGCAGGAGCAGCAACCTGCCGCGGATATCGGCCGGACGCATTGCCATCAACCGGTCGAGCGCGCCCGCGACGGGCTCGCTGTAGTTACCCCGGATCTCCGGCCACTCGGGCGTGGTGACGGCCAGCGCGCGCCGAGTGGCCCCACGGTCGCCCTGATGCCAGAAGCCCATTTTCACCGCGGTCAGGTCGGTGGGGGTGGGCTGTTCGGCATCGCGAACCGATTCGGTCACGATACGTTCGGCCAGCTCGTCACTCACCGCGACCACTTCCAGCTTGGCCGATTTATCGGCCCACCGGTCGGCGCGCAGGGTCCAGCCCTCGCCGAGCACCAGAATCGACTGGGAATCCGATTCCACGACCGAACGCGAGATCTGCGAACCCGGCGGCCGCAGCAGGGCGTCCGGTCGCACTCGGTCCAGCTGTTTCTTGCGGTAGTACGGCTGCACACCCCGGCCGAAAAGGCTCAGGGTGAGCATATCGAGCAGGTCCCGCGGTGTGGAATAGGAATCGAGTACGGCCGACCACGGCAGCGCGTCGGCGGGGTCTGCGGTGGCGGGATCGAATTCGATCAGGCGAAGTGGTTCGTTGCGTTCGGGCATCGCCGACCATGATCTGCCCACACATACCGCACCGTCCACCCAATTTCAGGCCCGGATGGACAACTCGACCATCGGCACCGTCTCGATATCCCGGCCCGTGGCCTGCTCGATGATGCCACTCAACTTCCGGTAGGCCTTCGGATGGCGGACCCGGTAATCCACCAGCACCGCGGCCGTCTCCTGGGGCTCGAGCGGACGAGCCACCGCGGGCACCCGGTGGCGAGTGCCGATGCTCACCCGGCAGCGCGGGTCGGCCAGCAAGTTCCGGTACCACTGCGCCCCTTCGCCGAAGCCCGAGGCGATGATCACCGTGTCGGGGCCGGGGCGGTCCACCGTTTCCAATGCGACATACCGGGTTCTCCCGGAGGTGCGGCCGGTGTGCTCCAGTAGGAGCAGCCGGCCCCCGAAGAGAAAGCCGAGCCGGGCACGGAACGCCCAGATCGGAGCCCGGACGAACCACCTAGTGCGCAAGAGCTTTACACCCAGATCCGCCATGCGTCGACGGTAACAGCAACGGCCCCGGTACCCGCTCGGCAATGCGGCCGGGCGCGCACCGGGGCCGCCGGAGCGGATTCCCGCGCTTACAGTGCCTTGAGTTCCTCAGTGACCGCACCCACCGATTTCTTCGCGTCACCGAACAGCATGGCGGTGTGATCGGCGTAGAAGAGCGGATTGTCGATACCGGCGAACCCGCTGTTCATCGAACGCTTCAACACGATCACCGATTTCGCCTGATCGACATTGAGGACCGGCATCCCGTAGATCGGGCTGGACGAATCCTCGCGCGCGGCCGGATTGGTGACATCGTTGGCGCCGATCACCAGGGCGACATCGGTACGACTGAATTCGCCGTTGATATCGTCCATTTCCTTCATGGCGTCGTAGGACACCTCGGCCTCGGCGAGCAGCACGTTCATATGCCCGGGCATCCGGCCGGCCACCGGGTGGATGGCGTATTTGACCTCCACGCCCTTGGCTTCGAGCAGTCCCGCCATCTCCTTCACCGCGTGCTGCGCCTGGGCCACGGCCATACCGTAGCCGGGCACCACGATCACCTGGTTGGCGTAGGCCATCTGGATCGCGGCGTCGGCGGCGGAGGTCGCCTTGGCCTGCTTCTGCTCACCGTCACCGGCAGTGGCGACCGTGCCGCCGCCACCGAATCCACCGGCGACGATGGCCGGGATGGAACGGTTCATCGCCTTGGCCATCAGGTTGGTGAGGATGGTGCCGGACGCGCCGACGATCATGCCGGCCACGATCATGGCGGTGTTGTTCAGCGCGAGACCGGCCGCCGCGGCCGAAAGCCCGGTGAGGGCGTTCAGCAGCGAGATGACCACCGGCATATCGGCGCCGCCGATGGGCAGCACGACCATGAGGCCGAGCACACCCGCGGCCAGCAGCAGCCCGACCATCCACCACTGCGCGACACCACCGTCGGAGGCGCCGAGACCGATCACGACCGCCGCGGCGACCGCGGCCAGCAGCAGCAGCAGGTTCACCGGCTGCTGCAGTTTGCCCAGGCCGATGGGTTTACCGGGCAAGATCTCCTGGAGTTTGCCGAACGCGATGAGCGATCCCCAGAACGAGATGGAACCGATGATCGCGGCGAACAGCGAGCCGACGATGATGTGCACCGTCGGTTCCTCACCGTGATGGAAGGTGGAGAACCCGGAGGTGTCGACGAATTCGGCCCACGCGATCAGCGCGACCGTACCGCCGCCGACACCGTTGAACGCCGCCACCAACTGCGGCATGGCGGTCATCTTGGTACGCAGGGCGGGCGGCACACCCAGCGCCACACCGACCACCAGGCCCGCAACGATGAGAATCCAGTTGCTGGTATCGCGTACGGCGATGAGTGTGGCGATCACCGCGATGGCCATACCGGCCGCGGCGATCCAGTTACCCCGGACCGCGGTCTTCGGGCCGGTGAGACCCATCAGGCCGTAGATGAAGAGGGCGAAGGACAGGATGTAGAGGATATCGACCAGATTGTCCATGGATCACTGACCTGCCTTCTCGGCACCCGCGCCGGGCTTCTTACCTTTGAACATGCCCAGCATCCGGTCGGTCACCACGAAACCGCCGACCACGTTCAGCGTTCCGAACACCAGGGCCACGAACAGGATGATCTGCACCCCGACGGAGGGGTCCTCCATCCGTCCGAGGGTCACCAGCGCGCCGAGCACGACGATGCCGTGGATGGCGTTGGTTCCCGACATCAGCGGGGTGTGCAGGGTATTGGGGACCTTGGAGATCACCGCGAAACCCACGAATCCGGAGAGCACCAGAATGGCGATATTCGCCAGCAGCTCGCTGTACATCATTCGGCTTTCGTTGTCGGTTCGGCGTCACGGGTGACGCAGGAATCGGCCAGCACCTGATCGGAGAAGTCCGGTTTCAGTTCGCCGTCGGCGAGCATCAGTTCCAGCAGCGCCGAAATATTCTTCGAATACAGCTCACTGGCGTGTTCGGGCATGGTGGCCGGCAGGTTCAGCGGCGAACAAATCGTCACCTCGTGCTTGACCACGGTTTCGCCGGGTTCGGTGAGTTCACAGTTGCCACCGGTTTCGCCGGCCAGGTCCACGATCACGCTGCCCGGTTTCATCCCGGCGACCGCGGCGGCGGTCACCAGGCGCGGCGCGGGCCGACCCGGTACCAGCGCGGTCGTGATCACCACATCGAAGCCCTTGATCGCATCCTCGAGGGCCTGCTGCTGTGTCGCCTTCTCCTCGTCGGTGAGTTCGCGGGCGTATCCGCCCTCGCCGGCGGCGTCGATACCGAGATCGAGCCACTGCGCGCCGACCGAACGCACCTGGTCGGCGACCTCGGGCCGCACGTCGTAGCCGGTGGTCCGCCCGCCGAGCCGTTTGGCCGTGGCCAGCGCCTGCAACCCCGCGACACCGACACCGAGCACCAGCACGGTCGCCGGTTTCACGGTGCCCGCCGCGGTGGTCAGCATCGGGAAGAAGCGGGTCGATTCCGAAGCCGCCAGCAGTACCGCCTTGTATCCGGCGACATTCGCCTGCGACGACAGCGCGTCCATCACCTGCGCCCGCGAGATGCGCGGGATCGCTTCGACGGCGAACGCCTGCACCTGCTTCTTCTTCAGCGCATCGATCTGGTTGTCGGCATTGCGCGGCGCCAGGAATCCGATCAGCGTCTGGCCCGCGGCCAGTTTCGCCACCTCGGCATCGGTGGGCGGCGCGACCTTCACGATCACATCGGCCGACCAGGCATCGCCGATGGTGGCACCGGCGTCGGTGTAGGCGGTATCGGGAATGAGCGCGCCCTGTCCGGCTCCGGCTTCGACCACGACCTCCACACCCTGCTTCACCAGGGCCGGAATGATCTTCGGCACCAGGGCGACCCGCCGCTCGCCCGCGGCGGTTTCGCGAACGACACCGACACGCGCCCCGCGCGGCGACGAATCGCTCACGGTCTGCGTTGTCTCCACTTGTCTGTCTTCCCTCTCCTACGTTTCCGGCCGCCGATTACGGCGCCGGGCGGGGTGTTCGTGAACACCCCGCCCGAAATCCTCGCCACCGTACATCGGCGTGAGTGAGATTAGCTGAGATGCCCGTCACATCCACACGGCAGGGCACACAACCTTCGCAGCGGTAAATGCTGATCAGAACCGTTAACGGCAGAACCGTGCCCACGGGTCTGAAAAGTTTGCTAATTCCACCCGGCCGCCGGGTCCGGCCGGGCCGTACGCCGTAGAGTCACCCTGTGAGCGAATGCGTTTTCTGCCGGATCGTGGCCGGTACCGCGCCGGCCCACCGGGTCTACGAGGACGACATCGTCTGCGCCTTCCTCGATATCCGGCCGATCACCCGCGGGCATACCCTGGTGATCCCCAAGAGCCACGCCACGGATCTGTCCGAACTCGATGCCGAAACCGGTGCCGAACTGTTCCGGGCCGGGCATCGGATCGCGCGGGCGGTACAGGGTCCGGCCTTCGCCGCCGACGGCGCGAATCTGCTGGTCAACGACGGCAAGGCGGCATTCCAGACGGTCGGCCACGTGCACCTGCACGTACTCCCCCGCAAACACGGGGACAAGTTCCGTTTCGCGTCCGGGCTGGTACTGCGCCGCTCGCACGAACCCGAGCGGGTCGCGGCCGAGTTGCGCGCAGGTCTGGCCGCCCTCGACACCCCGGCCACCGAAACCGATACCGATCCCGGCTGATCCGTTTCCGCACCGAACTGCCCACGCCCAGCCCACGGAAGGCACCGCCCATGTCCGATCTCCCCGACCGCCCCGAACTCGTCCGGCTGCTGTCCGGCCAGTTCGATGCCTTGGCCGAGCTGGTCGGCGGTCTCGACGAGGACCGGTGGCGGACACCGTCGCCCCTGCCCGGCTGGACGGTTTTCGATGTGATCGGCCATGTCATCGGCACCGAATCGCTGCTGCTGGGCGATGAGCCGCCGGCCCCTGCCGCACAGGCCACCGATATCGATGTCGAAACGCTGCCGCACGTCCGCAACGACATCGGAGTGCTGAACGAGATCTGGGTACAGCGGTTGCGGCCGCGGTCCGGTGCGGAACTGCTGCGGATGTATCACGAGGTGATCGATCGGCGCCGGAAAGCATTGTCCGCCATGGACGATCAGGCGTGGCTGGCGCCGTCCCGGTCCCCGGTCGGCGAGGTGCCCTACGCGCGGTTCATGCGGGTCCGCTTGTTCGACTGCTGGATGCACGAACTCGATATCGCCGACGCGCTCGGCGAGCGAATCGACGAGGGCGGTACCCGCGGCGAGGTGGCGTTCGCGGAGTTCGCGCAGTCGCTGCCGCGGGTACTCGCGAAACGCGGTAAGGCACCGGCCGGTTCACTGATCACCCTCCGGTTGACCGGCCCCCTCGCGCGGACACTGCATATCGAGGTCGGCGACCGGGCGGCCTATGTGACCACGCCCGATCGGGATGCCACGGTGACACTGGAGCTGGATTCGGGCCTGCTGGTGCGGCTCGGCGGCGGGCGCGTCGACCCCGAAACGGTACTGGACCGCATCGATGTCCGGGGCGATGGCGAACTGGGCCGGCAGCTGGCCCGGAACCTGGCCTTCACCATCTGAGATGCGACTGTTCCTGGCCAGTTACCGGTTCGGCGAACACTACGACGTGTTCGCCGAACTCGCCGGTCCCCCGGGCCCGATCGCGGTGATCGCCAATGCCTGCGATTCCTGGCCCGGTGCCCGCGCGGCGGCGGTGACCAGCGAACTGGTGCCGCTACGGAAACTGGGTTTCACACCGCAGGAGGTGGACCTGCGCGAATACGCCGGGCGCCCGGTTGAATTACGCCGGACCCTGTCCCGGTTCCCGGCCCTGTGGGTGCGCGGCGGTAACACCTTCGTCCTGCGCGCCCAATTCGCGCGCAGCGGCGCGGACACCGTGATCCCGGAACTACTCGCCGCGGATTCGTTGCTGTACGCGGGCTACAGCGCGGGCGCTTGCCTGCTGGGACCGCACCTGCGCGGCCTGGAAGCCTCCGACGATCCTGGAGAAGTACTGCCGGCCTGCGGAATCGCCCCGGTCTGGGCGGGGCTCGGATTGATCGACCGGCCGATCGTCCCGCACCTCGATTCCCCCACCGACCCCGAGCACACGGGCAATGCCCTGGCTGCCCGCTTCCGCGCGGACGGCATCCCGCACTGGGCGCTCACCGACACCGATGTCGTCGTCCGCGACGGTAACGAAATACGCCTCTACGCGAACTGATCCGACCTGCACGATTCAGGCCGGTGACCGGACGAGCCGGGGCGTCCACGTCCGGCCGGAGGCACGGGCTCAGTTGCGGCGGAAGACGACCCAGCGCATGGCGGAGTACATGTACACGGCTTCGCACGCACCCGCCAGCAGTCGCGAGAGGTGGTACTGCACACCCAGCGCCGCGAGCCCCGCCCCCACACCCAGGATGAACGCCAGGTAGTTGATCACCACCACGACGGTGTAGATCACCGCTTGCCGCCCGGCCGGTGCGTGGGACCGGAAGTTGAGGGTGCGATTGAGGTAGAAGGCCAGCGCGAAAGCGCAGACGTAGCCGACCGTCACCGACAACCAGCCCGGGAGGCCGAGTCCGCTGCGCATACCGGTCAGGATCAGCAGATCGACGCCGAAGGTGAAGCTGTTGATCAACGCGAAGCCCAGGAAGGTCGGTGGGACGATTCGGTCCAGCCCCCAGGGCAGGCGCGCGACCACCGCCGCACACCACCGGGCGAACCGGCTCGCCCACGTTTCAGCTTTCGTCGCCGGCTCCTGCACGCGGCCAGCGTCGCAGGGACAGGTGACGGGGAGGTGAGCACGGGGCAAACCACGAGCTCATGGCTACGGCGGCAGGAGCCTGCGGGAGTTCCACTCGGCGTAGCAGCCATTCTTTGCCGCTTCAGCAAATTTACTTGCCGATTCGTTCACTGTTCTGGATAGTCGGTGCCGAGGAGGTGGTCGAGATGACCGAGCAACCGGAGAACGACCGGCTGGACAACGACTATGACGTGGTGGTGGCCGGCGGCGGCGCGGCCGGACTGAACGGTGCACTGATGCTGGCGCGCTCCCGGCGCACAGTGGCGGTGATCGACGCGGGCACACCCCGCAATGCCCCCGCCGAAGGAGTGCACGGGCTGCTGGCCCGCGACGGAATGCCGCCGGCGGAATTGCTGGCGCGCGGCCGGGCGGAAGTACGTAGCTACGGCGGGCATGTGGTGTCCGGAGAGATCACCCGGGCCACGCGGACGGAGAACGGATTCACGATCGGCCTCGCCGACGGGCGCAGCGTGCGGGCCCGGCGCCTGCTGGTCACCACCGGACTGACCGATGAACTCCCGGATATCGCCGGATTGCGCGAACGCTGGGGCCGCGATGTCGTGCACTGCCCTTACTGCCACGGCTGGGAGGTCCGCGATCGCGCGATCGGTCTCCTGGCCACCGGCCCGATGGCGATGCACCAAGTGCAACTGTTCCGCCAGCTCAGCGACGATATCGTGTTCTTCACCCACGAGGGCCCCGAACTCGGCGCCGAAGACGCCGAACGGCTGGCGGCACGCGGTATCCGCGTGGTGACCGGGAAGGTCACCGCTGTCGAGACGGGCAACGACGGGATCACCGGGCTGCGTCTCGCCGACGGCACCGTGGTCGCCCGGGAGGTGGTCGCCGTCGGGACACGTATGGCCGCCCGGGCCGGCTTCCTGGACGAACTGGGCCTGCCCGCGATCGACCATCCGACCGGGGCGGGCCGCTATGTTCCGGCCGACCCGACCGGCCGTACCGAAGTGCCCGGTGTATGGGCGGCAGGCAATGTCACCGATATCTCCGCACAGGTCGGCGCCGCGGCCGCGGCGGGCGCGATGGCCGGCGCGCAGATCAATGCGGACCTGGTCGAAGAGGAAGTTCGCACAGCAGTGGCCGCCCGGGTCTCCGGCGAAGACAGCCTCGGCGATATCCCCCTGACGGAAAGCGTTACCGGCCGCTGAATCGGAGATCACGCGAAACGCCGCCCTTGCCGAGTTCGGCCGAGATGATCGGAAGGCACGCTCGGCGGCAGGAGGGTCGGGTGCGGCTGCCGGGTACCTCGCTGCCGGAAGCTCGGACGGGGCCACCCGTCCGGGCGCTACCGTTGGCAGCGTGGACTTGCGCGCATTGACCGACCGGCTGCCCGCCGGCGCCGTGATCACCGACCCCGATATCGTCGCCGGGTATCGGCAGGACCGGGCCCTTGACCCCGGCGCCGGCACTCCGATCGCGGTCGTCCGGGCCACCGGCACCGCGGATGTGCGCGAAACCCTGCTCTGGGCCGATGAACACCGGGTTCCGGTGGTGCCGCGGGGGGCCGGCTCGGGTCTCTCGGGTGGGGCGACGGCGCTGGACGGCGGGATCGTACTGAGTACCGAGCGGATGCGCGATATCCGGATCGACCCGGTCACCCGGACCGCCGTCGTCCAGCCCGGGCTCCTCAACGCGGAGGTGAAGCGGGCGGCGGCAGAGCACGGACTGTGGTATCCGCCGGACCCTTCTTCGTTCGAGATCTGTTCCATCGGCGGTAACGCCGCCACCAACGCGGGCGGACTGTGCTGTGTGAAATACGGTGTGACGACCGACTACATACTCGGCATGGAGGTCGTGCTGGCCGACGGCACCCCGGTGCGGCTGGGCGGGCCGCGATTGAAGGATTCTGCCGGGCTGTCGCTGACCAAGATGTTCGTCGGTAGTGAGGGCACGCTGGGCGTGATCACCGAACTGACCCTGCGTCTGCTGCCGGCGCAACCCGCGCAATGCACGGTCGTCGCGTCGTTCGCGACGCTCACCGCCGCCACCGAGGCCATTCTCGGCATCACCGGCGCCCTGCGGCCCGCCATGCTGGAGTTCATGGACTCGGTCGCGATCAACGCGGTGGAGGACGAAATGCGGATGGGACTGGATCGCGACGCCGCGGCGCTGCTGGTCGCCCGTTCCGACGCCCCCGGCGAACACGCCGCCCAGGAGGCGCGGGTGATGCTGGAGGCATGCCGGGCCGCGGGCGCGACCGAGGTCTTCGAAACCGCCGACGCCGAGGAGGGCGAGGCGTTCACCGCGGCCCGCCGTTTCGCGATCCCGGCGGTGGAGCGGATCGGCCGGCTACTGCTCGAGGATGTCGGGGTACCGCTCCCCCGGCTCGGTGACCTCGTCACCGGTGTCGCCGAGATCGCCCGGCGCAATGATGTGACGGTATCGGTAATCGCGCACGCCGGCGACGGCAACACCCATCCGCTGATCGTTCACAACCCCGACGACCCCGACGAAACCGAACGCGCGCATCGCGCCTTCGGCGAGATCATGAACCTGGCCATCACCCTCGGCGGCACCATCACCGGCGAGCACGGGGTCGGGCGGTTGAAGAAGGCCTGGCTACCGGATCAGCTCGGTCCCGATGTGATGGCGTTGACCCGCCGGATCAAGGATGCACTCGACCCGCACGGCATCCTCAATCCCGGCGCCGTCCTCTGAACAACCCTGGTCGCCCGGCGCACGCGGCCGGATCGGCTCCGTCCGGAACAAACCCGGTACGGGCGGCCGTTCCAATAGAGGTGAGCACCGAACTCCGACACAATGCCGCAGATACCCGATTCGAGATCTATCTCGACGGGTCCCTGGCCGGCTATGCCGACTACGCGGAAACCGAGAGCCCGAAGGTTCGCAACTTCCACCACACGATCACCTTCCCGGAGTTCCGGGGACGCGGGGTGGCCGCCCAGGTGGTGAAGTACGCGCTCGACGAGAGCCGGGAAGCAGGCTATTCGGTCGCCGCCACCTGCTGGTACGTGGACGAGTACATCGGCAAGCATCCCGAGTACGCCGATCTCGTGCACCGCTGAGCGGTACCGGCCCGGTCGGCCGATGCACCCGCCCGGTACAGCCGGGCGGGTGCCGACAGCTGATCAATCAGCTGGTTTCGTCCAGTATCCATTCCCCATATGCCGGGTTCACGCCGGCGATCGGCACGGCGACAACCTGCGGAACCTCGTCGGGGTGCTCGGTGTTGGCGCGTTCGATGATTGCGGCAACGTGCGATGCCCGGGTGTGCAGCACCACCAGGGCTTCCGGCGCATCCTCCACCTCACCCTCCCATCGGTAGATCGACCGGACTTCCGGGTGGATGTTCCCGCACGCCGCCAACCGGTCGGTCACGAGCCGCCGGGTGAACTCCGCCAGCCATTCTTCGTCGGGTCCGCTGATGGTGACGTCCACAAGATCGCTATCGCTCACGGGGTCCATGATCCACCAGCGCAGCGGGTCCCGCGCGGTCAGCCCACTCTGGACGACGGCACCCTGCCCCACTGCCGCACCGAACCGGACTCCAGCCAAAACAGCCTGGCACCAGCGATTTACAGCCCGCCGGAGCGCTGATGTACTGTGAGCCCACCTCTTTCCGAGGGGCGGAGGACCAGGTCCTCACTCCGCGCCCAGGAAGGAGGTGGTGGGGGTGGCGAAACATCGCCGGAAAAAGTGTGAGGCCCCGGTCGACTATGGCATCTGCCTTGCCGTAGCTGCCGTAATCGCCGGGGCACTCGTACTGGTCCGCTGGATGCGGGCCTGATAGTAACCCACCAGGTGGGGCGTCGTAGCCGCGTCCCACCGCCAGCATCACTGACGTGACTGCACCAGAATACACGGCTCACCGTGTATTCTCCCGTGATGCGGCCTCGGATGTTCGCGACCCGGTGGGGTAACCCGGAGCCGGTCGTCCGGACTGCCGCGGTGTGGGAGCGGTCAACCTCTGGTCGTGTAGGGCCCCGCGACCGCGCGGCTGTCGGCGACCGCCAGATCGGTATCGACATCGCATTCGACAATCGCGCTGATCGATCGCGCCGCCGGTTCGTAGAGCTCGGCCACGTTGCTGTCCAGCCAATGCGCGACCCCGTGCGACCCGGCGCTCGTCACACCCGCGATCTGGACGATGACGCGACCGTCCTCCTCGCGGCGGCCGAGAAATCCGATATCGGCTCCCGACTCCCCCTGCGCGGTGTACCGGCGCCCGGTGGACTTGTCGACGAGGCACCATTCGCCGTCGACCTTTTCGAGGCTCAACGCCTCGTCGGCGGCGAGCAGTTCCTGCGCCACCGGGGCGGAGCCGGGGTCGCAGATCACCACCGTGTCCCCGGCCGGCACTTCCTCGGCATCGGGGTCGATCTCGAATCGTGATGAGGCCAGAGACAGGCGTGCCAGGACTTTTTCGACGAGTTGCCGGGCTGCTCGGTCGCTCGCGTCGAAGCCGGTAGCGTCCGTCGCGGTATCTCGCCGGGGAATCCCGACCGCCACCGGCCCGACACCGAAGAAGGCGCGTTCGGCCGGTGGTGCACCCGACTTGATCTGGCTGATCCGGCCTTTGGTGATGCCGAGTAGTTTCGCTATCTCGGTGTAGTTCAGTCCTTTTCGGTGGGCTTCTTCGATCGCCTCTTTGCGCAGCCGCGCCAGTTCGGCGGCCCGCTGCTGGTAGAGCGTGATCAGCTCGGTCGCCCGCCGCCCGCGCCGTATCGGATCCGGCTCGGAACGGACCTGTTCGAACTCGTTTGTGCCACCCACGCCCTGAGTCTAGAGATACCGACTTGACCGCATCAGAGGGTCGACGTAATATCTCGGTTTACCCCCACTAAACACTCTGCAGCCCACCCTGTTTCACCGGTTTAGGAAGCATAAATCACGGCATGATCGCCCGTACACCGATACGTGGTATGCGGGCTCCGACGAACATACGAGGTCACCCGATGAACCATGATCGTCCCCGCTTGCCCTCGAGAGCCCCCGCCAACCGCGCCATCGCCGCCACACTGCGGCTGTGGCGACTCGGCGAATGCACCGACCCGGGAATTCTGACCCGCGTCGCCGCCGGGTTACGCGCACTACCCGGCCACCCACATCACGCAACCCCCGGCATCGTCGCGCCATCGCACGAAACGGCGGACGGTGCAACGTGTCTGCCCACCCCACCCGGCAACCCCCACTGACCACACAGGACAACCGATGACATATGTGGAAGAACCGGTGTGCCGCTGCGGAAACGAACCCTGGATTCACCGCGGAATGCTGCGTACGACAGCCACCCCCGGCCGTTTCCGGTGTCCGGAAACCCTTCATTGCCTGCACGGCACCACCATCGAAGACGGTCGAATAGTCGACCACTGGCGAAACGTACCCGGCGAATGCCCCTGGACCGGAACGAAAGTCACTGATCACTCCCGCTGCGTTTGCGGGCGGGGCCCGTGGATCAAACTCCGCCACCTGCGCCTGTTCACTCGCAGAAACCTTACGGGTCCAGTGGTTTCGGTATCCTGCCCAGGTCTGTGCCCCGGACCTCAGGTACCGGTTCGCGATCACCATATCTGCGACCACCCGCGCGATAGCCACACCCGATGCCCGTGGTCGGGCACCCGCATCGCCCCCGTGGGCATCGCGCCACCGTTGTTCGTTTCCGATCCACGGTCCGGCTGAACCCGATCGGCCCACCGGAAGAACGATGAGCGGACCGAGATCCCGTCCGCTCGTCACACCCGGTCGTCGAGACCATCGTTCCGAGCGATCCGAACCGGCACAACGATGCGTCGCGGGCCTACAGAGTCGCGCGGTGCGCCCGGTTCACGACCATGAGCTGATCGAGCGCGTCCCGGGTCCGGATCAGCTCGTCGATATGCGCCGAGAGGCGATCACGTTCCTGTGCCAGCCGCTCCAGTGCCGCATCGGAGGTCTCCTCGCTGGGCGATTCGACGCAGGGCAGAACTATCAGCCATCTCGGATCTGGCGTTGACGGCGTAGCGTGCAGCCGACGCACCGGCGCGCCGGGCGGTGAGGTACGAGCAAGACCGCTGCGCGCCGTAGTGCGGCGGCGGGGCGGCCGGCCGCGGGCCGGGGGGGGGTATTTGATTAATTTGCGCCCCGCCCCCGGGGTGACGGGGGG
>NZ_JARWOV010000172.1 GCF_029868855.1 Nocardia carnea | reverse complement strand
GATCGGTATCGAGTAAGCGGGTTGCGTCGCAACGGGTCCGGCCGGGGCCCACCCGCCCCGCCGGGCCCCCCGAGGTTCCGCCGCGCAGCCGGAAAAGCCCCCCGGGTGCAAAGCCCCCAGGGGGCACGGCCCCCCCGGGGGCCCCGCCGGGCCGGGCCCCCCCGCCCCGGACCCGTTGCGACGCAACCCGCTTACTCGATACCGATCCGGCCGCCACCGGCCTTCCAGACCGCCACCACGGCCGGACGCGGCTGCGAGGTACCGCCGTCCGGCCAGTGCGACGCCGGGGCCTCCACCGAGGCATCATCGGTTTCGCCCGGATGCTGGACGCAGACGAGGACCCGTTCTTCGGTGATCACCGGACCGCAGGTCTCACCACCGACGGGGACCGACAGGAACTGTTTGGTCTCGCCGCGGCGGTCGCCGTCGAGAACCACCGCGAACAGCCCGTCGTTGGCGTCCAGGGCGTTACCGTCGGTGCTGATCCACAGGTTGCCGTACGGATCGAAGGCGAGGTTGTCCGGGCAGGAGATGGGGCTGACCTTCGTCTTGTCGTAGCCGGCGAAGTAGGTGTCGGCGGTCGCCGGATCACCGCAGACGAGCAACAGCGACCAGGTGAATTCGGTGCCCGCGTGATCGTCGGTGATCTCCAGGACCTGGCCGTTCTTGTTCTCGTTGCGCGGGTTGGCCTCGTCGGCGGCGGCCTCGCCGTCGGTGCCGCGTTTGCTGTTGTTGGTCAGCGCCACATAGACCTTGCCGGTCTTCGGGTCGGCCTCGAAATCCTCGGGGCGGTCCATCTTGGTGGCGCCCACCTTGTCACCGGCGAGACGGGTGAACACCGCGACCTCTTCGGCGGTCATCCCGTCCACCAGTGATTCGCCGCGGCCGTCCGCACCGGTGCGCAGAAGTGGAATCCACTGTCCCTTACCGGTGAAACCCTGGTCCGACGGGACAGTGCCCGACCCATCGATCCGGTCGGGGTGATCACCGGTGAGTTTCGCGACGTAGAGGGTGCCGGCGTCCAGGATGGTCAGGTTGTGGCGGCGGCTCGCGGCGCCGGTACCCGGTTCGATCTTGCGGGTGGAGACGAACTTGTACATGTAGTCGAAGCGTTCGTCGTCGCCGCTGTAGGCGACCACGGTGCCGTCGGCGGTCACATGGATATTCGCGGCCTCGTGCTTGAACCGGCCCAGTGCGGTGTGCTTGACCGGCGTGGACTGCGGATCCCACGGATCCACCTCGACCACCCAGCCGAAACGGTTGGCCTCGTTGGGTTCGGCCGCGATATCGAAACGCTTGTCGAACTTCTCCCAGAAATGCGGGGAATCGGATTCGCCGATACCGTAACGGTCCAGTCGCTCGGCGGTCACCGGATCGGCGGCCTTGCCGATGAAGTAGGCGTTGAAATTCTCTTCCCCGGAAAGGACGGTGCCCCAAGGGGTTACTCCGCCGGAACAGTTGTTGATGGTGCCGAGCACTTTGGTGCCGGTGGGGTCGGCGGTGGTTCTCAGCAACGCACTGCCGGCGGCGGGGCCGGTCAGCACGAACTCCGTCGTCGCGGTGATGCGCCGGTTGTATTTGCCGAACACGGGCTTCAGTCGCCCGGTTCCGGGCTCACCGTGCACCTCGACCACCGACAGGCCGTGCGCGGCCATGGCGATATCGACCTGTTCGCGGGTGATCGCCTCGGGCTCGTACCCGGGGAACATGAACACCTCGGTGGTGTATTCGTGGTTCACCACCAGCAGGTATTTACCCGCTTGGCCCTCGATGGGCAGCAGTCCGGCGAAATCGTTGTTGTAACCGAACTGTTTGGCCTGAGCGGCGGGGGTCTGGCCGTAGAAGTCGAATTCGGGCGCGTCCTCGAACAGTGGATCGCCCCAGCGGATCACCACGCCTTGCTCGTAACCGTCCGGGATGACGACCGCGTCGTCGGTGTTGGGCGCCACCGGGGTGAAATCGGTGCCCATCCCCTGCCCACTCTCGGCACCGCCGGCGCCGGCGTCGTCACCGCAGGCCGCGAGTGTGCCGACGGCACCGATCGCGACCACCGCGGCCGCGCCACCCTGCAGCACCCGGCGCCGCGAGATCCCGGCCACGATATCCCCGAAGTAGGTGTTCGACGAGGTGTTGGGCACCTCGTGGAAGCAGGCGTTGCCGCATTTGTACTGACAGGTCACGCGCGACCGGGATCCGGCCGGTCGGTGTGCGACGAAGAGCGCAAGAGGTTTCACAGTGGACTCCTGTTCCGGGCTGAACGCACGCACGCTAGCCGACGCAGGCAAGTCCGAGGAGTCTCGCAGATTAACTACCGGCCAACACGGTAGCCCGGGAATTGCCGGGCTACCGTGTCGGCCGATCACGGGTCAGGAGACGATATTGACCAGCCGGCCCGGCACCACGATCAGTTTGCGCGGGGCCTTCCCGTCCAGCAGCGCGGCGATCTTCTCGTCCGCCAGCGCGGCCGCCTCGATTGCGGCCTGATCGGCCTCCGGATCCACCTGGATACGGCTGCGGACCTTCCCGTTCACCTGAATCGGGTACTCCACGGTCTCCGCCGTCAGCAGCGCCGGATCGGCCACCGGGAACGGGCCGTGCGCCAGCGAACCGGTGTGGCCCAGGCGTTCCCACAGTTCCTCGGCCATATGCGGGGCCAGCGGGGCCAGCATCAGCACCACCGGTTCCGCGGCCGAGCGGGGCGCGCCCTTCGGGTAGGCCTTGGTCAGGTGATTGGTCAGCTCGATCAGTTTGGCGCCGGCGGTGTTGTCGCGCATGGCCGCCAGATCCTCGTCGACACCGGCGATGGTCCGGTGCAGCAACCGCAGCGTTTCGTCGGACGGGTTGTCCTCGGTGACCCGGGTTGCGCCGGTCTCCTCGTCCACCACCAGCCGCCACACCCGCTGCAGGAAGCGGTGTGCGCCGATGACGTCCTTGGTGGCCCACGGCCGGGACGTATCCAGCGGCCCCATCGACATCTCGTAGAACCGGAACGTATCGGCCCCGTACAGATCGCATATCTCGTCGGGGGCGATGGCGTTCTTCAGCGATTTGCCGATCTTGCCGTATTCCTGGTTCACCTCGATCTCGGTGCCCGTGGGGTCGGTCCAGTAGAACTTGCCGTCCCGTTCGACGACCTCGGCGGCCGGAACATAGACCCCGCGTGCGTCGGTGTAGGCGAAGCCCTGGACATAGCCCTGGTTGAACAGGCGCCGGTACGGTTCGCTACCGCTCACCTCACCCAGGTCGAACAACACCTTCTGCCAGAACCGGGCGTACAGCAGGTGCAGCACGGCATGCTCCACACCACCCACGTACAGATCCACGCCGCCCGGATCGTCCGCCCCGTGCTCGGCCGGCCGCGGGCCCAGCCAGTAGTTCTCGTTCTCCTTCGCGCAGAACACCGCGGAATTGCTGGGATCGGCATAACGCAGCTGATACCAGGAACTACCCGCCCACTGCGGCATGACATTGGTATCGCGGCGGTAGGTGCGCGGACCGTCGCCCAGATCCAGTTCCACCTCCACCCAGTCGGTGGCCTTGGCCAGCGGCGGGGACGGTTCGGAATCGGCGTCGTCCGGATCGAAGGTGACCGGGGCGAAATCGTCGAGTTCGGGCAGCCGTACCGGCAGCATGGATTCCGGCAGAGCGTGCGGAGCGCCGGACTCGTCGTAGACGATCGGGAACGGTTCGCCCCAGTACCGCTGCCGTGCGAACAGCCAGTCCCGCAGCTTGTACTGCACGGTGCCGGCGCCGCGGCCGTCGGCTTCCAGCCGCGCGATCACGGCCGCCTTGGCGTCGGCGATGGACAGCCCGTTCAGATAATCGGAGTTGATCGCCGGGCCGTCGCCGGTGAAGGCCTCGCCGTCGAAACCCTCCGGCGGCTCGACGGTCCGGATGATCGGCAGGCCGAACGCGGTCGCGAAATCCCAGTCGCGCTGGTCCTGCCCCGGCACGGCCATGATCGCGCCCGTTCCGTACCCGCTCAGCACGTAGTCGGCGATGAAGATCGGGATCTGCGCGCCGTTCACCGGATTGGTGGCGAAGGCCCCCAGGAAAACGCCGGTCTTTTCCTTGTTCTCCTGCCGCTCCAGATCCGATTTCGCCGCGATGGCCTTGCGGTAGGCGGAGACGGCTTCGGCCGGGGTCGCGCTGCCGCCCGTCCAGCGGGCATCGGTCTCGGCCGGCCAGGCGGGCGCGGTCAGGGTGTCGACCATCTCGTGTTCCGGGGCCAGCACCATGTAGGTCGCGCCGAACAGGGTGTCGGGGCGAGTGGTGAACACCTCCACATCGCCCGCCACCGTGGCGAACTCGACCCGGGCCCCACGCGAACGACCGATCCAGTTGCGCTGCATGGCCTTGACGTTCTCGGGCCAATCCACGTGGTCCAGATCGTCGATCAGCCGGTCGGAGTAGGCGGTGATCCGCATCATCCACTGCCACAGCCGCTTCCGGAACACCGGGAAATTGCCGCGTTCGCTGCGGCCGTCCGCGGTCACCTCCTCGTTGGACAGCACAGTTCCCAGACCGGGACACCAGTTGACCATCGAATCGGTCTGGTACACCAGCCGGTACGAGTCGATCAGCGCCCGCCGCTCGGCGGCCGGCACACTCGCCCAGTCCTTACCGCCGGGCACCGGGCGGGCACCCGAGGCGAACTGCCGCTCCAACTCCTCGATCGGCCGGGCCCGGTCTGCCTCCTGGTCGTACCAGGCGTTGTAGATCCGCAGGAAAATCCACTGCGTCCACTTGTAGTACTCCGGGTCGGTGGTGGCGAAGGAACGTCGCCGATCGTGCCCCAGGCCCAGCCGGTCCAGCTGCCGCTGCATGGTCGCGATATTGGCCTCGGTGGTGTCGCGCGGATGCGCGCCGGTCTGCACGGCGTACTGCTCGGCGGGCAGGCCGAACGCGTCGTAACCCAGCGCGTGCAGCACATTGCGCCCGTGCATACGGTGGTATCGCGCGAACACATCGGTGGCGATATAGCCCAGCGGATGCCCCACGTGCAGACCCGCCCCCGACGGGTACGGGAACATATCCTGCACGAACAGCTTGTCCGCCGGTACCTCCCCCGCCAGCGGCCCGACCGGATTCGGGGCGTGGAAGGTCCCGCGCTCGTTCCAGCGCTGCTGCCACCGGCGCTCGATCTCCCCGGCGAGCGCAGCGGTGTACCGGTGGGCGGGCGTATCGTCGGCCCGGCCCGGGGCGCCGGTGTCTACCGAGCGCTGCCCGGCGGTCTCGGTTGCGCGGGAGTCCTGCACGGTCCTGCCTTCTCTAGCTGCTGATGGGGAGAAATCCGTCGTCGAACAGCCTAAGACGTGCCCCCTGACAAGCCCAAAAAGGTGGGTGAATCCGTCTCCGGCCACCGGACCGGACGAGACGTACCCCAGCCGCGCCCACCACGCAGGGAAAGGACTCGGGTGCCTCCGGCGGAACCGCGCTGCCGGTTGCGGTAAGTGCAACCCTGCACCGGGAGGCCCGCGTCCGCTCCGCCGAAGAACCGGCCCGACCTGCGGCGGCACAGCAGACAAGCTCGCATCCTCGTCTCCGAACAAGCCCGCGCCCCGACCGTTCACCACCGGTTACGGCGCGGCACCTGCGGTCACGCTGACCGGCAAACGCCCGGCCGGAGTTCGCACCGAGCCCGCTGCACCAGGGTGTGACCTGGGTCTACTTCGCTGCGAGCACCCGGCCGACCCGCGGTCCGGCAACCCCCCTGCGGTATCCTCGGCTGGTGCTTGTCGTCGCGATTCTGCTGTTCGTCCTGGCCCTGATTGCCCTGACGACGGGCGTGCTCGGCTTCTTCGGCCGGCTGCCCGGCAACCGCTACCTCGGTGTGCACACCGAGGCGGCACTGCGCGACGAAACCGCGTTCCGCACCGCGAACCGGATCGCCGCACCGACCTCGGTGGTTTCCGGCGCGCTACTCGCCGCGGGCGGGCTGGTTGTCCTGGCCGCGAGCACGGTCACCGGCATCCTCGTGACCGTGGGCGTGCTGGTCATCGCCCTGTTCACCCTTGGCGCGGGCGCCAATGCGGGCGCGCGCGCCGCCGAGGCGATCGCCCCGGCGCCGAAGACCGGCGGTTGCGGTGGATCCTGCGGGGGTTGTTCGCTGAAGGACACCTGCGAACCGGCCACCAGCTCACAGCCGGCCTGATCCGTCAGCCCAGCCAGTCCAACACACTGGCCGCCGTCCACGACTGCTGCATACTGCCCAGCGGCTCCCCGGTGAACGGTTCGTAATACTCCGCGAAGCTGCCGTCGCTGGCCTGGCGCAACGCTTCGGCACGCAGTACGAAGGACCGCTCCGCCCACCCGCGATGGGCGAACACCCAGGAGAACAGCCAGCTCATCACCGGCCAAACCGGGCCACGCCAGTACTCGCGGGGACGGAAATGCTTCGAAACCGGCGAAGTGGACGGCGGCAGCGCATACCGCAGATCGGGATGGCCGCAGAATCGCGGACCCTCGAAGATCCGCAGCAGACTGCGTTCGGTAGCCCGCGGCAACCCGCCACTGATGAGTGGCGCGAACATCGCCAGGGTTTCGGTGGTGATCCAGCGGCCCAGCCGGGTGTCGTAATCACGGGCGGCGCCGGTGCGGGCGTCGGTGGTGGCGATCACGCCGGCGCGGAACCGGTCGGCCCAGCCGAACAGCTCCCGGGTATCGGCCTTCGGCTGGTGGTACTCCTCACCGATCTGCCCCAGCACTTCGCAGGCCAGGGCGAAGATCGCGGTCACGAACACGTCCTCCACGGCGAAATTCATCACCGTGCTCAGCTCTGCGTCGTCGTAGCGGGCGCGCCGCATCTGCTCCACCAGCCACAGGTACCGGTCGTATTCGCGGTCGCTGGGGCGCTGGGTGGGGTCGTCGATGACGAGCACATCCTCACGCCGATACGGCGGCAGATCCGGGCCGGGCGCGACGTTCTCATAGGCCCGATCCCAGCGCGGCGAATTGTCCATCCCCGACTCCCAGCCGTGATACAGGGTGATCCGGCCGTTGCCGAGCGGATCACGGGCATGTGCCAGCCAGCGATGCCAGCGCACCAGATCCGACCACCGGCGATTCAGGAACTCCTCGGCCACAGCGCGGGTGCTGCGCCCGTGCCGGCGCGAATGATCCAGAATCCGCTGCACCGCGATGGCGTGCACCGGCGGCTGGGTGATCCCGGAGGTATCCGGGCCGTCGGGCGCCTGCACCGCCAGCAACCGGCATTCCCAGCGAGCCGGCCCCGGAAAATAGCCATCCACGCCGTTGGCGAACACGATGTGCGGGATCATCCCGTTCTTCCACTGCGCCGAGAGCAGGGTGTCGAGTTCGATCACCGCGCGTTCCACGCTCAACGGCGCCAGCCCCACCGCCACGAAGGCCGCATCCCAGCTCCACATATGCGGATACAGCCGCGGCGCGGCGCTGGTCATGGTTCCCAAATCGTTGCCACGCAGCAGATACGCCGCACGGGCAGCAAGCTGCGTCGGGGTGAAACCGGGGTGTGCCATCTCTATATCTTGCTCGCTGTCTCCTCGGCGCCGCCTTCGGTGGCGTTGGGTCGCAGGTGTGTTGACGCTGGGATCGGGGTGGGCCTTTCGTGAGGGGCGGGCTGCATTTTTGGAGCTGCTCCGCGGCTCGAGGGTGGGGCCCGCCCAGGCGATGTATTACCGGAAGGAGGAGGTTTGGGCTGGTGTGGCTTCCGGGTTCGGTCAAGCCGGGAGTAGTCATAATTTTTACCGAGGAGTGGTTTCGCCGGGATGAGGGTGCTGTTAATTCGGGTCACCTACGGCGCGGCGGGGCGGGACCTGGGCGGCGCAGATATGTGCGCAATAGACTTCTGCTGTGGGACAAGACGCTGAGCGGTTCGGCCGGGAGCGGCCCGTGGCATTGGTCACCGGGGCGGGACGTGGGCTGGGGGCGGCGATTGCGCGGGAGCTGGCATCCGATCACGAGCTGCTGTTGGGGGCGCGGTCTGCCGCGAGCCTGGAAGCGATCCTGGCCGAGTTGCCCGGCGCCACGGGCTGGCCGGTCGAACTCACCGATTATCGGGCCGTGGCTGTCGCGGCGGCGCCGATCGAACGGCTCGATGTGCTCGTGCACAATGCCGGTATCGCCGACCTCGGCACTGTTGCCGAATCCTCGGTGCGCCAGTGGCGGGAAACGCTCGAAGCCAATCTGATCGCGGTGGTCGAGCTGACCAGGCTGTTGCTGCCTGCCCTGCGCGCGGCGCACGGTCACGTGGTGCTGATCAATTCCGGAGCCGGGCTGCGGGCGAACGCGGGATGGTCCTCGTACGCGGCCAGCAAGTTCGGTCTGCGGGCGTTCGGGGACGCGCTGCGGTTGGAGGAGCCGTCTATCCGGGTGACCTCCGTGCATCCCGGGCGGATCGATACCGATATGCAGCGCGAGATCATGGCCGGTGAGGGGCGGGCTTACGATCCGGCCCAGTTCCTCCGTCCGGAGACAGTCGCCCGTGCGGTCCGGACCGCGATCGACACCCCTCGCGACGGCCATCCCACCGAGATCATCTTGCGCCCACGCTGATCCGCGCGAGCTGTTGCCGACCGTGGGTTCGATCGATCCGCGGCGATAGCTGGACATTCACCGATCCACCGAGATAAGGTTCGGCCGACCCCGCCGGAGCGCTCCGCACCCGATGCACGAATTCCCCGGCAACACTGTGGCGAAGGTGCGATCCGCAAGCTACGGCAGCGAAGTACTCGGTCGGCCGTGGCGTACGGGCGATAAACCTGCGGTGGGGCCGGGCAGGGTATTCCGAGTAACCGGAAGTTCCGAACTTCGAACGCGATACCGCGGGACTTCCACGAGATCTCCATACTCGGAAGCTCTTCCGAAGCGTAGTGTCCCGAATGTTCGAATTATGCCGGTGAACAGGTAATTTCGCCGGGCATAACCCGGACAGTGTGCTCGTCCCAGCTGTAAACCATCCTTTGCGACAAAGTGATCAGATCGGACGTGTGAATTCATGAAGATCCGCAAGTTTGTCGCGGCCGTAGTGCCGCTGATGGCCGCCGCGACCTTCGGCTCGGCCGCCGCCCAGGCGGCACCCGCTACCACTCCCGATATCGGCTACCGCACCGAGCTGGCCGGAAAAACCGTTGTCACCACCCTCACCCACGGCACTTTCGAACTGGACGGCGAAACCGTCGATATCGTCGACGAATCCGGCGCCACCGTGGTCAGCCTGCCGCTGTCCGTGCGTGAGGGCACCCTCGAATACCCACTGCCGCACGAGATCCGGGAGGACGGCCGGGTCCTGGAACTCACCGCGGTGAAGGATCCCGCGGCCGCACGGCCGGTCACCGGATTCGTGGCCTCACCGCAGGAGAATCTGGCGGCACAGAACAACTTCGCATCGCAGTTCGGAATCGCGACCGCCATCGGCGGATTCGTCGGTACCGCGATCGGTGCCCTGGTGGGTCTCACCGGAATTGTCACCGGACCGGGCGTTGTCGCCAGTGTTATTGCCGGCGCCACCATCGGTGGGATCATCGGCACGATAGCCGTCGGTGGCCCCATGCTGGTCATCGCGGCGGTGGACCTGGTCAACACGCTCAACGCGGCACCGGGGACCACCCAGTGGGCGCCGAAGAAACAGGCGGCTTCGCAGAACTGAAGTCCCGCGGGCCGGGGCACTCCGTATTTATCGGGACCCGCTGTTACGGCGGGTCCCGATAAATACCGCCAAGTCCTGCCGGGCCCGGTCACACGGCAGCCAACCGGCACCGATCGCGGTGCTGTACCTCCGCCTGTTCACCCGGCCGTACCGATCACCCGCTCGCGGGTTACCGGGTCAGTGTTCGTCGTAGTGCCCGTCATGGGGGGCGTGGCGGTGGCCGTCGTGGATGTAGTCGACATGGTCGCCGTGCGGGACGGCCACATGGCCGCAGCCCTCACCGTGCACATGATCGTGGCTGGTGTGTTCCGTATGCGCCGCCGGCTCGCATTCGTCGTAGTGGCCGGCATGCTCGCGGTGTAGGTGACCGTCGTGGACGTAGTCCACGTGGTCGCCGTGCGGTACCGCGACATGCCCGCAGTCAGGTCCGTGTTCGTGATCGTGTTCGGTGTGCTGAGCATGTGCCGTTGTCATGGGTGTTCCTTCTTTCCTCGAAACGGTCAGCTGGAACTACACACACAGTTACATTATCAAGTGCGCATCACTGCAGATAGCCACATATTCGCCGATCTTACGGCCGGGACCGCGCCCGACACGCAGACAAACCATGTCCCGCATGAGAAGGTCGAATACCGGCACGAGACCGTTTTCCGGGGCGCGATCCGGAGACCGCAACACCGGCGCAGCCGGATTTCCGTCCCTTACGGGCGGACCTTCACACCGACGGCCGGTCGATCCCCCGGCGGCGCCGCCCTCCCACCCGGCACGCCGGGATCATTGCATCGCAGACGACACGGGCGGGAAGGATCCGGAAAGAGCCTTCGAAGGCAAACCCGAGTAGCCGATTCATCCGACCTTTAAACTTTGCCGGAAAGAATTCCACTAAAATATGTCGCACTTGCGCCCTCGACAGCGTAGTGTCTCAAATGTTCGAAACCGCCGGGACACAGCCGTTTCGGTCCGGCGGAACTCGGTCGGCACGGTTGCCCCGGTGGTAAACCACCCTTGGCGACACCGTGATCAGATCGGACATGTGAACCAATGAGGATCCGCAAGATTGCCGCGGCCGTCGTGCCGCTACTAGCCACCGCGACCTTCGGCGCGGCCACCGCACACGCGACACCGGTCGCCGCCCCCGATATCGGTTACCGCACCGAACTGGTCGGCAAAACCGTGGTCACCACCCTCACTCACGGCACCTTCGAGGTAGCCGGGGAGACCGTCGACATCGTCGACGAATCCGGCGCCACCGTGGTCACGTTGCCGCTGTCGGTGCGCGAGGGCGCTACCGAGTACCCGCTGCCGCACGCGGTCCGCGATGAGGGCCGGGTACTGGAGCTCACCGCGGTCAAGGACCCGGCGGCCGCACGTCCGGCCGCCGAACTGGTGGCTTCCCCGCAGGAGAACCTTGCGGCCCAGGACAATCTCACCTCCCAGATCGGCCTTGCCACCGCCATCGGCGGGTTCGTCGGGACGGCTGTCGGCGCGGTCATCGGACTGCTCGTCACCGCGGGGACCGGGGTCGGCATACCCGCCGGGATCATCACCGGCGCGGCCCTCGGCGGAATCATCGGCACCCTGGCCGTCGGCGGACCGACCCTGATCGTCGCCGCGGTGGACCTGATCAACACCTTCAATGCACCGCCGGGCACCACCCGGTGGGCGGAGAAGTAACACTGCACAATTCACCACTGTCAGCGGCAACTACACGGCCACGCCCGATCGTTCAGGGCGTGGCCGTCCGCATCAGAACGGAATCGCCGCAATGAGGGCGCCGATGATGCCGGTGAGAGAAAGACCGCAGGTCCCGAACGCCGCAGCGCATGCAAAACAGATCAGCAGGTCCTCGGTACCGGGTCGGTCATGCCCTGCACTCTTGTGCCCGCCAAGGCATGACCGAACTCGGCGACTCGGACTCAGGCGATACCGCTGACCGGCTCCGGGTTGACCTGGTCCCGCCAGGCGAGCGCCTCCCGGACCTGGGTCAGGTCGTAATCGGGGCCGTTGATACCCACGGTGAACAGGGTCGCGCCCGCGGAGTGGTAGGCGGGTGCCGCTTCGATACCCGGCCAGGCCACCGACCGCTCGATCTTCGCCGGTTCCGTACCGACCCGGGAGCAGTGCTCCTCGAGGACCTGGCTCTTGTGGGTGAACACATCCAGTTCACCGAAGCTGTGCCAGATATGGGCGTACTCGGCGACCAGGCGCAGTGTCTTCTTCTCCCCACCGCCGCCGATGAGGATCGGGATCTCGCGGACCGGCTGCGGGTTCAGTTTCTCGAGCCGGCCGGTGATCCGGGGCAGGTACTCCTTCAACAGGTCCAGGCGGCTGCCCGCGGTACCGAAGTCGTAGCCGTATTCGTCGTAATCACGCTGGAACCAGCCCGAACCGATACCCAGGATGAGCCGGCCGCCGCTGATCTGATCGACGGTGCGGGCCATATCGGCGAGCAGATCGGGGTTACGGTAGCCACCGCCGGTGACCAGCGCGCCGATCTCCACCCGTTCGGTCTGCTCGGCGAACGCGCCGAGCATGGTCCAGCATTCGAAGTGGGCGCCGTCGGGGTCGCCGTACAGGGGATAGAAGTGGTCCCAGTTGAACACGATATCCACGCCGGCATCCTCGGCCCGCAACACCGCGTCGCGAATGAGTCCGTAATCGGGGGCGTGCTGGGGCTGGAGTTGAATTCCGATCCGAACCGGTCGGCTCATCTGCATGACTCCTCGTAGTCGGGTTGATCTCCCGCAGCCGAGGCTACCGCCGGGACAATACGACGGGCGGTTTGTTCGCCGTCGGCGCAGAGCGCGGCTACCGCGGTTCGGCCCGGCAGATCCCCTCGTGCGGCCACGATCCGCGGCCTCGGCACCGACGCGAGCACCTGCGCCTTCACCTCCGGGACCCAGCAATCCAAGTCCGGGCTTGCGTGTACGTATATGTCTACTTATAGTTGGCTCACGCGATGTACGTATACATCTACTTATAGCCATCTTGGTCACGAGCTGGCGGAACGGAAGGCAGACAGCCATGGACATCTCGAACCTCACCGCGAAAGTGGTCGGCGATCTCGGCGACAAACGTCGGTGGCGGCAGTACAAGACCCGGGCGGCGCAGCTACCCGCGAGTCAGCGCACAGCGGTCGCAGGTTTCGAGCGATACCTGCTGCACACCGGCCGGGTAGGCGGCGTCTCGATCTTCGAGGATCTGACCGAGGTCTTCGAACGGAGTGCGGCCGAGGGGACTCCGGTCGGCGAAATCGTCGGCGCGGACCCCGTGGAGTTCATCGAGAAGTTCGCGCGGAACTATCCCGAGGACTCGTGGATCGGCCGGGAACGGGCGCGGCTGACCAGCGCCATCGAACGCGCCGCCGGCGCCGGGAAGTAGAGGGCAATTCGATGACGACACATCAAGCTCCGGCGATCCGCGTACAAGGCCTGGAAAAGTCCTACAAAAAGCTGGAAGTACTACGCGGCGTGGACTTCGAAGTCGGGCGGGGCAGCATATTCGCTCTCCTCGGATCCAACGGGGCCGGCAAGACCACCCTGGTGAAAATCCTGTCCACGCTGCTGAAAGCCGACTCGGGGGCAGCCTGGGTCAACGGCTTCGACGTCGCCACGCAACCGGGTGAGGTGCGCGAGTCCATCAGCCTCACCGGGCAGTTCGCCGCTGTGGACGAGATCCTCAGCGGCCGGGAAAATCTCGTACTCATCGCGAAACTCCGGCATCTGAAGGACGCCGAGCAGATCGCCGACAACCTGCTCGAGCGGTTCTCGCTCACCGACGCGGCCGGCCGGAAAGTCGCCACCTACTCCGGCGGTATGCGCCGCCGGCTCGATATAGCCATGAGCCTGATCGGGAATCCACCGATCGTCTTCCTCGACGAACCGACCACCGGGCTCGATCCCCAGGCCCGCGTCGAGGTCTGGCAGGCGGTGGCGGAACTCGCCGAACAGGGGACGACAGTACTGCTCACCACCCAGTACCTGGAGGAAGCCGAGCAACTCGCCGACCGGATTGCGATCCTGCACAAGGGACGGATCATCGTCGACGGCACCCTCGCCGAATTGAAGCAGCTGCTGCCGCCCGCCGAGGTCGAATACGTCGAGAAGCAGCCCAGCCTCGAAGACATCTTCTTCGCACTCGTCGGCGAGGCCGGCGACACCGACCCCACCGGCACCGACCGCAATGCGGCACGGACGACCTAGGACCATGATGACCACTCATTTCTTCCCCGACACCACTCTGCTGCTGGGACGATCCCTGCGCCATATCACGCGCAGCATGGACACCATCATCACGACCACGATCATGCCGATCGCCTTCATGCTGCTGTTCGTCTATGTTTTCGGCGGCGCGATCGACTCCGGATCGGACTCCTACGTGCAGTATCTGCTGCCCGGAATTCTGCTCATCACCATCGCCTCGGGTATCTCCTACACCGCGTTCCGGCTGTTCCTCGATATGCAGAGCGGAATTTTCGAACGCTTCCAATCCATGCCGATCGCACGCTCCTCGGTACTGTGGGCGCATGTGCTGACCTCGCTCGTCGCGAATCTGATCTCGGTCGTGGTCGTCGTGCTCGTCGCCCTGCTCATGGGCTTCCGGTCGAGCGCGGGGATACCGGCCTGGCTCGCGGTCGCGGGCATCCTGATCATGTTCACCCTCGCGCTGACCTGGATAGCGGTCATCCCCGGTCTCACCGCCAAGTCGGCCGACGGTGCCAGCGCGTTCTCCTACCCCCTGATCTTCCTGCCTTTCATCAGCTCGGCCTTCGTACCCACCGAAACCATGCCCGGACCGCTGCGGGCATTCGCCGAGAACCAGCCGGTGACCTCGATCATCAACGCCATCCGCGACCTGCTCACCCAACAGCCGGTCGGCAACGATATCTGGATCGCACTGGCCTGGTGTGCCGGAATCCTCGTGGTGGCCTACCTGTTCGCCATGAACGTCTACCGTCGCAAGATCTCCTGACGGTCGCCGTCGGCCACGACCGCATATTTCCCGGCGGTTACTGATCGGCCGGGCCGGAAAACCCGCCGGGGGGCGCCCCCCCCCGGGGACCCGGGGAGCGGCGGGGGGCGGGCCCGGGCGCCCGCGCCCGGGGCCGCGCCGGGGGCCCCCCCCCCCGCCCCGCCGCCCCCCCCCCCCCCCCCCCCCCCCCCCCTCTCCGGCTCGGATCGATGAACGACTCGATCCGCAGCGAGCACCGTCCAGCGGTGTATGCCGTGCTCAGGCGAAAGACGTGGTCGACGGCCAGGTCTTCCAGCCTGTTGCGCTGAGCTCAGCCGCCGAACGACGCGCCGATTTTGGCGTCGGTGCCGAGCGCGTTCTGCCAGGCGGCTTCGACGGCCTTGCCGATTCCATTGAGCTTTCCGATGGTGGTTTCGTCGACCACCGTGTTGTCGCTGTACTCGGTGCCGAATTCGGCATCGAACCGGTTCTTTGCATCGCGAAAGCCTTCATATCCAGCGTTGCCATCCCAAGCAATGGCCAGCTTTCCCGCCGCCGCCTGCAGGTTTTCCGCATCGACCCGGAGCTTGTCTCGCAAGCTTTCCAAGTCCTGGATCAGTGGCCCCAGAATATTCGGATCGTATTTCATAGTTTTTCCTTCGGTCTTCCTTTTGAATCAGGTCAGGTTGGTCAGATTGGTGAAATAGTCCTGGTTCTCTGCCTCCAGCACTTCGTAGTTCTTGTTGCCGTCGCCGACCATGTCCGCGATCTCCTGCAGGATCGCTCGGACGCGGTCGGCTTCGTCCTCGAACGCCGAACATGCCCGCCCGCACGCGTCATACGCGTCGCCCTGCCAGCCGCCCTTGGCGGCGTCCACGGTCGTGACGACCTCGGTTATGGTATTGCGTATTGTGATGACAGCATTGGCCATCTCGTCGGCGGCGTCCGTGGCGCCGAACGCCTCGAAATTGATCTGGTGCCCTTCACCGGCCATTATTGATTCCTCTCGTACTATGCGCTCGAAATAGATTTCATGTCGATTCGGAGAAAGGGTTCTCGCGAAGTTTTGTTGTCGCACGGGAAACTACGGTGGCAGCCACCTCTCGCCGGGCAGGCCTTCGATAAGAGAACCGACTGCCTGAATTATTCGATGGTTACTGCCGGTGGTGATCGTGGACCACACCCGTCGGTCCGGGGAAACCATAGGAGCAGCCACGATCCTGCCGCGCCCGGTGTCGTGAACTGCAATCGCTGCGGGTGCCCGGACGGCTACTCCGTCGATGTGGGCGTAGGCCACGATTTCGGCTGAGCCGTGGCAGGACCCGAATACCGATTCATCGCTCCACGCCTGCGAGGTGGTGACGAACGCCGCGCTCGCGTTACCCTTCCAGCCCGCGTGGGCTGCATCTTTGGCCGCGTCCACGGCGTGCACCGACAGCCGCAGATTCTCGATGGCCTGACACATCTCGCCCGTGGTCTTCGTGACCGGCGGGACATCGAGATCAGCACCCTGTGTTGTCATCGTCGGGATCCTGTCGTGAGGTCGTATTCCGTCGAGATCCGACGATCTCGAACTGAACCGGTGGTCTAGGACATCCACCCTCCTACCGGTAGCGAGTGGACGAGGGCGGATATCGCCTCGGCGATCCGGTGGTCGGAGCCCGCAGTGAAGGTCGACCAGACCTGCTGATCCGGCGAGGTGCCGGGGACGGCAACCAGCCGGCCGCGCCCGGTGTCGTACACCACGACCGCTCCTGCGGATCGATGGGTGACACCCTCGCCGTGGGCGTAGCCGACGATTTCGGAATACGCGGTACAGGTGGACAGGGCAAGACCGAACTCGATCGCAGTCCGTTCCTCGACACCCAGTTCGTACAGCGCCTGGGTGTACCCGCTGGAGTCGGCGGCGCCGTCGAGGCGCTCCCGCAACGCTTCCGTCGGCGCACTGAAACTCGGTGTCGCCGCCGGTGGGCAGGTCCCGAGCGCATCCAGCAATGGGCGCGCCAACGTCGCGCCCGTCGCATCGGCCCACGTCGTTCGGACATCGAACATGTCACCGTCCCTGGTGGCCACTGCATGCCGATCGCCACGGCGGGCCAGGCACACCCGCCGGACTCCCGCCCCGGTGTGGATCCGGGCTACCAGTTCACGGTCCGGCTGCGCCAGCACGTGCATGGCCGCGGCCAGATCGGTGTCGACGTCGTCGTAGCCGTCCACCAGGCCCGATCTGCGCAGTCCGGCGAGCGCCTCGTTCTGCGCGGCGGCCCAGGCGGCAGCCGAATCCTGCTGGGGCCCCACCGCGAGCACCAGCGGAAGAGTTTGCACATTCAGCAGGCCCGCAACGGCCAGCAGGCCGTCATTGGTCAGTATCGCCACCGCGTCCCCCTAGGTAAGGGCCGTGTCACGACGTCCCCGTTCCCGGGACCGGCCGAGGGGACGGCTCGGCGGCGCCCAGCACCGGCGGAGCCGCCTGGACGCCTGCCTCGATCGCCATCACTACCTCGGTGTCCTCGTCGATGACGCCGGGGCCCGGGGGGCGGGGGGACCGCGGGCCCCGCCCGCGCGGGGGTTATGTACGTTGAACTCGGTGTTGGTTTGGCCTTTCGTGCCGGCGCTCGGGGCGGCTCCGGGGGGGCTGGCGGCCGCCGAGCCGTCCCCTCGGCCGGTCCCGGGAACGGGGACGTCGTGACAC
>NZ_JARWOV010000171.1 GCF_029868855.1 Nocardia carnea | reverse complement strand
CGGCGGGTTCTCCCGTTTTGTGTGCCCGCCCCGGGGGGGGGGCCGCGGCCCCCCCCCCCCGGGGTCACGGAGAATCCGTTGTCGTGCCCTGGGTGCTAGATCTGCGCGGCGTCCTTCCGGACGGTGACGGGTTCGGCGAGTCGTTGTTCATCGCAGACCGTCTGCAACTTCTCCAGCGTTTCCGCCAGGCCCGGACCCAGCGGCTCACCCGGCGTGAACGTGGCCGGAAGGTGGCGCATGCCCTGAATGACCGCGATCGTCTCGTAGTGCACCGTTTCCTCCGGGATACAGCGGAAATCGGGTATCCGGTCCAGCACCGCCAGCAGCATCCGCTTGTACACCGCGCGGGCCACGTTGGACCCGATACAACGGTGGATGCCGAGGCCGAAACTGAAATGCCGGTTACCCTTCCGGTCCAGCACGACGGTATCGGGCTGTTCGAACACCGCCGGGTCGCGGTTGGCCATCGCCCAGGACAGCCACAGCCTTTCCCCTTCGGCGAACCGGGCGCCGGCCAGCTCGATATCGGTGTTGAGGGTTCGGCCGTCCCCGGGCGCGGGGGTGAAGTAGCGCAGGAATTCCTCGGTCGCCGAATCCAGCAGTTCGTCGCGCTCCCGGCTCAGCGTTTCACGTTCGGCGGGATGTTCGGACAACCATTCCAGTGAATGCGCGGTGAGCGCGGTGGTGGTGTCGAAACCGCCACCGATAAGGAGCCCGAGCATGCCCAGGATCTCGATATCGGAGAGCGGTTCGCCGCCGAGTGTCGCCTCGGTGGCCAGCGCGTGGACGAGGCCGGGCCGCGGGTGCTCCCGGATCTCGACCAGATTGGTGTACATATCCAGGCCCATTTCCTGGTGCAGCCGGTGTACCCGCTCGTACTCCGGGGAGTCCGGCGGGGTGTAGACCGTGGCGTGCGCGGGCTCGCTGTAGACCGCCCAGTTGCGCAGCGGGATGCCCAGCATCGCCAGGGTCAGCACCGCGGGCACGATATTGGCCAGGTCGTCGACGAAATCGATACGCCCGGTGGCTATCTTCTCGTCGATCGCAGCCCGCACGAGTTCGTCTACGAACGGAATCCACCGTTGTACGGCGGCGGGGGAGAGGTACGGATTGAGCACCGAACGTAATTCGCGATGCTCGGGATCGTCCATCTCCAGAATGCCGTTGCGGATGGCGGACTGATTCGTCGACGGGATGGTGATGCCCTGATATCCGCGCCGTACGCCCTCGATATCGCGGTCGTTGGAGACATAGGGACAGCGGGCGAGCTCGAAGACTTCCCGGTTGCCCGCCGCCACCCAGTAACCGTCGTGGTTGTCGGTCCAGGCGATCGGGCAGTGCCGGTGCATATGTTCGGTGATCGCCTGGAACGACTCCCGGTAGCCGGGTTCGTAGCGGTCGAAAGGGAAATGGGGACGGCGACGGTCGGTGGATTCGGTGGCGGACATCGGGTGCCCCCTCGTACTGCTCGGTCTACTCGGTGAGCGAGATGGCGCGCTCGGGGCAGGAGTGCACCGCTTCGCGCACCTGATCCTCTTGGTCGTGGGCCACATTCTCGTCCACCGGCGACGAGTGGCCGTCGATTTCGCTGAGTTCGAACGCTTTCGGCGCGATCATCGAGCAGAGGGTATGCCCCTGGCAGCGTTCCTGATCGACATGGACTTTCACGGTTGTCACTTCCCTTCGAGTGCGGTCGGCGGATGCTGAGGGGCTGCTCAGGTGTTGCGTCCGCCGTTGACGCCGATGATCTGGCCGGTGATGTAACCGGCCTCTTCGGAGATCAGGAAAGCGCAGGTGGCGGCGATATCCTCGGGTTTACCGACGCGCCGCACGGGGGTGCGCTGAATATGGTCCTCGACGGTTCCGCCGAGCAACCGGCGCTCTTCGGAGCGGCGCAGCATCGGGGTATCGATGAATCCCGGCGGCACCGCGTTGACGGTGATCCCGGCCGGGCCGAGCTCCAGCGCCAGCGATTTGGTGAGGCCGTTGACCGCGGCTTTCGACGAGACATAGTGCGACATGAACGGTTGCCCAGAATGCGCGCTGGAGGAGGAGATGTTCACGATCCGTCCCCAGCCGGCTTCGAGCATATCCGGCAGGACCGCTTGGATCGTATGGAAGACGCCGTGCAGGTTGACCTCGATAACGCGCTGCCATTCGTCGAAATCGATGTTCTGGAAGCGTTTGAATCCGTCCACGCCGGCGGCGTTCACCAGGACGGTGACCGGTCCCAGTTTCTCGCGGATGGTGCCGAGTGCTTCGGCCAGGCTGTCGGGGTCGGTGACGTCGGCCCGGTAGGCGGAATCGTCGTCGGCGGAGGCGTTGCGGTCCAGGGCCGCCACACCGAACCCGTCGCTGCGGAGCCGCTGCGCGATGGCCAGTCCGATGCCCGAGGCGCCGCCGGTGACAACTGCGGTTTTCACGCTTGCCTCTCCTCTCTCGCGCCCACCGGCGCAAGAACATGCATTCCGAATACGAGAACCGTACTCTCGTAAATATCGGCTGCGCAAGATCCGTTCGATCCGTGGAATCAGGCCGCCGGTTCGTTGTGGGCCGGATAGTTCCAGCTCATCCAATCGGCCGCGCGACCCCGTAGCCAAATGTACTATTCTCCTGAAACGAGAATGCTATTTCCACAAACTTCGAGGAGGCGGGATGTCAACGCAGGAAGAAGCGGTGACTGCCACCCAACGGCTGCTCATCGACGGGCAGCTGATCGAGACCGGGCGCACCCTGGCCTCGCTCAATCCCGCGAACGGTGAAGTGGTCGGCCACGCGCCCGAAGCCGGTGTGGCCGAGGTCGACGCCGCTGTCGCCGCCGCCCGCCGCGCGTTCGACACCACCGACTGGTCGACGAATCACGAATTCCGCGCGCGCTGCCTGGAACAGCTCTATCAGGCGCTGCAGGACAATGTGGAGGAGTTGCGCGCGCTGATGATCGCCGAGGTCGGCGCGAGCTACATCCTCACCAAGGGCAATCAGCTCGAAACGCCGTTCGAGATCGTCAAATACTACGCGGGACTGCTGAAGGACTACACCTGGACCGAAGACCTCGGCCCGGTCGAGATCCGCGGTGCCCAGCATCAGCGCTGGGTCGAAAAGGAAGGTGCCGGTGTCGTCGCGGCCATCGCCGCCTACAACTATCCCTACCAGCTGGCGTTCGCGAAACTCGCGCCGGCGCTGGCCGCGGGCTGCACCGTCGTGCTGAAGGGCGCGCCCGATACCCCGCTCATCACCCTGGCCCTGGGTGAACTCATCGCCCGGCACACCGATATCCCGGCCGGCGTGGTGAATATCCTCGCCGGTTCCGAAGTGGCCGTCGGCGAACGGATGACCACGCATCCCGATGTGGATGTCGTATCGTTCACCGGCTCCACCCCGGTCGGTCGCAAGATCATGGCCGCCGCCAGCGCCACCCTCAAGAAGGTGTTCCTCGAGCTCGGCGGTAAATCCGCGGCCATCCTGCTCGACGACGCCGACTACAACCTGGGCGCCATGTTCGCCGCGTTCAGTATCTGCTCGCACGCCGGTCAGGGCTGTGCCATCACCACCCGGCTGCTGGTACCGCGCGCCGACCACGACAAGGTCGCCGAACTGGTCGCCGCGAACCTCGCGAACATCACCTACGGCGATCCCGCCGACCCGAAGAACTATATGGGCCCGCTGATCAGTGAACGTCAGCGCGACAAGGTGCACGGCCTGGTGGAACGCGCGGTCGCGGCCGGTGCCACCCTGGTGGCCGGCGGCGAGAAGGTCGACCCGGGCTACTTCTACAAGCCGACCCTGCTGGCGAACGTGGACCCCGACAGCGAGATCGCGCAGGAAGAAGTGTTCGGCCCGGTGCTGGCGCTGATTCCGTACGACGATATCGACCATGCCGTGGCGATCGCCAACAACTCGATCTACGGCCTGTCCGGCGGCGTATTCGGTGCCGATGCCGAACGTGCCCGCTCGGTGGCGCGGCGGATCCGTACCGGAACCTTCAGTATCAACGGCGGCAACTACTTCCACCCCGACGCGCCGTTCGGCGGCTACAAACAGTCCGGTGTCGGACGCGAAATGGGCGTCGTCGGTATGGAGGAGTTCATGGAGCGCAAGACCATTGCCGAGGTGGTGACCGCGTGAGCAAGCCGCTGGAGGGGATTACGGTCCTCGAAGTCGCCATGTACGGCTTCGTACCGTCGGCGGGCGCGGTGCTCGCCGACTGGGGTGCGAACGTGATCAAGGTCGAGCACGCGGTCACCGGCGACCCGCAGCGCGGGCTGCGGCAGATCGGCAAGTTCAAGGTCGAGGGTGACCCGAATCCGAATATCGAGCATGCCAACCGTGGCAAACGCAGTATCGGCATCGATATGTCGGTGGAGGGCGGTCGCGAGGTCATCTACGAACTGGCGAAGCGCGCGGACGTGTTCCTCACCAGTTTCCTGCCCTCGGCGCGTACCAAATTCGGGATCGACGTCGACGATATCCGGGCCGTGAACCCGAAGATCGTGTACGCCCGCGGGAGCGCTCTCGGTCCGCGCGGTGTGGAGTCCGACCGCGGCGGCTACGACATGACTGCCTTCTGGTGCCGGGGCGGCGTGGCCGCCACCATCACCCCGGAAGGTACCGACGGGATGATCTCGCCGCCGGGCCCCGCTTTCGGCGACACCATCTCCGGCACCAACCTGGCGGGCGGTATCGCGGCGGCGCTGCTGAAACGGGAACGCACCGGCGAACCGTCGATCGTGGACGTCTCGCTGCTGGGCAGCGGTCTGTGGTCGCTCGGCCACACCGTGGCGCTGTCGGCCTATCAAGGTGAGCCGATGATCGCCCCGCCGCCGGGAACACACGGCGCGATGTCGAATCCGCTGTCGGGTCTGTACAAAACTGCCGACGACCGCTATCTGTCGTTCGTCATGCTGCAGCCCGGCAAGTTCTGGGCCGACGTCTGCCACCATATCGACCGCCCCGATATGGCCGAAGATCCCCGGTTCGCCGACGCGGCCTCGATCGCGGCGAACACCGATGCCGGTGTTGAGATCCTGCGCGAAGCGATCGCGCAGCGGACCCTCGCCGAGTGGACGAAGAAATTCGCGACCCTCAAAGGTCCGTGGGCGCCGGTCCAGGATTCGCGTCAGGTAACCGACGACCATCAGATCCGCTCCAACGAATACATCCTTCCCGCCGGCGAGCTGGAACTGGTCTCGAGTCCGGTGCAGTTCGATGTCACCGCACCGGAATTGCGGCCCGGTCCGGAATTCGCCGCCCAGACCGAAGAGGTCCTGCTGGAACTCGGCTGGGACTGGGACCGGATCATCGAGTTGAAAACCAGTGGCGCCGTGGCCTGAGCTCCTGCGGCCGACCACGTGGTGCCGGACCTGAAACCGGCACCACGTGGGTTCGCCCGGCTCAGTCCGGGGTTTTTTCCGGGGCGAGCGCGGGTCCGCTGATCGCGCACTGCGGCAGGCAATCGACGGAGTCCAGCGAGGGTGCGCGCCGGGGTGCGCGCAGCAGCACCGCCGCGAGTAGTGCCCCGGTGAGCAGCAACCCGGCACAGATCCCCATGGCGACCGCGAAACCCGCATCGAAGGCCGCGGGATCGTCCAGCGAACCGGAGATACCGGCCAGCCCGGGCAACGCCGCCACCGCGAGCAGTTGCGCCGTCCGGGCGACGGCATTGTTCACACCGGAGGCGATACCCGCCTCGGTCGTCGCCACGGCGCCGAGCACGGCCCCGGTCAGCGGCGCGACCAGCACAGCGAGCCCGAGGCCGAATACGAGCACCCCGGGCAGCACATCCACCACGTAGGCCGCGTCGGGGCCGATCCGCAGCAGCAACATCAGCCCGGCTGCCGCGATGAGCGGCCCGAACGTCAGCGGCAGGCGCGGGCCGTGCCGCTGGGCCCACCGTCCGGCCGGCGCCGAGAGCAGCAGCATCAACAGGGTCACCGGAACGGTCGCGGCGCCCGACAGCAGCGGTGAGTATCCCGCCACCAGTTGCAGCTGGAGTACCAGCAGGAAGAACACCCCACCGAGCGCGGCGTAGACCGCGAGTGTCACCAGGTTGGCCGCGGTGAAGACCCGCGAGGCGAACAAGGAAGGCGGAACCAGCGGGTGGTCGCTGCGTACCTCGATGACGGCGAAAGCCGCCAGCAGCAGAAGGCCCGCAACCACCAGCAGCGGATCTGAATCGATCAGCCCGAAGGTCAGCGCGCCGAGCGCGACCGCGATCACCAGCGCGCCGGGTAGATCGAGTCGGGTCGCGGCGTTAGGGTCGCGGCTCTCCGGTACGTGCCGCAGCGAGACCAGGACCACCACCAGCACCAGCGGCACATTGATGAGAAAGATCGACCGCCACCCCGCCGCATCGATCAGCCAGCCACCGAGAAAGGGGCCGAGTGCCCCCGCCACCCCGCCGAATCCGGACCACAGCCCGATTGCCGCGCCTCGGTCGCGATCGTCGATGGACGCGGAGATCAGGGCGAGACTGCCCGGCGTGAGCATCGCACCGGCCACACCCTGCAGCACCCGGGCGGCCACCAGCATTTCGATGGTCACCGCCGCGCCGCACAGCACCGACGCCAGAGCGAAACCCACAGCGCCGGCCACGAACACCTTGCGCCGGCCGAAGCGGTCGCCGAACGAACCGCCGAGCAGGATGAACGAGGCCAGTGTCAGCGTGTAGCCGTTCAGCGTCCACTGGAGCCCGGCGACATCGGTGTCCAGCGCCTCGCCGATGCGGGGCAGGGCGATATTGACGACCGTCGCATCGAGGGAGGCCACCGACGAACCGAGAACCGTGGCGAGCACGATCCAGCGGCCGGACGCCGACCGGAGCCGGGGCAGCTCAGCGGTACTCATCCAACCGAAGATAAGGGGTCCCGCGGGTTCGGCCGGGCCGACACTCGGCGCCGCGGTCGGCGGATCACCGGCGAACCCGCACCGGCGGGCGGGAAGGCGTCACGGCCGCACGCCGGCCGTCTCGGCGGACCGCGTACCCGGCCGGACCACGAGGTCCGCTAGCCGGCCGCCGCCAGGAAGTGGTTGTCGAGCAAGGCGGCATAGTCGGGCAGCGCAGTCGAATCCTGGAGAGATCCCTGTGTTTTGGCCCATTCGGCGAGTTCGGTCAGTTTCGCGGCGAGATCCGGTGGCAGCTGCATGGTGAAATCGAATTGCGGCAGGACCGTGCGCAGGAGTTGCGGGTCGAGTTGCGTAGCCGCGGCGACGGCCGCCACCGCCGGATCGGACAGCTTCGTCAGGTCGTTTCCGGCGTCGCCGAGCGCGGCGAAGAATGCCGTGAGCGCGGGGCCTTTCGTATCGATCGCGGACTGAGTGGCCAGGTACAGGCTGTGCTGGCTGTAGCCGCCGCCGGCGAGTTCGACCGCGTCCGCGCCCAGGGCCTGGATCACCTGCGCCTGGTAGGGCTGGAAGATCGATACCGCGTCGACATTGCGCTGGGTGGCCGCGGTGACCGTCGCCGACGGCGCGACCTGCACGAGGTTCGCCTGTATCGCGTGCTCCGACAGCGCGTCGACGGCGAAATACGCCGCACTCGTCCCGATGGGTGTGCCTATCGACTTTCCGGCGAGATCGTCGATACTGTCGATTCCCGCGCTGCGGCGGGCAACGATCCGTGAGCCTTCCCAGCGGGAGCCGTCGCCCACGACGCGCAGTGACGGGGAACGGGTGAGTACGGCGGAGGTGGGCACATCGGCGGCCGTCGCGATATCGACCTGCCCCGCGGCGACTGCCTGGAGTGCCTCGATTCCGGAGGGGAAATTCACCACCTCGACCTCGACACCGTGCTTGTCGAAATAACCGCCCTGGTCGGCGACCGGGATCTGCGCCCAGGACGGGTCGACGACGAAACCGACAGTCAGGGTGCCGGAATCGCTGCCGGTGTCACCGCAGGCGACGACGGACAGGGTGAGTGCGGCAGCCGCGAGCGAGGCGGACAGCAGCCGCCGGAGACGTTTCTTCACGATGATGCGACTTTCTGCTTCAGAGGTGGTGCGCGGGCACTGGATGGTCGATACCGAGTTCGTGGTGCAGGGATTTCCGGATCTCGCTGTAACCGGGCCGGTCCGCGAGTGCGTCGGCGGGCCGCGGGCGGCCGAGTGGGTTGGTGATCCGGTCGGCGATGCGGCCGTCGCGCAGGACACTGACCGTATCGGCGAGCCGGATCGCCTCGTCGATATCGTGGGTGACGAAGACGACCGTGCGGTGCAGCCGGGTCCACAGATCGATGAGCAGGTCCTGCATCTTCAGACGGGTCAGCGCATCGAGTGCGGCGAACGGCTCGTCCATCAGCATCACGGTGGGCTCGCCCGCGAGCACACGCGCGATACTCACCCGCTGCCGCATTCCGCCGGAGAGTTCGGCGGGGCGCCGCCGCCCCACCTCCGCGGCGAGTTCGACGACCTCGAGCAGCTCTGGTACGCGGGTGCGCCGTAGCCGTGCCGGCACACCACGGGCCCGAAGAGCGAATTCGATATTGTCCGCCACGCTCATCCACGGGAACAGCACATCGCGCTGAAAGGCCATCCCGCGGCGGGGGTCCGGTGCGACAACCGGTTCACCGTTATCGGTGATTGTGCCCGCGGTGGGGGTGATGAGCCCGGCCAGGCAGTGCAACAGCGTCGACTTGCCGCTGCCCGAGGCGCCGACGAGGACGGAGAAGGAGCCGTCCGGAATCGTGAGATCGATCCGGTCCAGCGTCGGCCGCGGTTGTCCGGGGAACCGGACGACGAGGTCGTTGATTTCGAGTGGCATGTCATTGCTCCTTGCGCGCCCAGCGGGTGACCGGTGCCGTGCTCGACGCGATCACGATGTCGCACAGGGCGCCGATGATTCCCAGCACGATCAGGCAGCAGATGAGCCTGTCGGCCTGGGAGAACAGCTGTGCCTGATAGATCCGGTACCCGAGACCTGCTGTGGTACCGGTCATCTCGGCGACGACGATGAGCACGAAGGCCATGGCCGCGCCCACCCGGAGGCCGGAGACGATATCGGGGGCCGCTTCCGGCACGACGATCCGGGTGAGGGTCTGCCACCGGCCGGCACCGAGGCAGCGGGCGGCGCGCAGATAATCCGCCGGTGTACTCGCCAGTCCCGCATGGCTGTTGATCCACACCGGGACGAACACACCGAGGGCGATGACGAGCGTCTTGCTGCTCTCGCCCAGCCCGAACCACAGGATGGCCAGAGGTACCAGGCCGATGGTCGGGATCGGCGACAACAGGCGCAGGACCGGCTGCAGCAGCTTCCGTCCCGCCGCGGTATTCGCGGTGACCACGGCGGCGGCGATCCCGGCGACCGCACCGCAGCCGAATCCCGCGACGGCACGCCGCAGGCTCGCGACGATATCGTCGGCGAGCAGGCCTTCGGCCGCCATGTCGTATCCGGCCCATACGATCTCCGGCACGCTGGGAAACAGCTCACGCGGAAACTGGCCACTCGCCACGACCAGGCTCCAGACGATCGCGGCCAGCGCGAGCCCGGCCACGGTCCAGCCGAGTGCCCGCAAGCGCGCGATCCACCGCCGGACCGTGCGTACGGTGCTCTTCGGGCCGGGGTCCGGCGGAGCGCCGGACGAGGGTGCGATCCCGGCGGTCGTGGCTCGTACGCTGGTGGTCACGTCGGCGAACCTTCCTGGGAATATTTGCGGGACAATTGTTTACGGATTCGGCGATATGCCGACAGGGCGCGCCGCAGCGCGCGGCGTATCCGCCGGAACCCAATCGAAGGGCACCGACTGGGCCCGGTAGACCAGCGGTGTCAGCGTGAGCCGGTCCACTCCCGGCACCCGGGGTTCGCGGACCTCGGGCTCACCCGCGACGCCGTAGCCCTCGTAGGGGCTGTGGTACTCCCATACCACGTCTCCGGCCGCGGTCACCTGGAAGAGCCGTCCCTGCATGCCCTCGGTGATCAGCGTGTTGCCGTTGGGTAGCCGCTGCGCGTTGCTGACGAAGGAACTGAAGAACGTCCAGGACGGCCGGCCGGAATCCTCGGCGGTGTACTGCCAGACGATCTGCTCGGTGGCGGGGTCGATCTCCAGGATCCGTGACCCGGCGTAGATCCCGAGTGCCGCCGGCGGGTATCCCGCACCGCCCTGGTTGTCGAAGACGAGGATATTGCCCGCGCCGGGCAGGCCCTCGGCGATCATATGCGGATTGTGCTGGCCGGAGATCTGATCCAGCGGCCGCGGCACCTTGTGCACATTGATCCGCTGATGCTGAGCGCCCGCGAGCGCCTCGAAGTAGGGGCCGAGTTTCCAGACGACGGCACCCGATGTCTTGTCGATCAGTGCGACGATATTGGCCTTGCGGAAACTGACGAGAACATTGTCGGGATGGAAAACAGTGCCCGGGTCCCGGTCGTACCAGCGGTTGGGGCCGAGGGATTTCGCGCTGTTCATCTCCAGATATCCCCACGGGTCCTCCGGATCGCGTGCCGCCGTCTCCCGCAGCGCGGCCCAGCCGGCCGCGGAGAACCCCAGCTCTTCGAGGTGATCGCCGCCCAGCCACTGCCAGACGATCGCACCGTGCTCGTCCACTTCGAGCAGGCCCTGATCGCCTACGGTCGCGTCGGTGAGGCCCGGTACGACCCGCGGTACGGTGACCAGCAGTAGCCGGTGTCCGTTCGGCAGCAGCTCCCAGTCGTGGTTCTGCCGTGCCGCTCCGCCGGGAGCCTGATGCCCCCATTCCCAGACGCGTTCACCGGACCAGCTGAGCTGGCCCACCGTCCCGTTGGCGTAGATCCCGCCGCGCGCGTCACCACTGTCCGACAGCTGGACCCCGACATCCCCGAGCCGCCCGCCGTTGAGCGCGGGATCGATGAGGCGCGGCGGCACACCCGCGAACGGCCATTCGTGCACCACGGTCCCGTTGAGATCGATGAGCCGGGTGACCGCGTCGGCACCGGTGAAGAGAACGTAACTGTCGTAGGCGTTCTCGGGGTCGCACCAGGTGACGCCAGTCGGTCGTGTGTATGCCATGCGTCTAGTTCACCCTTCGCTCGTTACACCCGTGGGTCCTGCTCGTAACGGGTCTAATCGATTAGCGTAGGGAGGCCGCGGCAGCGTGCACAGTGTAAGAATCGGGCCGAATCAAACCCTCCGGCACCGGAGTCCCCGACGACCAGACTGGATCGATCGTGAGTGTCAAACGCCCCACCCTCGCCGACGTCGCCCGCCGCGCCGGCACCTCGACGGCCGTTGTCAGCTATGTCATGAACAACGGGCCGCGCCCGGTCTCGGACCGGCTCCGCGCCAAGGTCGTCGCCGCGGCCGACGCACTGAACTACCGGCCCGACCGCAACGCACAGGCCCTGCGCCGGCCACGCCGCTGGCGGCAGATCGGCCTGCTCGTTCCCGATATGACGATGCCGTTGTTCGGAGCATTCGCCGGCAGCGTCGAAATCGAGGCGCGGGCACGGGATCACCTCACAATGATCGGAAACACCGGATTCGATCCCGAGCGGGAACGGGAATTCGCCGCCGCGTTCATCGACGTCGGAATCGACGGTCTGCTGGTCGTCGGCGCGGCGGACGCCCCGGGGACGGCGCTGATCTGTGAGCGGGCGCGTATCCCCGTGGTCTGGGTGCACAACAGCCGGGGTGCGATCGACTCGCCGATCGTCGGCGCCGACCACCGCGCCGCCGGCCGGCTCGCGGCCCGCCACCTCACCACCGCGCATGCGTGCGAGAACCTCGTCTTCGTGGGCGGATTCACCCATGACGATGTCCGCCACGGCGACCGGGAAACCGTCGCACAGCGATACGCGGGATTCACCGAGGTCGCCGGTGCGCAACACCGGGTGGTCCGCACCGACCTGACGGCGGAAGGCGCCTACACCGCAGTGCGCGCATTCCTGCGGGACAGCGTGCGGCCGCCCGGTGGAATGGTCATCGGTACGGGTGGCCAGTCCGCGGCCGCGATACGCGCTGTCACCGACGCCGGATTACGGATACCCGGTGATATCCGGGTCGTCGGATTCGACGCCGATACCGCGGGAGGATTCGGGCAGATCACCCTCACCTCGGTACGGCAGCCGATCGGCGCCATCACCCGCACCGCATTGGACCGGCTGCTGGGCGAAGCGGCCGAACCGACGGAAACGGCGGAATCCGCACGGCCGGCGGTCGGGCTGGACACGGCCGAATCCTGCGGTTGCCGAACCTACTCCGAGGACACCGCCTGGCCGGCGGTACGGCGACAGTGACGGGACAGTGCTGCTGCTTCGCCGGTTCCGACCCCAGGGGCCGGGCGCCGGCCCCGTACCGCGAGCACGAACCCGGGGACCGGGGCGCCCGCGCCCTGTCGCGGTCGACGCGGCGACGGCGACAACAGCCGTGACTTCCGAACCGCAGTAGACGACCAGGGCGGCTACCCCGCCCCGAGGTGGGCGCGGTCCCGGCTTGCGTGGGGCACGGTCTTCCGCCGCCACAGTGGCTGCCGTGGCCGGGCGACGAGAACACTGCTCAACGGTGTTCGCAGTGCGATCTCCACCACGGCGAGGCTGGCGGCCAGGACGATGACGGTGAGGACGGTGGAGCGCAGGTGCGGGACCGGGGCGAGCAGCCAGTCCACCGGCAGCACCCGATACACGATATCGATCATCATCGGATGCACCGCGAAGACGCCGAACGCGCGCAGCGCGCCGTAACCGACGACCCGCCCGACCACTCCCGTACCGGCGCCTCGATGGTCGTTCCAGAGCATGCCCACCAGGTACAGCAGGACCAGTGCGCCGACGAACAGCGGCAGGAACTGGGGATTCCACGGTGACGAGTTGCGGGCCGGGTGGATACCGGCGTCCACATCGCGTAGGTGGCCGATGATGCCGTACGCACAGCCGAGGGCGGCGGCCGTGACGACGACGGGCAGATGTGCGCGGATCCAGGCATCGACCCGTTCGAAATGCACCGCGAGCAGCGCGCCCATCACCGCGAACAACGCGTACATCGGGAGGGTTTTCCAGAGGTGGTGGTAGGTCCCCCAGCCGAGGACCGCGGGGCCGCCGGGCCAATCGAAGAGGACGAACATGGCCAGCTGGATCGTGACGGCGACGGCCAGGAGTTCCAGATGGTGGCCGGCCGTCCGCGCGATCAACCACTGCAGCGCGGGGAACAGCAGATAGATCTGCATCGAGATCAGCAGGAAATACAGGTGGTACCAGCCGTCCCCGGTCAGGATGCTCGACACCGAATCCCGGGCCAGCTCGCCGGCCCCGGGCGTCGGAGCGGCGTCGTCCCACCACACCAGGAACACGGTGTAGAGCACCGACCAGGCCAGATACGGCAGCACGATCTGACCGAAGCGGCGTCGCCAGAATGCGACCGGGGACACTGTGCGATCGGAATAGCCCAGAAACAGCACGAAAACGGTGATGGCCACGAAACCGTACCGGGTGGTGTGGCCGACCGTGGCCATCACTCCGGTCCCCCCGGCCACATCGGGGGTGGTGCCATGCGTATGCGAGGCGACGACCAGCGTGAACAGGGCGACTCGCACGAAATCGGCGGTGTGATTGTACGGGCGGGATCTGGGTGGAACGGCCTGCGGAGTAGCTGCGTCCGTCCTCGCCAGCGTGTCGACCACGAAAAAAACCCTTACCCATGTGTACGAGACGCGACCTGTTTACCGCACGGGTGCACCCACCGACAAACCCGACCGATCCGGGACGGTCGCCGTCTGGTCCCATCGTGGCCGGTGCGCTGATTGCTCCGGGATCTGCCACCCGGGTGGGGCCCCTGTCCGGGGTGAGGCGGTCTTTCGCAGCGCGTCGAGGGTGTTCACGGGGATCGCCGGGCACTGTGCCGGCACCTCGGATATCAGGGGCGGGTGCGGGTGATACTGGGGGTCGTCATCGCCGTCGCCGCGGTCGCATCGTTCGTGTACGCGGCATACGGTACGGCCACGTATCAGGGCTGGAACTACTACGACAGCTTCGCCCGGGCATGGGAGTTGCTGGCCGGAGCCGGGCTGGTGCTCGCTGCGTGGACTCGGTCACCGGCGCGACCGTTACGGCATGTGCTGGCGTGGTCGGGGCTCGCCGGAGTCGTCGGATGCGGATGGCTGATCGTCGACGGCGCGAACCGCTTCCCGGGTCCGGCCGCCCTGCTGCCTGTCGGCGCCTGTCTGGCGCTCATCCTGTCCGGCGCCGGTCTCGCCCCGGAGGACCGGCCGTGGCCGAACCGAGTCCTGGCCGCCCCGCCGGCGCGCAGGCTCGGCGATATCGCCTACCCCCTGTACCTGTGGCACTGGCCGATCCTGATCTTCTACCTCGCCTACCGCGACCAGCCGCGGACGGGGCTCGCCGGCGGCGTCGCGATCGCCGGGTTGTCGCTGGTGCTCGCCTGGTGCACACATCGCTGGGTCGAACAGCCGCTCCGGCTGCGCACCGGGTCCGGACCCGCTGCGGATGCCGGGTCACCGCGGTACCGGCGGGTGGCCGGAACGGCGGTGTCGGCGGTCGCGATCGCGATGGTCGCGGTAACAATCGCCTGGCAGGTCCTCGTCGTGGGGCAGGCGACCGTGCCCGGCGCTCTCGACCCCGTCCGTTACCCCGGTGCGGAAGCGCTCGCGTCCGATGCGCCTGTTCCGGATGCCCGGGTACGGCCGAGTCCCCTGGAGGTCTCGGCCGATCTGCCACCCTCGACGCTGGACGGCTGTATCGCCGATTGGGACACTCGCGATGTCGTGACGTGCACGTACGGCGACCCGGGCGCGGAGCGAACGCTGGCCATGGCGGGGAGTTCGCATGTGGAGCACTGGTTGCCCGCCTTGCAGATCCTCGCCGAACAACACAGCTTCCGTATCCGGACCTACCTGAAGATGGGCTGCGCACTGACCCTCGCGGAAGACGCCACCTACAAGGGCGAAGCCATTCCCGACTGCCGCGACTGGTCCCGCGACGTCATCGATCGACTGGGAACCGACCGGCCGGACTGGGTGTTCACCATCGGCACCCATCCGCGTCTGGAAAGTGGTGACGAAACCCCACCCGGTTATCCAGACATCTGGGCGGCAATGGCCGATCAGGGCCTGAATGTGATCACGATCCGCGATACTCCTTGGCTGCGCCGCGACGGCGGTGTCCCGTATCGGGCGGGCGACTGCCTGGCCTTCGGCGGCACCGCGGCAGGTTGCGGGATGCATCGTATCAATGCCCTGGACGAGATGAATCCGGGCCTCGAACCGGCGTCGTATTTTCCGAATGTCTTCCCCATCGATCTCAGCGACGCCGTCTGTACGGACGACCTGTGCCCGGTCGTCGTGGGAAATATCCTCGTCTATCACGACGAACACCACCTGAGCGCCAGCTTCTCCCGTTCCCTGGCAGGCCCGCTCGGCCGCGCGTTGCGTCCGCTGCTGGGCTGGTGGTGAACGGCGTCGGCGGGCGCTCCTCGTGGTTCAGCTGTTCTCGCAGCCGATTCCGTTGCCGTCGCGGTCCAGGTCGTACTCGTCCGGACCGGTCACCCGGACCCGGCCGGTGTACGCCGGGCCGTTGCCGCTGCCGCCCGCACAGTCGACGTCGCTGGTGATGGGGACGCAGGGATCGTAGGAGGAGTGGCATTGCGAGGGTTGCGCGACCGCGGGCCGGGCAGCGACGACGGTGCCTGCCGCAGCGAAGGCGAGCGTGGTCGCGCCCAGCAGGGCGAGTGTTCTCATGATGTCTTCTCTCAGGGGGGTTGACGAACGGCAGAAGTCTCGCACGGCGGCGTGCCACAAGAGCTCATTTCGGCGGAAAAGTGTCCTATAAAATAAGCTGTTATCGAATGCTTACGGTTTTGCCGCGGTGGTCGCTCTTGCGGGGAATCGGCCCGCGGGTGAGGGTGTTGTTCCGGCGAAGTCCCCGACGATCTGGAGGTCGGCCCATGGAAACACCGCAGGTCAACGAATTGTTCGACCCCGCAACGGAGTTCGGTGCACGGGTTGCTGCGCGCCTCGAGCGCGAGGAGATCGTCTGGCTGAGTACCGTCGGTCCCACCGGCACCCCGCAGCCGAACCCGATCTGGTTCCACTGGCAGGGAGGCTCCTTCCTGATCTTCAGTCAGCCCGACCGGCCGAAGCTCCGCAATATCGCCCGCAACCCCCGGGTGGCGCTGCATTTCAACAGCGCCGAATCCGGCGGCGATATCGTGGTGTTCGGTGGTTCCGCCCGGCTCGAGCTGGCCACCGACCCGGATGAGGTCGCGGCCTACCTCGAGAAATACCGGGACGGGCTGGCGGGCCTGTCGATGACGGCCGAGCAGTTCCGCGCCGAGTATTCGGTGCCGATCCGGGTGGTTCCCGACCGTATCCGAGGATTTTGAACCGCCGGACCCGCCGTCCGGATCCGTACTCGGCTCGCTGGGTCTTCGTGCCCTTCGAGTGGTAGATCGCACTACCCGCCCGCTTGCGGTCAGTGGCCTACACCAATACTGTTCCGACGCAGGAGATGTCGCAACTGAGACAACTTCTGATCTGTTGTTGTTGCTTTCATTGGAGTTCGAAGGCCTTGGCCAAGTCCCTACCGTCGCCCGAAACCGGCACCGTCGGCTGCCCGTACTCCGCACCCGGCCGGACCGGTACTCCGCCTCGAACGGCCCTGTACACCGAGGAGTACGCCGCCGATCCGCATCGAACCTTCGAGCAGATGCGCCACCAGCACAAGACCCTGGCGCCGGTGGAGCTGGCGCCCGGAATTCCGGCCACCCTGGTGATCGGGTACCACACGGCCATCCGGATCTTCAACGACCCCGAGCATTTTCCGGCCGACGCTCGCTCGTGGGAGAAGAACGTCCCCGCCGACCACCCGCTCATGCCCATGATGGCGTGGCGACCCAATGTGATGCGCAGTACCGGACGGGAGCATGCCCGGTACCGGCAGGCGATCACGGCCGCTCTCGACGGGGTCGACCTGTTTTCCATGCATCAGAATGTCGAAGCGGTTGCCACCCCTTTGATCAACGATTTCTGCATGGACGGTAAAGCCGAACTCATCGGCCAGTACGCCTTTCCGCTGACCTTCCAGGTGCTCAACGCGATGCTGGGTTGTCCGCCGGATCTCGGGCAGTACATCGCCGCCGGGATGGCCGCCATGTTCGAAGGCGGCGCCGCCGCCACCGAAGCGGATGCCAGGATCAACGAAGCGCTCCTGGAGTTGGTGGCACTCAAGCGCGCCGAACCCGGGCGGGACGTCACTTCCCGCCTGCTGGCCCACCCGGCACGGCTCGAGGATTCGGAGATGGTGCACCAGTTGGCTGTGCTGTACGGGGCGGGGATCGAGCCGCTGACCAACCTGACGGTCAACACCCTGCTTCTCATGATCACCGATCCGCGGTTCACCGGCACATCGGCACCCGGCGCGGCGCCGACCACCCGGGACGCGCTCAACGAACTGCTGTACACCGACCCGCCGATGGCGAACTACTGCCTGAGCTACCCGAGGCAGCCGATCATGCTCGACGGTGTCTGGCTACCCGCCGATCAGCCGGTTCTCATCGGTATGTCGGCCTGTAACAATGATCCGGCGATCCACGCGGGTCAGTACACCGACAACAACGCGCATCTGGCCTGGGGTTCGGGTCCGCATACGTGCCCGGCCAGGTCGATCGCCTATTTGGTTGCCCAGAATGCGATCGATCAGTTGCTAGACGCGCTTCCCGAAGTGCAGCTCGCCTGCCGCGCCGAGGAACTGCATTGGCGGCCAGGGCCTTTCCACCGCGCACTCTCGTCGATGCCGGTGATGTTCCCACCGTCTCCACCGCTCGGTCCATGACGTTGCTGCGGTGTGGCCGGAGGCGGCTGCACCGCGGGTTGTTCGCCGGCGTGTTGCCATGCGACCTCTCTACATAGGCATGTAGAAGTTACGCAACGCGTATGGTTGCGCCGGAATTGCTCCTGTAATCCTTGGACCTATCGTAAAAAGTGTCGAGGATGAGGCAGGGGGGTCGCGCTGTCAGCAGCGCTATTCTAGAATTCTTTGTGGCGCTAACGATTTCAGTTCCGTAGACCGCTCCGTATCCGCATTCTCACCAACCCACCGCCGAATCCCGCTGATTCGGCAGCGCATCGGCAGCAACTGTCGGTTTCTTGACATGTTCGGCCAGCCGGTGACATCTAGCAGCGCGCAGAACTTGCCGCATCGCACCGAGGAGGATGTCGTGGCTCAGCCCGTTTTCCTGGACGTCAGGCCAAGCAAGGAACGCATATTAACCCGAGCATTCGAGCTCGCGCAACAGGATCCGGCTCTGGCCGAACGATTGATGCGCGTGAACGAAGTAGCCCGAGGTATCCGGACCGTGGAGGTCTGGGTTACCGACGCCTGTAACCTGCGGTGCAAGGGCTGCTGGTTCTTCGAACACGATATGGACAAGCAGAGCATCGAGATTCGTGATCTGGGCACGATCCGCGCGTTCGCCGAAGATCTGCGCGACAACAAGAGGATCACCAGCACACTGCTCATCGGCGGTGAACCGGCTCTCGTCCTGGACCGAGTACGCGTATTCGCGGAGACGATCCGCAATGTCACGGTAGTGACGAACGGGACGCGGCCGATTCCCTACGACGGGCTGGAAGATCTCGCCATCGCGGTATCCCTGTGGGGCGGTGGACCGGTCGACGACGAGCTGCGTGGCCACGGAGTCAACGGCCGGCGGATCACGGGGTTGTTCGACAAGGCGCTGCGCACCTATACCGACGACCCGCGGGCCACCTGGGTCTACACGCTCAGCGAAGCCGGAATGCCGTACCTCGAACGAACCGTCGAGGCCATCGCCGAGAACGGTAACCAGATCAACTTCGGCTATTACAGCGACAACGGCACCGACCCCACCGCCCGGCTGCGCAACGAAGAACGGGCGATCGAGGAAATGACCCGGATGCGCGAAACCTACCCCGATACCGTTGTGGGCCATCCCTATTACTTCCGCACGCTGGTCACCGGCAATACCCACTGGGGTACTTTCGGGGCCGAGACCTGCCCCAGTATCAGCAACGATCATCCGGCGCACGCCCAGCGGCTGACCGAGGGGCACCCGATCGTCGGCCGGTTCAACGCATACCGGACCGATCACAGCGTCCAGTACTGCGCCACCACCGGAGACTGCGACAACTGCCGGGACAGCCAGGCGGTGTGGAGCTGGTTGCTCGTCAACATGCATCGGTTCCTGGGCGATCTCGACCAGCTGGACACCTGGGTGACCTTGGCGGAGAACTTCTACCGCCAGTACTACTGGTCCAGCTACCATCCTGCCCGGCAGGTACCCGCCGAACCGGCAGTCGGCGCATAGGGCCGGGTCGAGACCGGCCATGGCAGCAATGTCTCTGGAAAAGGCACGGCTCTTCTCCGATGTCCTTCGTGGTGACCCGGGCGCGCGGATCCTGTGGGCTCGCCCCGGGTCCGACCGGCACCGGGAATACGAGAAGGTCCGTGCCCGGGGGCCGCTGGCCACCAGTCGCCGCGGCCTGCTGTTCACCGCCTCGCACAGCCTGTGTCACGAGGTTCTCACCAGCGGCGACTTCGGCCCGGCGCCGATCGGCGCGTCGGCCCGCCGGCGCAATGCGACCGGCGACGTCACGCTCGTCCATCCGGTCGACGACTCGTTCCTGAAGCTGGAACCACCCCGGCACACCGAATTGCGGTCCCTGGCCGCACCGACGTTCCACCGGCGCGAACTCACCGACCTCACGCCCCGGATCGAAAAGAGTGTCGAGCACTGCCTGAACGAACTTCCGCGCGGTGGGGTCACCGACCTGATCGCGAACTATGCCGAAGCCGTTCCGATGGCGATGATCTCGCATATTCTCGGCCTGCCGCCCACGGATGCCCCGCGTTTCGCTGCCTGGGGCAACGTACTGGCTTCGTTGCTGGACGGGGCGAGAACAGCACAGGAGCGGGAGCGGTCCCGCGCGCTCGTCACCGAGATGACGGCGTATTTCAAGGATCGTCTGGAGCAGGCGACGCCGGAGAGTGCCGGGCTCATCGCCGGTCTGGCGCATCAGTGCCCGGCACAGTTGAGCCTGCGCGAAGCCATCGCTACCTGCAGCATGCTGCTGGTCGGCGGTTTCGGCACCACCACACATCTGCTCGGAAATGCCTTGCACATGCTGCTGCGGCAGCCCGGCCTCCATCCGGCCGACGGTGATTACACACAGGTGATCGAAGAATCCCTGCGATACGACACCCCGGTCCAGTACGTCGTCCGGGTCGCCAAGGCCGATACCCGGCTCGCCGATCGACCCATCACCGCCGGAACACCGATCGTGCTGCTCCTCGCGGCCGCGAACCGGGATCCGGAAATCTTCACCGACCCACACGTATTCGACCCCCGTCGCCGAGAACCGCACCGCCATCTCACCTTCGGTGCCGGAATCCACTTCTGTATCGGTGCCGCGCTCGCCCGTGCGGAAGCTGCTGTCGCTGTCCAGCGTTTCTTCGAAAGGTATCCGGACGCGCGCGCCGCCGGAAAGGCTGCACCCCTGCAGTCGCGCGCCCTGCACGGGTTGCGCCGGCTGCCCGTCGTTCTCGAGGTTTGAATCGGATCATGGGCATTCGGTGTAGCGCAGATAGTGTCCGAGCAGTCCGGCTGCCTGCAGCATGGCGACCCCACGTGCGGTGAGTTTGTGTTGCCAGCCCGCGAGCGCGGCGGCGAGTGCGCCGGTGCCGCCGGCCGTACGAATCTGTTCCACCACGGTGGCGATATGGGCGAGCCCGTAGCCGCCGCGCCGGAGTAGGTGGGCCAGTTCGGCATCGCGGATATCGGATGCGTGGAAGACCCGGTATCCGGTGGACGGGTCACGGACGGGGGTGAGGATGCCGGCGGTTTCCCATTTGCGCAGGGTCGCGGGGGTGACTCGGAGGTGGTGGGCGAGTTCCCCGACAGTGCGCGTGGTGGGGCCGGGAGCACTCTCGGTGGTGGCGCCGGTTCCGGTGGTCAGATGACCGATCGCCTTCCGCACGGCATCGAGGGTTTCGCGGTCACGGAGTAGCTGGTGGTGGCCGCGGTCGATGAGATCCAGGGCGGTGTCGAGTTCGCCGTCGTGTAGTCCGGTCATGATCCGGCCGGCGAGGGCGTGACCGTATGCGGTGACGAGAGCCAGATAGGCGCGCAGAGCCGCGGCGTGCACCTCGGTATAGATGCGGTAGCCGCTGGGGGTGCGTTCGGCGGCGGGGATGAACCCGTCGCGTTCGTAGTTCCGGACGGCCTGGGTCGAGAGTCCGTGCTCACGGGCCAGGTCGGCCGGGCGCAGTGTGCTCACGATTTGAGACTGTATTCCACAGGGTTCAGGTAACTGCTGGAGAAGTCTCAACCGATCTTTCAAAGATACGATCGAAGAAATGACCTTCGATACGGAAATATCCGACATCTACTCAGCCGACCTGCTGGGATTCGGTGAACCGACCCACCTGGAGCCGGCCTTCGCCTGGACCCGCAACGAGCTGTTCGCCGAATCGGCCGGCCGCGGCTTCCGGTCGATAGCACTCGAAACCGATCGAGTAGCCGCGCTGGTCGTCGACGATTACGTCCGGGACGGAGTGGGCACACTCGAGGGCGCCATGCGCGCGGGGTTCTCGCACGGTTTCGGCGAGGTCGCGGCCAACGAGCAGCTGGTCGCCTGGATGCGGGAATACAACGAGAACCGGCCTGCCGAAGAACGTCTGGCTTTCTACGGCTTCGACGCGCCGATGGAGACCATGAGCGCACCGAGCCCCCGCACATATCTCGAACACGCCCGTGACTACCTGGGGCTCGACCATGATGTGGCGGGCCCGGCGGGAGCGGACGAGCGCTGGTACCGCACGGAGGCGGTCCTGGACTCGGCCGAATCACCCGGTGCGACGAACGAAGCCGGCGTTCTCCGGGTGCTGGCCGACGATATGCTCACCGAGCTCTACGTACGCGCGCCGGAGTTGGTCGCGAAAACCTCGCGTGCCGAATGGGTTCGGGCCGAGACCTATCTGACGGCCGGAATCGGGATGCTGCGGTACCACCGGCAGGCGGCGCAACCCACCGGACAGGAAGCCCGGTGGACCCGGATGTGCGCCACCCGGGACGCGCTCATGGCCCAGAATCTCCTCGACATCCGGCGTATCGAGGCGGGCCGCGGCGCGACCCTGGTGTTCGCCCACAACCTGCACCTGCAGCGCAATACGAGCCGGATGCGTATGGGCGATATGGACCTCGAATGGCACAGTGCCGGGGCCGTCGTCGGATCGCTGCTGGGCTCCCGGTACTCCGTCGTCATCGGCAGTCTGGGCCGCGACGAAACCATCGGCATGCCCGAACCCGCAGCCGGCACCTACGAGGGTTTTCTGCAGGGCCGCGTCACCACCCGGGAGCTGATAGCGCCCACCGAGATCCCAGCCGCCACCACGCGCCTCGACCACACACCGGCCCACGGCTATTTCCCGCTCGAGCGCGAGACGGTGGATGCGGCCGATGCGATTCTGCATATCCACAACGGGGCTGCCTATCGAGATGGATCGGCGGCCTTGTTCCCGGCATCGGTCCGGGACGCGGAAGAGTCGCTCGGCCGCTGATCGCTGCTCAGGTCACCTTGGAACCTGGTTTCCCACGCCTTCGCCGCGGCGGCGCCCCCCCGCGGGCGCGCGGGCGGGGGGGGTGTGATGGGGGACCCCCCCGGAGAACCGTGAGGTTCAGGAGGAATTCGGCCGTTCACGGCCGGGTGGAAGTCAAGCAAACGGTTCAGAGTTCTTCTTCAGCATTCGGCGGGGCGACGTGTCACTCGCTGGGGTGCGCGGCTGCCAACGCT
>NZ_JARWOV010000170.1 GCF_029868855.1 Nocardia carnea | reverse complement strand
CGCAGAGTTGCCTCCTTCGCCCCCGGGCGGGGGGGTGCCGCGACCGCGCAACTCCGCTAATAGGTATTCCGCACTTCGCCCCGAAGTTCAACCCGAACTGAGACATTCCGAGGTTTCGTCGCAAATATCCCGTTGTGTGGTGCATCCCCTGAACGCGTTATGCTGCGGCAAGTCGTCGGATGAATGCCCGGACGGCGGCAGCGGTGATCCCCGGGCGATCACCGAACGGGCCCGTTCCACGCAGGAGACCGACACCGTTGACCGTGCTCACCGTCGGACTTGTCACGGTCGCCGGATTCTTCGCCGGAATCGTCGGTTACGTCACCGGCCTCGCCTCGCTGATCTCGTATCCGGCGCTGCTGGCGGCCGGGTTGTCCCCGGTATCGGCGAACGTGACCAACACCGTCGCGATGGTGGCCGTCGGCGCCGGATCCACGGCAAAGGCAGGTGCGGCGGTGGCGGACGACTCGCGGGCGCTCATCCTGCATGCCGGTTGTGCGGCATTCGGCGGACTGGGCGGCGCACTACTGCTGCTGACCACACCCGCCGAGGTCTTCGACGCGATCGTCCCGGTCCTCATCGCACTCGCTTCGGTGAGCCTGCTCCTGCAGCCGAAACTGCGGGCACTCGCGGGCGATCGCACCTTTCCCCGGCTGTACCCGCTCGCCACTGCCGTCGTCGCGCTCTACGGCGGGTATTTCGGCGCCGGTGCGGGCGTGATGTTCCTCGCGCTGATCCTGGTCTGCACCTCCGAGACGATCTGGCGGGCCAGCGTTCTCAAAAGCGTGCTGACCGGAGTCGCCAACCTGGTGGCCGCGATCGGCTTCGCGATCTTCGGGCCCGTGCACTGGCTCGCGGCGGCCGCCATGGGGATCGGCGCCTTCGCGGGCGGCTGGTTCGGGCCCGCGGTGGTCGCCCGGCTGCCGCCTGCGGGGATGCGGATCGGGGTGTCGTTGTGCGGGATCGGCCTGGCGGCATATCTGGCGATCGCCTGACCGTCGTGCGCCGAGCCGCGTCAGGCGGCGGGATCCAGGACGATCTTGATCGCGCCGTCGTCCTTGGCCTGGAACATGCGATACGCATCGGGCGCCGCGGACAACGGCAGATGGTGGGTCGCGAAGGTTTCCACGCCGAGCGGATCACTGTCGTCCAGCAGCGGCAGAATATCGCCGGACCACCGCTTCACATTGGCCTGGCCCATGCGCAACTGGATCTGTTTGTCGAACAGCACCCGCATCGGCATCGGGTCGGCCATACCGCCGTACACACCGATGATCGAGATCGTTCCGCCGCGCCGCACGATATCGATCGCCGCGTTCAACGCGGCGAGCCGGTCCAGACCCGCCAGGTTCATCGCCGGCCCGGCCACCGCCGCGGGCAGGTACGACACCGCCCGCTGCGCCGCGGCCGCCACCGGCGACCCGTGCGCCTCCATACCGACCGCTTCGATCACCGAATCGCTGCCGCGGCCGTCGGTGCGATCACGTACCGCGTCGGCGAGACCGTCACCGACGGCCCGCAGGTCGATGGTGTCGATACCGTGCGCGGCGGCCCGGTCCAGTCGTTCGGCGACCAGGTCCACGCCGATCACCTGTAGGCCACGATGGTGCGCGATCCGCGCCGCCATCTCACCGATCGGCCCGAGCCCGAGGACGGTCACCGATCCGCCGTCCGGCACGGCGGCGTATTCGACGGCCTGCCACGCGGTCGGCAGTACATCCGACAGGAACAGGTACCTGGTGTCGGCGGGCCCGTCGGGCACCCGGATATGGGTGAAATCGGCATGCGGTACCCGGAGATATTCGGCCTGCCCGCCCGGTACCTGACCGTAGAGCTTCGAGTAGCCGAACAGCGCCGCCCCGCAGCCCTGCTCCCGCACCTGGGTGGTCTCGCACTGGGTCATCAGCCCCTGCCGGCACATCACGCACCCACCGCAGCTGATCTGGAACGGCACCACCACCCGATCACCCTTCGATAGGTTCGTGACCTCGGAGCCGACTTCCTCGACCACCCCGATCGCCTCGTGCCCGAGCACATCGCCCGCGGACATATACGGGCCGAGAAGTTCGTACAGGTGCAGATCGGACCCGCAGATCGCGGTGGAGGTCACCCTGACGACGGCATCACCCGGCTCCTGGATCCGCGGATCGGCCACATCGGATACCTGCACATTGCGTTTGCCCTGCCACGTCACAGCCTTCATATCCGCTCCCTCGGCCGACGGCCTCGTACGCTGTCCCCGGCACGAACACGGCGCCCGCGAGCGGCCGCGCCGGTGCCGGGCTGATCCGGTGGGCGGCTACCCAGGACGAGATGCGGCAAACGCCACCGGCGCGGGCCACGCACCAGGTCAACGCCGGGCGGGAACGAGCACGCCGAGTGGCCGAACGAGGAGAGGCGTGGAGTCACGGGGCTCTCTTCGAGTGCCCGCTCGATCAGGGGAAGTGACAGGGCTCGGAGTAGTGCGGCTCCTGCCTGCCCGGTGGTTACCCGTCCTTCGGCGACCACGAATTCCGCGACCACGGTGGCAGTGGCTCTCGTGCCGACAGCCACTGCTCGGGTATTCCACGGACTCTTCCCCGGGCACCGGCTCCGGTGTGCGCCGCCACTATTCCTCCGACGATCGCGGCGGTTGTATCCGCATCGCCACCGGCTTCGATGCATGCGGTGACAGCTGCGGGATAGTCGTCGAGAAACGTGGCGGCGGCCCACAGGGTGAACGGCACGGTGTCCTGCGCGCTGACCGCTGCTCCGTTGCCGAGTTCGTATGCGGCTTCGGCAACCGACCGGCCCAGAAGGGTCCGAGCGCGGCGGACACCGGCAGCGGTCCGTCCGTCGATCAGATAAGGCTCGACCACCTGCAGCAATTCTCCTGGTGCGCAGGACTTTCCACGAGTGGCCGCAGCATGACTTGCGGCGACAGCGACCACCATGGCGCCGACAATTGCTTCGGGATGCCGATGTGTCACCTCGGCCGACAACGCTGCCTGCGCCGCGGCGCGGTCCGGATCTCCGGCGAAATACGCGCCCAGCGGAGCAACACGCATCGCGGCTCCGTTACCCCAGGAGCCCCGCCCGCCGAAAACCGCGCCCGCGGCCTCGGTCCAGGGACGGCCGTCGCGGATCTCGTGCAGCACAACGACCGTGCCGGCGCCGTAGCCTCGGTAGGGTTCGCAGCGGTCGGCGAAGGCCGCTGCCAGTGCGTCGCGGTCGATATGGCCCCGGTCCCGGACTTCCCGGTATACCGAACAGGCCATCTCGGTGTCGTCGGTCCACTGCCACGGCGCCGCCGGCGGCCGGCCGGCGAGAAGATCGGGCAGCGACCGACCCGGCACGAAGAACTGAGCACCCAGCGCGTCACCGACCGACAGACCATCGAGACTGTCACGAACGATCTCGGAAACCACTGGCATATCGGCGTCATACTGCCACCGCGCGCACCGACCGCGCAACGGGAACAGGTGGCCACCGCGCAGGCAGCACCGAAACCGGTCGACCGATGAAACAAGCACGCCGATCCCACCGATCGCCTGTTGTCCCCGCGATCGCGGGGACAGCAACCGCCGACCGCAGACTCCGGCACCGTGCCGAAGGACAGACCTGCGTCAGCCCGATGGCAGGAGCCCACACTCGCGTCGGATCGACGGCAAAACATCAGATCGACCGGCAATGGACCTACAGCCGGTGAACCTTGCCGGTCACCGCATCAGCCAGGGGTCAGGAAGTCCCGGAGCCGGGATATCTCCGCGTCCAAGGCGGTCGCGAACGCCTTGCTCCTGGGAACGCCATCGACATAGCCCACTTCGACCTCGCTGCCCGGACCCGCGCACGTGGCCCAGCCGATCACCCGGTCACGCCACAGCATCGGCATCGCGTAGTAGCCGCGGATCCGTTTCGCGACGGGCGTGTAGGCCTCGAACCGGTAATCCCAGCCCCAGATCGCGCCGAACCGTTTCCGGTCCCAGACCAGCGGGTCGAACGGTGCCAGAAAGCGCACCCGGGCCGGCGCCGGGCGGTCGGTGGGCACCAGATCGGCCGGCCAGAGGTAGCGCACGCCGTCGACGGTGCGGGAGTCGAGTTCACCGGTGGCGTGGAGTTCCCGGATCGTGGCCGAGCCGGTGCCGTCGCCGATCGGGCGTACGGCCCGGTTGACCGTCGAGGTGAGTGTCGATTCCGCTGCCGGTGCGAGGGTGCGCGCGATGCGCAACGCCAGCGCCCGGCGCCGCTCGGCCGGAGCCAAGGCGGGTTCCACCGGAGCCGGGGCCGCCTCGTAGCGCCGGATACCGGATACCCGGTCGGCCACCCGCAGCAGGCCGTAGCGGTGCAACTCCTCGAGCAGCACGGTGGTCGCCGAGGAGGTGCCGCCCCAGGCGTTCACCACCCCGCGATGACCGAAATGTTCCTGGAGTTCGCGCGGGTGCACCACCCCGCGTTCCCGGACGAACTCCAGTACCTCGGCCGAGTGGCTGTCGTGCGGGTAGGCACCGTTCGCCGCGCGCGGGTGGTGGCGCGGGTGCAGGAGCGGACGCAACCGGGGAACGGTGAACCCATAGGCGTACACGATGTCCTCGTCGATGCCGAGTTCGCGATAGCGGCGGTCGAGATCGCCGGCCCGGTAGCCACGGACACGCTGACGCAGGATCAGATCCTGGGCGCGCGCCGGTGCGCGTATGGGATCGGCCTGTACGAACTCCATATCGGACAGGACGCCGGCGAGCGTACCGGCGGTACGGGGCAGGGACCAGGACACCGCGTTCGCGCGTAACCATGCCGAGGACATGCCGGCGAGACTATCGGCGCCCTACGACAGCCCGTTCGGCGGTTTGCGGCGGCGTCTGCCGGGTAGCGCCCCCGTATGTCCCCGACTGTGCGCTCACTCCTGTCTCCCCAGCTGATCACCACACCTGTCGCCGCCGTGACCGGGGCGATGCGTTCGGGGGCGCAGCGGGCGGTCGAAACCGGGCTGCAGGTGGTGGAGACCCCTGTTCGGACCGCGGAGAAAATGGCCACGACCGTGGCCTCCGGAATCGCGCCACTGCTACCCGGCCAGAACAGCGGGCTACGTGACGACCTGGCCGCCCTGCTCGACCCGCGCGACCGGCGCGCGCAACGCCGGGTCGCGTTCTCGGAGGATATGGCGACCATCGAGGTCCAGGGACTCGACGACAGCCACCGGTCCGCGGTCACCGGGGCATTGGAACAGCATCTGGGCCGATTGCGCGGCGTGCAGTGGTGGCGGGTCAACGCGGTGACCGGGCGGATCGTGACAGCACTGTCCAGCGGCGCCGATCTGGACCGGTTACTGGCGGAGATCGAAGAGGTCGAACGCGAATCCGAGGTTGCCGACGCCGGCTGGAGCCGCGCCGTGGAATTCCCGGCGGACCGCGAGCCGGTGATCGCGGCCGCGATCGAGGTGGCCGGCGATATCTGCGCGATCGCGATCTCCGCGGCCGGGACCGTACCGCCGTTGCGCGGGTTCATGCGCGGAATGCGGTCGGTGGCCGCGTTCACCGATGCCCAGCCCCGGCTGCGCCGGCACCTCGAGGAGCGGCTCGGCACCACCCGCACCGATCTGTTGCTGGCGGTGGCCAATGCCGCGGGCTCGGCGCTCGGCGAGGGCGCGGCCGGCGGCGTCACCAATCTGGTCGCCGATACCGTCCAGCGTGGTTTCGCCCTCACCGAAGCCGTGGCCCGGCACGCGCAGTGGCGGGAGTGGGAGGCCGATATCGTCGACGCCGAGCATTTCCGGGTCGACAAACCACTGCCGCGTTTCACCCGGCCCACCGATCTGCCGCGGGGGCCGGTGGAACGGGTCGCCGACGAAACCTCCGCCGCGGCGCTCGCCGGTGCCACCACGCTCGCCGGACTCGGCCGGGTCGGCGATATCGCCGACGCCCTCATCCTCGGTGCACCGAAAGCGGCGCGCGCCGGGCGGGAGGTCTACTCCGCCACCATCGCCACCACCCTGGCCGCCGCCGGTGTGCTGACTCTGCACCCGGCTGCCTGGCGGCGCTTCGACAGGTTGACAGCGGTGGTGGTCGACGCCGAGTCACTGGCCACCACCCGGCGGGTGGTGCTCGAGGCGGAGAGCGCCGACCCGGACTGGCCGGACGCGCGGGTCTGGAGCACCGCGCAACGGTTGCTCTGGGAGCCGGCGGACGACGACGGTCACGACAGCCATCCGGTGCGGCTGGTCCACCCGAATTCCGGCACCCGCGACCGCGGTAACACGACCCGCCCGGTCGAGCGGGAACTACGCGACGGCGATCGAGTCGTCGGGCGGGTGCTGGTCGGCCGTGAATTGGATCCACGCGCGCACGGTGTCCTCAACGCCGCCCGGCGCGCGGGATTGCGCATCATACTCGCCGGCCACCGCGACGCCGCCGAACTACGCGGGCTCGCAGACGAATTCGTCTCCGCGCGGGGTTCGCTGAGCGCGCATGTGGAACGGCTGCAGCAGGACGGTCACGCGGTGGCGGTGCTGAGCACTCGGGCGCACAAGGCGCTCCACCACGCCGATGTCGCGATCGGGCTCATCGGCTGCGAAGGCGGCGGTATCCATGTGCCGTGGTCGGCGGATCTGCTGTGCCGCAATCTCGAACAGGTGCGGCGCACGCTGGCGGCGGTCGGGCCCGCGCGACAGGTCAGCGAACGCGGGCGCACCCTGGCGCTGTCGGCCTGCAGCCTCACCGGGCTGATCCTGGCCGCCGCGCCGGACGCCCGATCTCGGACGGCACCGATGATCGCGGCGAACTTCGCCGGACTGTTCAACGGCGCGGTGACCGGTCTGCGTGCCGCCCGGCCGGATGCCGTGGGTGCGCCCGCACCGCTGTTGCCCTGGCATGCTCTCGAACCGGACGAGGTGCTGTCCCGGTTGCCGGCGCCTGCGAACCCGGAGGAACGGCAGACCGGCGAGCCCGCCGGCCGCAGCGCGATACCGAATGCGCTCGCACCGATCACCGGCTATCTCGGCCATATGCGGCGGGAGCTGGCCGACCCGCTGACTCCGGTGCTGGGTGTCGGGGCGGTGGCGACCGCGATACTCGGTGCCCCCTCCGATGCTGTGCTGCTGTCCTCGGTACTTACCGTGAATGCCATGATCTCCGCCCGCCAGCGGCAGGCGGCGGAGAACGAATTGCAGGAACTCATCGAGGGCGAGCGGCTGACCGGCCGGGTGATCGACCGGGCCGAGATCGACGCCGAAGAACCGGGGGGGGCCCCGGGGGCCGCCCCCCCGCCGGGGGGGGGGGGGGGGGTGGGTTTGAGCGCGGGGGGGGGGGGGGGCGCCCCCCCC
>NZ_JARWOV010000169.1 GCF_029868855.1 Nocardia carnea | reverse complement strand
GAGGAGGTCGGCAGCCAATCCGATCGCGGCGCCCAATCGGAACTGCTGCCCACGGTGCTGGAACGGATCGTGTTGGCGCGTGGTGGCGGCCGTGCGGATTTGCTGGGCGCGATGGCGGGGTCGGGGTGTGCGTCCGGGGGTATGGCCCGCCGCTTCTTCGTGCTTCGGGTGTTGGCGGGTTCCGGTGCGGGGTCGGCCCGCCGGCCCCCCGGGCCCACGACCCGACAGCGAAAACTGGGTGTCGCGCAGGCGCAGAATAAGGAGCGGAACTGATGAGCGGGCGGGCGACTCGGCGTGATTACATCGGTGATTCTGTAGCGAAGCAGTCTCTTCCAGACGATCTTGCCGCCGCGTTGGCAGCCTCCATGCACAGTTCAGACGTCTATCTCGTCCGGGCCTTCCTATCTGAACTGGAGGCTGATGCGCCCCGGGAGCGCATCCTGAGACTTTTGGAGACCCGGTTATCGCGCGTCCGGGAGAACGTGGATTACCGCGATGGTCTGGCGGCGTACCTCGGCGATGGAGACTCGGTGCGGGAAGAGGCTGGCCGCTGTCGTGGGTGTGGCCGCGAACTCGACCTGGCCCAGGAACCCCGGGTCGGCAGGCCCCGAAACCATTGCCGCGACATAAACCGCAGTAACAAATGCCGACAGCTGGCCTACCGCAACCGGAAGAGAGAAGCAGAACGCATGCAGGCCAAGCGCTGATCGCGGGCAGATATCCGCTCTCGACAGGGTCAGGGACGCTTCCGGCCCGGTAGCACGGTCAGCGCGCTGGGGCTGTCACGAGGACGATTCAGGTCCAGGAACATGAAAAATGTTAACAAGTTATCATGTTAGCGTTCTTCGTTTGTTGACATAGAACGCGGATTCTCGGTCTTGCTTGACATTGAACAAGCAGTTCAGAGCTTCGAGATCGAGACTGTGACACCGGTGCCCGACCCGAGAGTGGGCCGGGCACCGTGCATCCTGTGGTCCCTCAGCTATGCCAGGCAGCGGGTCACAACAGGTGGAGGGCTAGGTCGGCGATCACTGTGATCAATGGCCTAGCTTCTCCGTTTTCGGCGAGATAGACCACCAGGCGGTGGATGTTCAACGCCGTGTTTACTACGGTGAAGAGCCGCCGAAACGTCTCTCCTTGGTTTCCGCCCTCCCGGGGTGGGGGTGACGGAGGGCTTGGGTTCGTCCCCAAGGCGGTGTCCTTTTCTCTTCTGAGGGTGGACCCGCCGGCACGCCGACGGGGAGCGCACGACGAAGTCCGTCGAGCGTTTCCCGTCTTCGCGTCGAAGACCCACCTCCCGGATCCGAGGACGCGTAATGGAGGCGAAAACTCAAGCAGCGCAAGTGTAGCGACCCTCTTCGCCAGGACTTGTGCCCGTTTCACCATCCCACCGAGAGCCCGCCTCCATTCGAGCTGGTGGGACAACAATTCGCAGTTACCCGATGTCCATCTCGGTGTCGCTGCCGGCGGCTACAGTGCTGCGATATCCGACTGCCGTGCTCGTTCGAGGTATGGAGACGTGTATGCGAGGGCTTCTGTCTGTAGCGCGCGCGGTGGTCTGCGCCGCCGCTGTCGCCGTGGTGATTCAGCCCGGCGCCGGTCATGCCGAGCCGCCGGGGATCCCGGACGCCGGCGCGGCCCGCGCCCTGCTGGACGGGCTCACGGTCGCCGAGGAAGGCTCTGCCAGTGGGTATTCCCGGGAGGAGTTCCCGCACTGGAACACCGTCTCCGGGGAATGCACGACCCGCGAGACCGTGCTGCAGCGCGACGGCACCGGGGTCGCGGTCGACGCGGAATGCCGCCCCACGGCCGGCACCTGGTACTCCTCCTACGACGACCAGACCGTGACCGCTGCCTCCGATATCGATATCGATCATGTTTTATCCGCCCCCGCGTCGGGAGTGTGATCGAACCTTCTCTGGTCGTGCTGTCGGCAGCATAGCGGCGACAGAAGCATGAAACCAGCCGGTGCTGCGGGCGAATTGATCGCGACCACGCTGGGTGTTTCTTCTTGGAGAACGCCGGCGAGGACAGGCTTGGGTATCACCGCAAAGAGCCCTCGACCCTATGCCTCCACAGGATTCTGATCGTTCTGCTCTTGCGTCTGCGCCCAGGCGATCGCCCATTCGTCGAGCGGGCGGATGGCCTGAATGAGTGCTGCCCCCAGCTGAGTGAGCTCGTAGCCATCGACTGAGGGGGTGATGATCCCGCTGGACGTGAGTTCGCGAAGCCGCTGGTAGAGCACACTGGATGACAAACCTGCACACCGTGTCAGCAGGGCACGCGCGCCGAGCGGACCCGCACGCAGTTCCCAGAGAATTCGCAGCGCCCACCGACGGCCGAAGAGATCCAGCGCGGCCATGATCGGACGGCCGGTAGTCGATCCACGAACCGGTGTTCCTGGGCGTGGTGTCGGCATGACACTCCTTGCGTTTCGGTTTTAGAAACATTAGCATCCAACCCGCGTTTCTAATTCCGAAACAATCTCAAATGGGAGCTCCGATGTCGCGAATAGCCCTGCTGGAACCGCCGTACGCCGACCAAGCCGGTGCGCTACTCGCGCGCATGATGCCCGGGGACGTGCCGCCGATCGGGCTGTTCCGGATGTTCGCCCGGAACCTCCCGATGGCCGGCGCCATGCACGGATGGGGGCGCTACGAGCTGGGCCGACAGCTGACTCTGACCATGAGGGAGCGCGAGATCGCCATCGACCGGACATGCGTGCTATGCGGCTGCGAGTACGAGTGGGGCGTGCACATGATGATGTTCGCCGAACGGGTCGGGTTCACCCGCGAGGAGGCGGCATCCCTGGTGCACGGCGGCCCCGCTGACAACTGCTGGACGTCCGAGCGGGAACAGCTGCTTATCCTCGCCGTCGACGCGCTGCATGAGCATTCCGACATCGATGACGCGCTGTGGGCACGGCTCGTGTCGGTCTTCGACGAGCTCCAGCTGCTCGATTTGCTTCTGCTGTGCGGGTGGTACCACGCCGTCAGCTTCGCCGCGCGCGCTACGCGCGTGCCGCACGAGCCCGGCGCGCCTCGCTTCGCCGACTTCCTCCCCCTGGTCCGGTGACCCACCCTGATCGGTTGCCGATCTGGAGCTGTGGGCGGAAGAGCGGAAGCGGTCGGGACTCGCATCCGTCCCGCCCACATCACGACCGAGACCAACCGATGAGCGCTACCCCGGAGCACTCCGAGGGGCGGCTACTGGTCCCCGCTCTGATGTTCATCGCTCTGGTCGTGGCGGCAGTCGCCAGCCTCGGCGCGCCGCTGATCACCAGCGTGGCGACCTCGTTCCACGTCTCGCTCACCAGTGCGCAGTGGACGCTGACCGTCGCGCTGCTCAGCGGCGCCGTCGCGACGCCGGTCCTGGGCCGGCTCGGAGCCGGCCCGCACCGGCGGGCCACGATCCTGGCCACGCTGGCGGTCGTCGTCGCAGGCAGCGCGCTCACCGTGCTGCCGCTGCCGTTCGCGTGGCTGCTGGCCGGCAGGGCGGCCCAGGGGGTCGGGCTCGGGCTGACGGCGCTGATGATGGGCGTGGCCCGGGACCACATCCCCGAGGAGCGCAGCGCGGCCGTGATCGCCCAGATCTCGGTGGTCTCGATCATCGGGGCCGGCGTCGGCTACCCGCTGGCCGCACTGCTCGCCGAGCTCGGCGGGGTACGGGCCGCCTACAGCCTCACCCTGGTCGTCACCGCCGCCGCCCTCCTGGCCGCGTGGCGCGCCGTACCCGAAGCCCCCGAAGGCCGCTCCGCCCGCGTGGACGTGACAGGCGCGGTCCTCCTGGCCGCTGCGCTGCTCCTGACGCTGTTCCTCGCCGGCGAACGGAACCTGTGGAGCGGGCACTTCGCCGTAGCGGCCGGCCTCGCCGTCGTCGCGGTGGTGCTGCTCTGCGTCTGGGCCGTCGTCGAGCTGCGCAGCACGACGCCGCTGGTCGATGTGCGGGCGGTGCGGCATCCGGCGGTCGCTGGGGCGAACCTCGCCATGTTCGTCGGCGGGATCGGCATGTATCTGCTGCTCACGCTCATCACCCGGTACGCGCAGACCCCGCACGACGCCGGCTATGGCTTCGGGCTGACGACCTTCGTCGCCGGGCTGGTCCTCATCCCGTTCTCGGTGCTGGGGTTCGTCGCCGGCAAGCTCACGCCGCGGGTCCGGACGCGGATCGCTGACCCCCTGCTGCTGGCCGGTAGCGCCGTCGTGGTCGGCGGCGGGTTCGCCTTGTTCGCGGCGGCCCGGTCAGACCTGGCAGAACTGTTCGTGGCGATGGGCGTGCTCGGTTTCGGCGTCGGCGGGTTCTCGGCCGCGATGCCCGGCGTCATCCTGGCCGTCACCCCCAAGAGCGAGACGTCGAGCGCCATGAGCTTCAACTACGTCGTCCGCAGCGTCGGGTACTCGCTGGGCAGCGCCATCGGCGGTCTGGTCCTGGCCGCGGGCACCGGCCCGGGCCTCCTCTTTCCGCACGACGACGCCTACACCACCGCGGCGCTGGTCGGCGTCGCCGCGATGGCGATCACGGCGATGACCAGCCTCGCCCTCGCTCGCCGACGCTCGTCGAAGACCAACCCGTAAGTCACATGCACTCATTCCAACACTGGAGGTTCCATGCCCAAGGGCTACTGGGTCAGCGTCTACCCCACCATCGAGGACCCCGAGAGGCTTGATGTCTACAACGAACTGGCAGGTCTAGCCGTCGCGGCTGCGGGCGGGCGGGTGCTCGCCAGCATCGGCAGCCGGGTCGACGCACACGAAGCCGGAATCGCCGAGCGCGCCGTCCTGATCGAGTTCGACAGCTTCGAACAGGCGGTCGCCGCACGCGCGAGCGCGGCCTACCAGAAGGCGCTGGCCGAACTCCCCGACGGCTTCGAGCGTGACTTCCGCATCGTCGAAGGCCTCGACTGACCGAGGTCCAGTCGGATCTTCACTGAAGGACTCCGTCGGGAGTTTTATGCGCTGCCATGAGGTCGGCCACCGGCGGAAGGACACCACCGGTGGCCGACGGACATGACTCAGCCGGGCTCGTAGCGTGCCAAGCGCCGCCGAAGTTCCAGGTTCTCTCCGTGCGCAGCTTCGAGCGCTCTGCGTAGCTCGGCGGTGTGTATACGATGCTCCCGCCGTTCGTCTTCGAGTCTTCGGGCCAGCGCGCGCACTGCTGAGGACGACGACCCGCTGAGTTCCTCACCGGGTTGGCGCTGATTTCGGCCGAGGCCGGATTTGGCACGGTGGCGCTCGATTCGGGACCGCAATCGCTGGTGGCGGTAGAGGAAGTCGGTGCTGACCCCGGCCTCGCGGGCGACCGCGGTGAATGAGACACCTTTAGCGAGATAGTCCCTCCAGACGTCGATAACGGCCTGCCAATCAGCGCAAGTCCGCAGTTCGGCGTCCTCGGTGACGTGGCCGTAGAGATTGAGGGTGGTCTGAATATCGGCGTGGCCCAGCCGACGCGACACCACATGCTCCGGCACCCCGGCCAACAGCAGCGCCGTCGCATGCGAATGCCGGAACCAGTGCGGAGTCATCGCCGCGGGAAGCCCGGGAACCCTTCGCTTCATCGAGGTCAGATGCTTATAGATGCTCTCCGGCCGCAGCGGAGCGAACCGCCGGCCGCGATGCAGATTGCAGAAGATATAGGCGCGATCCCAATCCTCAAGTTCGACGTCGGCACCGGCCTCGCACAATGCCCAGACCCAGTCGCCATACAGACGATCTAACCCGGCGCCGACGTGGATACGCCGAGAGCCGCTCTTGGCGCGCTGACCATGCGGATGATCATCGCGCTCGACCACCTCGACCAGCGCGGTATCGCCCGTGCTGGTTTTCCAGTCCCGATGCTGCAGCCCCAGCGCCTCGCCGAGGCGGATCCCCGTCTCTTCCAACAGCGTCCACAACAGGCGATACCGCAGTTCGCCAACCCACCCGCCGAGCCGGCCGTCCCATCGAGCCTCCGCCTCCCGCAACGCCGTCATCTGGGCGGGCAGCAACACCGGCACCATCTGCCGTCGGACGCGGATACGGATCTTACTGCGGCGCCGGCCGTTCCTCCGTTCCACATGCTCCAAGAACGGCAGATAGCGACCAGGCGCCGCAGCCACCCGCTCCACCAGATCTCCGCCCAGCATGGCACCGCGCTGTGTCTGATAGCGGTAAAAGCTCATCACCGCCCGGGCACGCTGCGCGACCGTCGAATCCGCCAAGTGGTTGGCGTAAACGAGTACCGCGGGATCCGATCCGACCCCCCGGCGCCGCAACTGACCAACGAACGCCCCCCACCTCGGTGACTCCCACCCGATCCCACGGCTGCGCCCGATGCTCCAGGAACGTCCACCACAGTTGCAAGCCCTTCGCGTACGCCCTCACCGTGTTCGGCGAGTACTTCGCCGATCTCAGATACTCCAGGAACTGCTCTACCGAAGCCACTACCAGGTAGTTCGCGTCCAGCACTGTCCACGTGGACCCGTCGCCCGTGGGGACCCGCTGCGTGTAAGCCACTCACATTCCTCTCCGTCACGTCACGTACGTCAGCGGCGGAGAAGACCAACTACCGATAACCCGCCGCCGACGACCACCAACACGACCAGAAAGGGCCTGTCACAGACGTCAACGACACACTCAGCCGGGTACAGACAACACGTTGTCGCGCTGGCGGAAGCGTGGCGCTCCGGGGCCAGTGAATGGAGCGCCGAGCGGCGCGAGGAGTTCGCCAACGACCTGACCAATCCGCAGTTGATCGCGGTCACCGCATCGTCGAATCGTTCCAAAGGTGATCAGGATCCGGCGGACTGGATGCCGCCGAACCCGGCGGCCCACTGCACCTACGCGCAGATATGGGTCGGCGTGAAAATCGAGCTGGACATTGACGGTTCAGCAGGCCGAGAAGGACAGGCTGGCCACTATTCTGCAGGGCTGCTGACCTCTTGTAATCACCTTCGCGAGTGACGACCCCTCCGACCCTGTACCGTCCGCGCGGTCAGGGACGATAACCAGGCATGGTCAACTTCCGCAAGGCCGAGAAAAGCGCCCTCGACCAGCCGATCACCGCCATAGGCCACGACGGCGCTGTCACGTTCGACGGATGGTGGATCGATATCGAACGCACCGGCCGGCTCGCCCCAAGATCTCGGCGAAGGTCAACGGCTACGAGTCGAAGCGGATACCGCTGGACCGCGTCGAGCAGGTCGTGTGGAAGCGCCCATCGATGCTGATCAACGGCTACCTGGAATTCGTGGTCAGCGGCGAGCCGCACCCCCACGGCAAGACCACAAGCGCCGCGGCGAACCCCAACGCGGTCCTGGTGACCAAGCAGCAAGTCACCCGCTTCGAGCCGCTCTACACCGCACTACTGGAAGCGCTCGCCCATATCCGTACGGAGAACCCCGGCCGGTAACCGAGTCGGGCGCCTCAGCACCGCTGCAGGTGCTTGATGCGATGCACAACGCGCGTGCGTTACGAAACCCGGGCGAGACCCCCTGTGTGCTCGCTTTCATCGGCTCTTTAGGCCCGCGGCTGCAGTCCTCGATGGTGGGCACCGCATCGATGAGTTGAGTGACCGACATTGCCGGTTCGCTACCTAGGAGGCCGAGGAGGACCCTGGCCCCCGCGTCGCTAAACAGAGCCGTCGAGCTTGACATACCTGTAGGACTCTTCGGGTACGTCAAGCTCGGCGGCGAACCTCGCGAACCTCGTCCGCAGGTCACTTTTTGCGATCAGTTCGGCGAGAACCTCGGCAGGCAGCTCGCGCACGCACGCCAATGAGCGCGAGACGTCGCCTATCTGGGCTTCAACAAGTCGCCGAAGGACTTCGCGGGCGGCCTGACGGCGAGGTTCGGCGATATCCGGCCACGGGATCTGCTCATTGCTCTCCATGAGAGAAGTCTTCCGGAGCAGCGCTCAACTCTTTCCGGTTATCTCCGGAACGTACTTATACAGCGTGGTCCGCGAGACCGCGAGCAGCCGAGCAATTGAGGACACCGACTCGTCGGGCCGTACTGCCACCACCGCCGGCAGCCGCAAGGGGGACTTGACAACCATAGGAGCATCATGGTCGGTCCTCCGGTGGCAGGTCGGGCTTGCGCCAAAGCAGGCGTCGGGTTGGTGGCCGGAGTAAATGCCGCCCTATTTGATTTCACGGGACTTGACACGCCAGCCGGGCTGGGGCGCCTGCTCGATGAGCTTGTGCAGTTCGTGGGCGACGTGGAAGTCGGGCGTGGTGTGTGTACCTTCGCGGAGATCAGTCGCGAGATGCTGGTATACGCGTGCGACGTTGGCCGCTTCTCTCGGCAGTGCGCTGGCACCGTCCGCACCTACTGGGACGGGTGTCCACTCTGGCCGCTCAGGCCGGGATTCATAGAGATCGAGTTGGCCGATCTGTAGTTGCGCGGCCCCCGGGTTGGTTTCGGGCGCGGAGGCCAGTGCGAGGTTTGATTCAGTGCCGGCGATCTCGATGCGCGTCCTGGGCGCGGCTATGTCGCCGTCGTGCAGGTGGATAGAAACGATGGCGCCGCTGTCGAGTTCGGCGTGGGCGAGGAAATGGTCGGGCGCAGTGACGGTGATCGGCTCGCCCGTTTCGGCTACCCGGTGCTCGCCGGTTCGGATGGCCGGTCGGATGGCAAGGTCGCGGATTGGTCCGAGCAGGTGCTGCACGAGGTCGAGGGTGTGTCCACCGAGAACCTCGACCAGTCCGGCGCCGTTGCGGTGGTCGTAGGTGTAGGCCGTCCAGGCGGGAACGTCGCGCGTATTTCCCTTGCTGCGGGAGCTGTAGACGGTCGCGGACTGCACAGTACCGAGGCGACCGTCCGCGATCATCGCTCGCGCTCGACGGACGGTCGGCGAGAACCGTGCCTGCAAGCCGACTGTGCCATCAACACCCGCCCTCTCTGCGTCGGCGGCCAGCGCGGCGGCTTCGGCTGCCGTCGTGGCCAGCGGCCATTCGCAGTACACGTGTTTGCCGGCGTCGAGCGCGGTGGTGACCAACTCAACGTGCGTGGGCACCTTCACGGTGACGACCACGAGGTCGACGTCGGGATGCGTGGCAAGGCTGCGGGCGTCGGTGAACGCATGTCGTGCGCCGAATCGTGCACGCGCGGCTTCCGCGCTGTCTTCGCGGGTGGTAGCCACCGCAGTAAGTGCGAACTCGGGCAGTGCGGCGATCGCAGGAATGTGCGCACGCGCTGCCCATCCCCGGTCCGGGTTCGCTCCGAGGACGCCGACGCCGATCGGCCTGACCATTCCCACACCTCCATAAGCGGGGGGGACCGGGAGGGGGTGAGGACGGGTGAAATAAGGCGCAGAGAGTAGGC
>NZ_JARWOV010000168.1 GCF_029868855.1 Nocardia carnea | reverse complement strand
CCCGCCGGGGGGGCGTGCCCCCCCCGGGGGCCGTAAAATTTGGGGCGGCCCCCAACCCCCCTTACACCCGTCACCCCCCCCCGGTCAACCACCCCGGCCCTTGGGTGGCGCCCAAACACCACCATCGGGACCGGATCACCGTCTCGGACCGTGCCCGCACAACGCACACCCGGCCGCGAGTTTGGCAGAACACAGGATAACCGGGAGGCGAGGCGCAGGGCGGTTCGGAGACGAGTAACCCGGGCACGCCCGGGTCCGGCGCACATCGGCGCGGACCGGCGGCCCCTAGGGCGCCGCCACCCGGCGGCGTCGCCGACTCTGCATCTCGAGGAGTAGTCCTGTGTCCAGAACAGAAACAGCGCTGGTGATCGGCGGTGGAATCGCGGGGCCGGTAGCGGCCACCGCACTGCGGAAAGCGGGTATCGACGCCCGTGTCTACGAGGCCTATCCCGGGCCGGCATTCACGATCGGCAGCGGACTGGCGCTGGCGCCGAACGGTGTGGCCGCGCTGGATGTGATCGACGCGGGCGACGCGGTCCGCGATATCGCCGTACCCGTGCCCCGTATGTGCCTGTCCGTCGGCGGCAAACTGCTGCCCGCGCCCAGCCTCCCGGGCCAGCCACCACTGCAGTTGGTCGACCGCGGGGAACTGCACCGGGTACTGCACGAACGCGCCGTGGCGGCCGGGGTTCCGGTGGAATACGGCAAACGCCTGGTGGCGGCCGACCACTCCGCCGAGGGTGTCACCGCACGATTCGCCGACGGCACCACCGCAACCGCCGATGTACTCGTCGGCGCCGACGGAATCCGGTCCACCGTGCGCCGGCTGATCGACCCCTCCGCTCCGGGCCCCGATTTCACCGGAATGCTCGGCTTCGGCGCCACGGTCGAATGCGATATCGCCACCCCGGACGAAACGATCGTCTTCGCCTACGGGAAACGCGCCTACTACCTGTACTGGCCGCTCGGCGACGGCCGGATCGGGTGGGGCGCGAATCTTCCCAGCGCGGAATACCTTTCGCTGACCGAAGCCCGCGATATCGCACCGGAGCGCTGGCTGGAGATCCTGCGCGACACCTACGCCGAGGATCATCCGGGCGGCGCACTCGCCCGGGCGACCACTCCGGAGCAACTGGAGGTCACCGGCGCATTGCACATCATGCCGCCCGTGCCGCACTGGTACCGAGACCGCATGGTGCTGGTCGGCGATGCGGTACACGCACCGTCCAACAGCTCCGGACAGGGTGCTTCGCTGGCGATCGAGAGCGCGATCCAACTGGCCCGCTGCCTACGCGACGTGCCCGATCGCGAAACCGCTTTCACCACCTACGAGCGGTTACGCCGCTCCCGGGTGGAAGGCGTGGCGGCTCGCGCAGCCAGAATCAACCACAGCAAAACCCCGGGGCCGTTCGCGCGCAAGATGATGCAGCTGATCATGCCGATCATGGCCCGGACGATGAACCCGGAGAAGTTGGTGGGCACCGAACAGCGCTACCGCATCGATTGGGCCGAGAAAGTGCTGTGATTCGGCGCCGATTCCGTTCGCGCTGCTTCGGCCCACAGGGGTGAGCCCAAACCTTCCGAGGTCTCGCTGAACCAGTCGGGTCACTTGGGCTCGGCGTCGCCCGTGGTTTTCGATACGCCTCGGTCTTCGGCGCCGCGTACTCTTTTCCGAAGGGGACCATACGTTTCGGGGAGGTACCGTGCTCGTGCTGTTGGTGGCCACCGCCTTGATAGGCCTGATCCTGATGGATACCGTCGGCCCGGCCGTGGGCGCCTGGTTTCTCGTGGCGTCGGTGGTGCTGGCGATAGCAGCCGGGATACGCACGTATCGGCGGAATCGGGCACCGCTGCGGGCGAAATCGCGGTCCGCGGGCGCGGGCTCCTGGTTCGTCGGCGACGCGGATGGTAGTCACGGCGGTGGCCGCGGCGGGGGTTGCAGCGGAAGTAGCGGCTGTGGTGGTGGCGGTGGTGGAGGTGGGGGCGGGGGGGGATGGCCGCCGCCGCCCCCGCCCCCCACGAAAGGAACGGTGTTGCCCGCGGCGGCGCGGGGGCCGGGGGTCGTAGCGATGGCGTCCGCGTCGCGCTCGGTCCCGTGCCCGGTGGCCGGCGCGGGCCGCCGACCA
>NZ_JARWOV010000167.1 GCF_029868855.1 Nocardia carnea | reverse complement strand
GGACCCGACCACGGATATCACCGCCACTTCCGAGATCGCCGAGGTGTGGCGTCGCGGTGTGCGTCAGGTCCGCCGATGACGGCGGCCGTGGGGGGCCCCGGGGGCCGGGCCGCGGTGAGGGGGGGGGGGGGGGCGGGGGGGGGGGACCCCCCCCCGGGCGGGCCCCTCCCGGTGTGCGGGTTCGGCCGCCGCCGTACCGGTCACCGAAGCCGGCACGGCTGCTATCGTCGTGGAGTCATCGAGATACAGGAGACCGACCGTGGTTGGTGAACTCGACATCTCCGGGGTCACCCGGCTCTGACGGCCACCAGTTGGGCGCATACGGGCGCCGCTGTCGTGGCCATGTCGTCGTCCATCGATCACTTTCCCGGCGCAACCGCACGCCGGACGACATACGAGGTCTCCCCCATGGCTGATGCCTGCATCGTCTGTTCCAACCTGTCGTTCTCCTGGCCGGACGACACCCCCGTCTTCACCGATCTGTCGGTCACCGTGCCTGGCGGCCGCACCGGGCTCGTCGCCCCGAACGGCGCCGGTAAAAGCACACTGCTCCGCCTGATAGCCGGCGATCTTCGTCCCTCCGCCGGCAGTGTCACCGTCGACGGAGTGCTCGGGTATCTCCCGCAAACGCTGCCGCTGACCGGCGATATGACCGTTGCCGAACTCCTGGGCATCGCCCCGGTCCTGGCGGCGCTGGAAGCCATCGAAGCGGGCGATACCGCCGAGGAACACTTCACCACGATCGGTTCGGAGTGGGATATCGAGGAACGCACCCGCGCCCAACTGGAGCGGCTGGGTATCGGCGACCTCGAACTCACCCGCCGGCTGCACACGCTCAGTGGCGGCCAGGTCGTTTCGCTGGGTCTGGCGGCTCAACTGCTCCGCCGGCCCGACGTCCTGCTGCTCGACGAACCCACCAACAACCTCGACCTGGCCGCGCGGCACCGGCTCTACGATCTGCTCGGCGACTGGAACGGCTGTCTGCTGCTGGTGAGCCACGACCGGGCGCTACTGGATCGGATGGACCGGATCGCCGAACTGCACGCCGGTGAGATCAACTACCACGGTGGCAATTTCACCGAATACGAACATGCGGTTCGGGCCGCGCGGGAGGTCGCGGAGAAGAACATCCGCAATGCCGAACAGGAGGTCAGACGCGAGAAACGGGAGTTGCAGCAGGCCCGGGAGCGCGCCGCCCGCCGCGCGAGCACCGCGGCCCGCAATCTCGGCAATGCCGGTCTGCCGAAGATCTTCGCGGGCACCATGAAACGTAATGCGCAGGAATCGGCGGGCCGCGCCGACGGTACGCACACCGCGCGCGTCGATGCCGCCCGGGCCCGGCTCGATCAGGCCGAACGAGCGCTGCGTGCGGACCAGAAGATCGCGCTGCAACTGCCCGGAACCAATGTCCCGGCCGGGCGCACCGTATTCCTCGGTGAAAATATCCGCTATCGCGTCGGCGACCGGCAGATATTCGCCGAACCCGGCGTCGACCTGGCGATCCGCGGGCCCGAACGGATCGCGCTGACCGGCCCGAACGGCGCCGGGAAATCCACCCTGCTGCGCATTCTCCACGGTGAGCTGCCCGCCGAATCCGGCGAGATCGCCCGAGCCGACGGCCGGGTGGCGTATCTGTCGCAGCGGCTGGACCTCCTCGACCCCGACCGCACCGTGGCCGAGAACCTGGCCGCCGCCGCCCCCGAACTCCCGGTGGCCCAGCGAATGAACCTGCTGGCCCGCTTCCTGTTCCGGGGTTCCCGGGTGCATCTGCCGGTCGGTGCCCTCTCCGGCGGCGAACGGTTGCGGGCCACGCTGGCCTGCATCCTCTTCGCCGAGCCGGCGCCGCAGTTGCTCCTGCTCGACGAGCCGACGAACAACCTGGATCTGGTCAGCGTCGGACAGCTGGAGAACGCGCTCAACGCCTACGAGGGAGCCTTCGTCGTGGTGAGCCACGACGAACGCTTCCTCGCCGAAATCGGCGTCCAGCGCTGGCTGCGCCTGTCCGAGGGATCACTGTCCGAGGTGGCCGCACCGGTGACCGACAGCTGACGGGCACACCGATACGGCTACGCGGCGGCCCCCGACGGAACACGTTCGATACTGCCGGATTCCATGGCCACCCACAGAGCGCCGTCGGGGCCGACCGCCAAGCCGTGCGGTTCGTTGCCCGGCAGCTCCGTTTCGGTGATCTCGCCCGTCAGGGTGATACGGCCGAGCCGCGAGGTCGCCCATTCGGTGAACCACAGGGCGCCGTCCGGTCCCGCGATGATCGCGTGGGGCCGGGCGCCGCGGTCGGGGAGCGGAAATTCGGTGATCTCGCCGTCGAGGCCGATCCGCCCGATCTGGCCGGCGCCGATCTCGACGAACCACAGGGCGCCGTCCGGTCCGGGAGTTATACCGACCGGCATGGCCTGCTCGGTGGGCAACCGATACTCGGTCGTCGCTCCCGTGAGATCGGTGCGGCCGATCGCATTGCCCTGGTTGAGGGTGTACCACAGCGCATCATCGGAACCGGTGGCGATCATCGAGGGCATACCGGCGGCCGGGAACCGGGTGATGGATCCGTCGCCGGCCAACCGGCCGATCCGGCCGGCCTGGAGTTCGGTGAACCACAGCGCCCCGTCCGGTCCGGTGGTGAGCCCGTACGGAGATTCGGCCGGGAACCAGGCGAGATCGCCTGCCGCGGTGATCCGGCCGAGGCGGTTACCGCGAGACTCACTGAACCACATGGCGTCTCCGGGGCCGGGCACGATCACCGTCGGCTGTCCGCCCGGTGGATCCAGCGGATAGGTCTGCACCTCACCGTCGTCATGTCGCCCGACCGCGCCGGTCTCGGCCATGGTGAACCACAGCGCACCGTCCGGACCGAAGCTCAACCCGTACGGCGATCCGGAAACCTGGATCACACCCACCTCCTGCTCCTCGCACCCTGCGGACAGCATGTCCGCGCCGAGCCACCGAACCGACGCCGGCCGCGGATCGATGACAGAAGAGTCGAGCCTGCCATATCCACTGTGGGGACGGCGACCCCGCAGTGGCCACAGTCGAATCGGCCGCCGACTAACCTGCAGGAGACAGATCCCGCGCGATTACCGGAGAGACAGGAATATGCCCGGCACCCGTACCCGCCGCAGCGACGCCGAAGTGGTGGCGGCCGTCCGTGCCGCAGTAGTCGAGGAACTCGCCGCGGTGGGGCTGGGCAGGCTGACGATGGACGGTATCGGGCAGCGCGCCGGTATCGCGAAGACCTCGCTGTACCGCCGCTGGGATTCCCCGCACGCGATCCTGCTGGACGCGTTGCACGCGGGCTTCCCGCAGGAACAGCCCACCCCGTCACCGACCGACGATCTGCGGCACGACCTCATCGAGGCGCTGCGGCTCATGGTGGCCTGGCTGGCCACGCCCGTCGCGCAGGCCACCGCCGCGATCCTGGCCGAACGCGCCCGCTACCCGGAGCTGGCCGAGGCCGTCTACACACAGGTATTCGACGCCAAGGGCAGCCGGTTCACCGGTACAGTCCTGCGCCACTATGCGGAAACCGGCCGGATCGACCCGGCCCGCCTCACCCCCGTCGTCCTCGATATCGGGGAGGCACTGGTGCTGAAGTTCGCCCTCGACGCGGGTGAACTGCCGGGTGAGCAGACCCTGGCCGATATCGTCGACCAGGCGATCCTGCCCGCGACCGATCGTCCGGCCTGATCACCCGGGGACACTGACCGGGGGGGGGGGGGGCGGGGGGGGGGCGGCCGGCCCCCCGGGGGCCCCGGGAGGCGGTGAGGGGCTGGGGGGGGGCCGCAGAAAGAAGCCGGAAG
>NZ_JARWOV010000166.1 GCF_029868855.1 Nocardia carnea | reverse complement strand
GCACGGTAGGCGTCCAGTCCGCCCTGCCGATGGGCGTTCTGGATTTCCTCGTCCGCCCCGGTTACCGCGGCGGACGCATCGTCGGTGCGGGAGTTCGGTTCCGCCGCGGGATCGACGGTGCCGCCGGTTTCACCGATCGCGGCACCGGCGACCGCATCACCCGATTCGACAGCCGCTCCGGGCTCCGGCACATAGTTCGCGGGTCGGCGGAAATACACCTCGGCGTAGGTTCGTTCGCCTGAGGCGTATCCGGGCCGCACATCGGAAATCCGCACCTCGGTGAACCCGTGCTCGGCGACGATCCGGCCGGTAGCGGTCATTGCCGCGGCCTCGGCCTCGGAGAAGCCGTCCTGTACCGCGGCGTTGAAAGTGTCCAAGTTGTCGAACAAACCGCTGTCGGCCGCCCACTGCCCGCGCACCACAACCACCCGGTCGCCGAGCGCCCGCATGAGATCGGCGAACATCACCCGTCCGTTGGGGGTCCGATCTCCGGCCACCATACGGAGTGACAACTCACCGTTCTGATTCACCGCACCGAAGATGCCGTACGCAGCATCGCCACCGTAATTGTTGGCGTACACCGACGGTATTCCGTGCCGGCGCCCGGATTCGATTCGCCGGGCCGGGCCGTGGGAGGCGTCCCATTCGGCGCCGTGCAGTTCTTCGTGAGTGTGTCCACCCTGCACCGGCCGGTGGCCGGCGATGAACTGCATGATCAGCGCATGGGCGGCGCGGTCACGCAGTCGCGTCAGTGCCCGCGGATCCGCACCGGGACCGGCAAGCTCCGGGTTCCTCCGTACGGTCTCCCGTTCGAACCATTCCGCGAACTCCCGGACCCGGGATTCCTGCGGGGTCATCGATGGTGGCGGGCCGGGCAACCGACCGATCCTCGCCGCCTGCCGCAGTTCGGCCAGGACAGTGATCTCCCGGTGGAGCGCCCATCCATCGATATCGAGCATTTCGGCGTTGTACCGGGCGCGGCCGTCCGCACCTCGATAGCGATCCCGATCCTGATTCAGCGGGCCGCCGGCCTTGGCGCGATCACCTGCTCGTTCGGCATGAACGGCGCAGCCCGCAACGCGCGCCGCCGCTTCGATATACCCGGCGCCGGCATCCACGACGATCCGGTTCAGGCCGGGGTCGAAACGTACTCCCGGCTCGGAGTCCACGACAATCCGCACACCCCTTTCCCGCAGGGTGGCCAGTGCACGGCTACCGGAGTCGGTCAGCTCCAGCAGCGTCTCGATCACCGAAACCCGGGATTCGACGGCCTCGGGCACCAAATTCTGTGATTGGACGCCGTTCACCCGAGTCGGCCGGGCGAGGTCGAATTCACCGGCCCGGCGCTCGATCACACCGTCTTCGGATACGGTGACGGTGAAATGCCGGACCCGCGCAGCGGAGTGGTTCAGGATCTCGGCCAGGCCGGGGGTCGAACGCACTACCTGTTCGTGCTCGCCCCGCGCGGCCACCACCAGAATCTCGTTGTCTTCCAGGACCGCGATCCGATCCCCGAACAGCCGGACCGGGCCGGATTCGCCGGCGATCAGATCGTCGCGGAATTGCCTGGCCGCCGCGATGTCCAGTTCCGACCACAGTGTCCAGACCCGCGCCGCGGAATTGGTCTCCTGGTCGAGCAGATCACCGATGCGCCGCAGGTCGTGCTCCAGCCGCCGTAGTGACACCACGTGGCCCGACGAGGCTGTCTGCCAGTCGTTTTCGTCCTTCCGGAGTTCGGTGCCGACAATTCTCAGCAGACCGTTGATCGGCTTCCGCCACCGATTCCAGCCCGGCTCCCCGTGATACATATCCAGTAGCGCCAGCGCCACCGTGAGATCGAACTCCCGGCCGTCCAGCCATTCCCGCCCCTCCGGCAAGAGCTCTTCCCCGGCGAGGGCGGTGGTCGTTTCGGTCCAGCGCGCGGACAGTTCGAATCGGGCGGCCACAGCATTCCGCTCCGGGTCCGGCAGCGATTCCCCGGCCAATTCCGCTACATAGGCCAGCAATTCGCGGGTGGCTCGAGTCAGCTCCGCAGCGTGGGTACGCTGCTGCGCTCCGGGGGGGCGGCCGCCGCGCCCCCCCGGCCCGGACTGTGGCGGGGGCAGGAAAAACCCGCGGGGAAAATTATTTAAAAGG
>NZ_JARWOV010000165.1 GCF_029868855.1 Nocardia carnea | reverse complement strand
AGGGTCCCGTGGGCGCCCACTAGTTCGCGCGCGCCCGGGGGGGGGTGGTTTTGGGCTCGGGTGGTGTTTGGTTGGGGGCGGCCCCCGCTTTGTTGTTGTGTGAAGTCCTGGGCGTACGGTTCGCCGGGTGGGCTGCGTCGTTGTGTATGAGCAGGTAGCCGCGCCGCCGGGCGAGAACGCCGCCGCGGGGCGCCGCCTATCGGAGAAAGAGACCGAGCGGGTCGAACAGGCCGCCGGGAGACACCGGGAACGGTGCGGGACGTCAGGTCGCGAGCTCCGCCCCGGTCGAGCCGAGGGCGACCGTGAGCAGCCGGGCGCCGGCACTTACCGGGTGGTGGAAGTCGCGTGGCCGGGTTGCGGGAGATGTACGTCGCATGCGACGCCGGGCCGCAGGCGAGGCGCTGTACAAACCTCGGAGACGGCCCGGTCGCGACATCCCCGGCAGCATTCGTCGTGTGGCGCGGCGCTCTCGCGCCTCCGGCTCGCGGCCATCGAGATACCGGCAATCGCATTCGCGCTGAGCACCGCGGTGTGCGGTGGATCAGGCGGCGGAGTGGTCGACCGGTTCGTCGCTGCTCTCCTGCGCGTTACCCTTCGCTCGTCCCGACCGGTACCGCTTGAACACCTCCCACACGATGGGCAGCACCGAAACCGCCACGATCAGCAGGAAGATGAGGTCGATGTTGTCGCGGACGAACTCGATCTGCCCCAGCAGATAACCCAGCATCGTCACACCCGCGCCCCACAGCACACCACCGAGCACGTTGTAGGTGAGGAATACCGAGTACTTCATCTTCGCCGCACCCGCGACCAGCGGAGCATACGTGCGCACGATGGGGACGAACCGGGCCAGCACGATGGTGATCGGCCCGTGCTTCTCGAAGAACGCATGCGATTCGTCGATATAGGCCTTTTTGAAGATCTTCGCGTCGTTGCTCTTGAACAACGCCGTTCCGCCGCGTGAACCGATCAGATACCCGACCTGATCGCCTGCTATCGCCGCGATCGGGATCAGAACGAGTAGCACCCCGATAGGTGCGAAAGGTTCGATTTCGGCTGATTTGGACGCGGCGATGAGGCCCGCCGTGAACAGCAGTGAATCACCGGGCAGCAGGGGAAACAGCAGGCCCGATTCGATGAACACCACGAGAAGTAGGCCCAGCAACACCCAGGTGCCGAACGAATTGAGCAGATTGACCGGGTCCAGGAAACCCGGCATCAGGGCAAGTTCGGTGGTGACCGCTGTGGCGGCTGAGTAACTCACCCCGCCGAAGATACCGCAGAAGAATACGCTCCCTGTTTCCGGATTGCCCGTTTCGGGCGGTTATCGCGGAACGGGAGCCGGATCTAATGCCTGCCGGCGCGTTCCCGCAGCGTCGCCTCGATCCGGGCGACTCGCGGTGCCGGAATGCCCCATGGGTCCGGCAACCCCAGCCGGGAGTCCAGATCCCACAGCACGCACTCCTCACCGGGCCGGGCGACCAGTGACCATGCCACCACTGTCCGGCCCAGTCGACCGGCCGTATCGGCCGGCTCGGACCCGGCCGGTTCCGCTCCCTCGGGATGGTGGTGCAGGAACTGTCCATAGGCGCGCTCGCAGAATTCGGCATACCGACGCGTGCACAGGATGAATCCGTGCCACGCCTCGTCGACCGCACGGGACGGCATCCCGATCACTTGGCCCTCGGCCAGCGCCGGGCCGCAGCAGCGCAGCCATTGCCGTAAACCGGTGGCGACGAGGTCCCGTGGTTCCCACGGACAGGTCTTGTAGACGGCCTCCGGAAGTTCGAGTTCGCGGACCGCGAGCTCCACGGCAGCCGGCTCGATACCGTGGCGGTGGCGCCGGGGGCGGGCGAAGGTGAACACTCCGTCATTATCCGGATTGTCCCGGGTACCGGTACCGGCTGTGCCGGCCCGGCGACCGGGTTCGGTATCGCTGCTCGCTGTCAAGCCCTCCGGCCGGAAGGGTCGATGCGCCAATGCTGTTCGTCGGTACCGTGGAGTGATGGAACTGGTGCTGGGGTTTTTCTTCTTCTTGATGCTGGGGTTGCTCTGCGTGGGTGCGATCGTGGGAATCGTCCTCGCGATCAGCAAGGCCGGTTCCGGCGGGCGCGGGGGAAGCCGGGCGCGTCGGGGTGGGTATTACGCGGGCGGTAGCTACTTCGCAGGCGACAGTGGTTCGGGTGGCTGGAGTTCCGGCGACGGTGGGTCGAGCGGGGGAGACGGCGGGTCCGGCGGGGGAAGTGGCTGCGGTGGCGGCGGTGGCGGAGGCGGTTGCGGGGGCGGAGGAGGCGGCGGCGGCTGACACGAAATCGATGGCGATTGCAGCGGTTCCGCGGACGAGAAATGGCTGTTACCGATAGTTGCGTGTAATATTCGACGCGACAGGGTTGTGGATACGATCCGGCTCACCGTGCATGCCGTTGAAACCGGTTGCGGCTCTTGCGGTTTCGATCCGGCCTCGGCGCGCCACGCCGGGAATTATATCAATTTGATATACGATGGAAACCCACTTTTCCACAGAATGTTCGTTGGGCGCCGAGCGTGTCTCAAATTATGCGGCCGTGAAGTGATTTTTGTGAAGAATTTCGGATTACTTTCGAATTGACTTCCAAATCAACGTAATTCATGAACAGGCATAGACCATTCCCGGGTGCAGCGTTCACCGGCCACCGTTACTGTGCGTGCCGTGGTTACCGCATTGGTAGTACTCGCAATCCTGATTCTCGTTGCCTCCGTAGTCCATCTCGCCAGCCGGCCACCGGAGGAACTCGTCTCGCGCAGAGCGCGGGTGCGGGCCGGATCGGATACCTACTCCGACTGATTCGCCACCGCGGGCGAAAGCACCACCACCGCAATCGGACGCCGGGTCTTCTTCTGGTACTCGCTGTACCGGCCCTTGTTCACCGCGTCCACCAGCCCCCAGCGGCGCGCGTACTCCGGATCGCCGGGCAGAGTAGCCCGGGCCACCACCGGAAACGCGCGCCGCCCCACTCGAATCTCACATTCCGGCCGCGCCCGCACATTCGCCAGCCACCCCGGCGGCCGCGGCGACCCGCCGTTCGACGCGGTCACCAGATAGTCCGTTCCGTCCTTCGCATACGTCAGCGCCGAGGTTCGCGGCAACCCGGTCTTACGCCCCACGGTCCGCAGCAGCAGCGTCGGATTCCCGAACAGCAACCGATGACCCACCAGCCCGCCGCTCTTCTCGTAGATCCACTGATGCGCCTGCAACGCCCGCACGAACAACCCGGCCACACGCCCTCCTCCGGTCGGCAACATCCCCACCCTAACCACCCCGCGCGGCACCCCACCGAGCACCGCACCCTGGCCTGATTGGCCCCCGTCGACCCAACCGGGTACCATCCCACACCTGCGGCCCCTGGCCGCGACGAGGGGCGGTAGCTCAGTCGGTTAGAGCCGTGGACTCATAATCCATTGGTCGCGGGTTCGAGCCCCGCCCGCCCCACAAACGGCACTCGACCAGCGCAAATTCCGAACTCGGCAGCCGAGTCGATCCTGAACGGCACTCCGGCAGCAATAGATTGTGCCGGATCGCCGAGATCTACCGGCCGGATACGCCGACGGGTTCCATGCGGGATTCCTCGGCCGGGCCGGCGAAGCGGCCGGTGCGTGGTCGAACAGTCCGATAAGAAAGCCGCGTCGATTCTGCCCACGACTTCTGTGACGTGGTGGGATGGCAGTTCATCAGCGACGGGAGGCAGTCATGAGCTCGTCAACGGGAGTCGTATCGGTACGCCCCATGGTTCGAGCGGATCTCGACGGTGCCGACGAAATCTGCCGGATCGCGTTCGGGACCGCCCTCGGCGTACCCGACCCGAGCACGACCTTCGGATCCGCTGATCTCGTCCGTACCCGCTGGGCGGCAAATCCGGACGCCGCGTTCGCCGCTGACATGGACGGCCGGCTCGCGGGATCGAACTTCGCCGCACATTGGGGCAGCGTCGGGTATTTCGGACCGCTGACCGTGCGGCCGGATCTGTGGGACCAGGGCATCGGCCGGCAGCTGATGGAGCCGATCATGGATTGCTTCGAGACGTGGAATACCCGCCACGCCGGCCTCTTCACGTTCCCGAACAGCCCGAAGCATCTGGAGCTGTACCGCCGGTACGGTTTCTGGCCCCGATTCCTGACGGCCGTGATGGGTAAACCCGTGGCCGGCGTGCGCGGTACGCCGCCGCAGACGTACGCATCGGTTGCCGCCGCGCAACGCCCCGAGTACCTGGCGGCGTGCCGGGCACTGACCGACAGTGTGTACGAGGGGCTGGACCTCGAAAGCGAGATCCGGTCCGTGGACACACAGGGCATCGGCGACACTGTTCTGCTCGAGGGCGATACCGGGCTCGACGGCCTTGCCGTCTGCCACCTCGGTCCGGGTTCCGAAGCGGGCGACGGTGTCTGCTACGTCAAGTTCGGGGCCGTACGACCGGGCCGTGATGCCGCGAACCGCTTCGAGGGTCTCCTCGACGCCTGCGAGCAACTCGCCGTCACCCGGGGCCTCGAACGGGTCGACGCGGGGATGAATCTCGCTCGTGCCGACGCCTACGGACGCATGATCGACCGCGGGTACCGCACCGGGTTACAAGGGGTGGCCATGCACCGTCCCAACGAGCCCGGTTACAACCGGGCCGACACGTACGTGATCGACGACTGGCGCTGACTTTCATACGTGCGCGCCGGCCCCGGTCCTCCGCCGGGAACAGGCGGAATGCGGCAGTAGGCCGGCTGTTCCGCGTGAGGCCGGATGGCGTGCATTCCGGCCCCACGCGGGTTCCGGGTCAGCGCTTCATCAGGGCGAAGACTCCCCAGCCGAGGTGCTCACGCAGGTAACGCGTGTAGCTCGCGGGTCCGGTGTCGAGATTCTCCCGCACCTCGGGGGCCAGTTCGTCGTCCGGGTTCTCGTCGAGCCATCGGCGCATGGTGAGCCACTGTGCTGCGGTGTACCGGTCCCAGCTGTCCTGGTCGGCCGGCATCATTTCCACAACGTCGTACCCGAGCCCCTGGAATTGCCCGATCAGGTCCGGGAGTTCGAGGTAGTCGGCTATTGCGGTGGCGTGGCAGGCCCTGGCGGTCTCCTCGTCCGCGGGGGTCCGTCGCCAGTACGGCTCCCCGATCAGCATCAGACCGCCGGGGCGGAGGCTCCGGTCGAGGAGCTCGACCGTCCCGGCGACACCGTTGCCGATCCACGTGGCGCCGACACAGGCGGCCAGATCGACCGGTTGGTCGGGGATATGTCCGGCGGCGTCACCGTGGATGAACTCGACCAGGTCGGCGACACCGAGCTCGGCGGCGCGGGTCCGGGCTTGTTCGGTGAAGACCGTGCTGATGTCTACCCCGGTGCCCGTGATGCGGTGGTCTCGCGCCCAGGTGCACAACATTTCACCCGAGCCGCTGGCCAGGTCGAGTGCTCGTGTCCCGGGCGTGAGGTGGAGTGATTCGCCCAAGGCGGCGAGCTTGGTCACGGTGAACGGGTTGTGGATGCGGTGGTTGCTCTCGCGGATGGTGAAGATGCGGGGAAGATCCATGACCTGATTCCTTTCCGTCATGCCTTGTCAGACGCCGAACGCTGCCGGGTATGCGATGGCGCCGCTGGGGACCGGTCGGGCGCTGTGCAGGGCCAAGGCCATCATGGCTTCATCCGGGGCATCGAAAGGTGCGTGGATCCCGAAGCGGGACGCCGGGGTGAAACCGAAACGGGGGTAGTACTCGGCGTGCCCCAGGACGACGACCAGGTTCTCGCCCATCGCTCTGGCCGAATCCAGGGCTGCGCGGATCGCTGCGGAACCCGCACCTGTTCGCTGGTATTCGGGTCGGACTGCGCAGGGGCCCAGCGCCAAGGCGGCTGCACCGCCGACGAGGCAGCGGGTGAGCAGTGCATGCCCGACGACCTCGCCGGTAGCAGTGGTGGTGATCATGGACAGCCCGTCGATCCACGCATCGGGATCGGCGCGCAGTGCGTCGACCAGGTCGGCTTCCTCGGAAGTGGGGAAGGCGGTGAGTTCGACTTCGCGGATTGCCGGGATATCGCCGGTGGTTTCGGGCCGGGTGATCCAGGTGCTCATGGTTGTTCCGTTCGCGGTCGTCGCGGTGGTGTGGTCATCGGGGCGCAGGATGTAGGCGGCGTATCGGTAGTCGCGGCCGTGCTGGTTGCGCATGGTGATTTCTGTTTGCAGTGCGGTGAGTGCCTCGCGCATTCCCGGGCGGTCCGCATCCATGCGGCGCATTCGCTCGGTGAGCGGGGTGTAATACTCCTGCCACCAGTCGGTTTCCGGCAGCGGCCAGTGCGCGTCCACTCGGTACCCGGCCGACCGTGCCGCATCGGTGTTGCCGGCATGTGTGCGTAACCGACATGCCGCGTCCCAATAGGCACGGACCTCGGCGCCGGGATCGGTACCGGTCCATTCGATCTCGGTGATCGCCAGTACACCTCCGGGTGCCAGTAGCCGCCGCCAAGCCCGAAGCGCTGTGTCGAAGCCGACGGTGTAGACCGAGCCTTCGGCCCAGATCGCGTCGAAGCTGTGATCGGGGAAGGGCAGCCGGTCCATCGAATGGTTCAGCACCGAGATCTGCCCGCTGAGTCCTCGGCGTGCGGCTTCGGCGGTAAGTTCCGCGAGATACGGCTGATGGAGATCGACCGCGGTCACGATCGCACCGGCTTCGGCTGCCAGCAGTAGTGCGGCGGCTCCCGGGCCGCAGCCGGCATCCAGGATCCGCGGGCGCGCGGGAAAAGGCCCGGCGGCCGCGAGCAGTCGCCGTGTCGTAGCGTCCGAGCCCGGCCCTTGCCTGGTCAGGCCGTCGTGCAATGCGAATAGAGCTTCGGTCACCGCGCCGGTGCCGGAGCTGGACGCGTTGGTGCCGGATGAGGAAGAAGACAACGTAGAAACCCTTGAACAGGGACCCCGGAATGCGCCGGCCGCCGCCCGCGGACATACGCCGATAGTGCGGAAAAGCCGGATCAACCCGGGATCCGGAGATGAAGTGACCTTGCGGGCAGGCCGAGCGGCTTCGGTATCCAGGGCAGAGCTGCGGAGGTTTCGGCCACTTCAGGGCCGCATACCGCCACGATCATGGGGATGCCACAGGAAACGCAGGCACCGGGACGTCGTCTCGGCAGGAAGCCGTGAACTCACGGCGAGAGAGACGACTACGCGATGCAGTCGGGCGCGCTCGGCGCGGGCGGGGTCACAAAACACCTCTTCCAAGGGCATACAGCCCGTATCGGAGAATCACTCGCCCGAAACTCAATCACAAGGGCGGAGCCGAGTTCAATTGTTTTTGCAGGAGGCCCTCCGCGCCGGTGCGGCCGGATGGTGGAATCGCGACGACTATCTGGTTCGAGCGGTGGCAGCGCAGGCGGACGAGCCGGCGTGCTCACCAGCCGCTTCGATGGATAGTGAGGCATGCTCAGGGTGCTCGAAGAGCGTGTTGTGGAAAGGCAACTCCGGTAAGCGATTCGGAGACGTCCCAGAGGCGCTGCGCCAGTGCGGTATCTCGTGCCTTGGCGGAGCGGCTCACCAGCTTCGGTGCGCCGCGTCCTTCCATGAAACCGCTCGGCCCCGCGTAGCTGCCGCCCGGGATATCGGCCACCGCCGCGTACAGCGTGGGTAGGGCGCCGTCCTCGTCGCTCTGGGCGAGCAGTGTTGCTGCCTTCTCGGTGAGGCGGGTCGTCAGTCGTCGGCTGCCGGAGCTCAGAAGGTTGGTGGCTGCCATGCCGGGGTGGGCGGCGGTCGCGAGGATCGGGGAGCCGGCGCGGGTGAGCTTTCGGTGGAGTTCGGCGGTGAACAGCAGGTTCGCGAGTTTGGACTGGGAGTAGGCGGGCATCGCCCGGTACGGTTTGCGCTCCCAGTTGAGGTCGTCGAAATCGATGGAGCCCGTTTTGTGGCCGTTCGAGGAAACTGTGACAACTCGTTCGCGGATCTGCGGGAGCAGTAGGTTGGTCAGGGCGAAATGGCCCAGATGGTTTGTGCCGAACTGCAATTCGAAGCCGTCGGCGGTTCGGGTGAGGGGTGGGATCATCACGCCCGCGTTGTTGATCAGGATATCGACGGGTTCGGTGAGGTTTTCGGCGAAGGCGCGGATCGAGGCGATATCGGCCAGGTCGAGCCGGCGGACTTCGACATTGCCGGTCATCGTCGCGGCGGCTTCGTAGCCCTTCTCGGGGCTGCGTACGGCGAGAACTACTCGGGCACCCTTGGTGGCGAGGGCACGGGCGGCGGCGCGGCCGATCCCGCTGTTCGCGCCGGTGACGACGACCGTGCGACCTGTCATGGCGGGGACGTTGGAAGTGGCAAATGTTGTCATAGCCTACAAAGTAGGCGATGGAAACAATGTTGTCGACGGAAACCGCGTTTCGCTATCGTGGCGCCATGCCCGACCAGACTGCCGAACGGCCCTATCATCACGGCAACCTCCGGACCGCGTTGCTCCACGCGGCCGAGCGCAGCCTGCGGGAGCGCGGCTCGGACCAGCTGTCACTGCGCGATCTGGCCCGGGAGATCGGCGTCAGCCACGCCGCGCCGCGCAGGCACTTCGCGGACCGTCAGGCGTTACTCGATGCGCTCGCCGAAACCGGATTCGCCCAGTTGGATACGGCGCTACGTAGCGAGTTGGCAGAGGCGGGCGACGACTTTCCCGCGCGCCTGGTGGCCGTGATGACCGCCTACATCCGCTTCGCGATCGGTAACGCTGCGCTCCTCGAGCTGATGTACGCCGGTAAGCACCGGCCGGGTGCGGAGCGGATCGCCGCGGCGGCCGCAGAACCGTTCTCGCTGATGAACGATCTGGTCGTCGAGGGGAAAGAACAGGGGATGCTGCGGGCGGGAGACACCCACCAGCTCGGACTGGTCCTGTTCGCGACCCTGCAGGGTATTGCTTCGCTCATCAACGGCGAATTCGTCGAACCCGGGATGCTCGACGAACTCGTGGAGACCGCGGTCGGGCAGTTCCTGCGCGGAGCCGGGGCGTAGACGTAGGGCAGCTGTGGCGATGGTTCAGTCGATCCGGAACACGAGGATTCCCGCGATCCGGTTGCCCAGGCGGGCGAGGCGCGGCACATCCGTTGCCGCCTCGCGGGGGCGGATGATGCGGGGGTCGCGCAGTGACGCGGTGGTCCGGCGGTGGCGCAAAACGGCTCGGCCCGCGGCGATCACATTCCGCGCCCAGTCGGTTTCGCCGTGTAGTAGGACCACCGCCATCACGTTGCCCTTCCGGAATACGCAGACCGGGGTTTCGTACCGCTTGCCGGATTTCCGGCCGGTATGTACCACTACGGCGTAGCCCGGCAGTGCGGGGGCCAGTTGTCGCATCCACGGGTTCACGTACCGGAAGCCGATCCGATCGATCCATTTCGGGAAGACGTACGGCAGTGGATCCGTGGAGCTCGACATTTCGATCAGTCTAGGAACCTGGGGTCGGTCGAACATCCTTCTGTGGAGGGAGATCCAGAACTCGATGGCGTCCGGTAGCCGAAGGGGGCCGTGCCGAAACGCGCTGTTCCACTTCGCGCACGTGGTTTACGGGCGCAGGCCGGTTACGGATTTCCGGCCGGTGACCAGTAGCAGCAGGTCGGCGATCGGGGCCCGCACCGGTGTGCCCGTGCCTACGGACCAGTTCGTGTCGGTCGCGGTCAAACGGTGGCCGGCGAGTGTGCGGCGGGCATGGAATGGCCAGCCCATCTGCCAGACCCGGTCGGCGGACCAGCGTGCGGCATCGGTCGGCATATCGCGGTGGATTCCCAAGGGGGCCGCGATGTCGTGGCCGTGCACCAGTAGGTCCATCAGCCGATCCACGGCGTTGGTGGCAATCGGTTGGTGGCGGAGTCCGGTGATCGCGCGGAGTTCGGTGATCAGGTCTTCGGGTGATCTGCGGCCGGCGTAGCGGATCGCGGTGCCGGAATTCATCCGGGCGATACTGCCGCGCGCGAGCGCGGTCTGCCACAGCAACCAGGGGAGCTTCGCCTGGGAGGTGAGCAGGATGTGGGCGACCACATCGCGGATCCGCCAGCCTTCGCACAAGGACGGGTGGTCCCACTGGGCTTCGGTGAGTTCCTGCAAAAGGTCGGCGAGGTCGGCGCGTTCGGCGGCAACGGCGCTCCAAGCGAGTTCTTCGGTGGTGTCGGTGATGTTCATCGGCGGGCCTCCTGTGCTGGGACGTTTCCGGTAGCGTAGGAATTCCAGTCGGGTGGAGGTTCCAGTGGTTGTGACCTACATCACGTCGAATATGGTGGGTATCGGGGAAGCATCCCGGCGCACCGGCGTCCCGGTGCGGACCATCCGTTTCTATTGCGACGAGGGGATTCTGGCGGCGCATCGCACGAGCGGTGGGCATCGAATGTTCACACCGGATGCGCTCGACCGGTTGGTGCTGGTGCGGCAATTGCGGGCAGTGGGTCTCGGGTTGGCCGCGATTGCCGACGTGCTTGCGGGAGTGCGTACGGTCCCCGAGGTGGTCGCGGTGGAACGTGCCGCGGTGGAGGCCGATCTCGCTGCGCTGTCCTGGCGGCATGCGGTGCTGGTGGCGATCGAACAGGCCGATGAACCGCGGATGCTCACGGCACTCACGGCGGTGGCCGGGCGCGCGGCGGGGCGCGGCGCCCGCAGCGACAAATGGGGGCGGGGCCAGGGCGCCCAGGCCCCTGCGCCTGATGAGTTGGTGGCGCCCGCGCCCCGCGTCCGGCGGCGCCACCGCCGTGAGTGCCGTGAGCATCCGCGGTTCATCGGCCTGTTCGATCGCCACCAGCACCGCATGCCGCCAGG
>NZ_JARWOV010000164.1 GCF_029868855.1 Nocardia carnea | reverse complement strand
GTCGGTGGGAGCCCACCCCGGCGGTGTGCGGTCGACCATTCTGCGGGAACAGAGCATCGTGGCCCGGATCGCCTACAGCGGTGTGGTGATGGCGCAGGGACGCCGGTTAACCCAGACCCCCGAACAAGGCCCACACCCCCCCCGCGGGGGGGCCCCCCGCGCCCACTCCCCGGGCCCCGGCCCCCACCGCATCCGAAATCAGAATCCGGCCGAACCCGTGGGGGCGGGTGGCACCATCCGCCACGCGCCGCAATTACTGGTGAGGAAACCGGCGTCGGACGGTTTCACGGTGACCCGGATCGGGCCCAGTTTCGTGTAGTTGTTCTCGATGATGTACTGCATATTCGTGTTGTCGCCCTCGATCCGCCACAACCGTCGCCAATCGCAGCCCTGGGCCGGGTCCACGGGCCCGGGTGATTCCCAGACACCGGGTCGTATATCCACGCCGACCCGGTAGACGCCGTCGTCCGGGATGAAATCGGCGGGTTGGGCCGCCGCGCTACCGCTGCCCAGCATGATCGCCGCCGACAGCAGTGCCGCGGCGGCCGGCAACGTACCTGCACGCATTCGGTACTCCTCGGTAATTCCGTTCCGATATGTATTCCGAGATTCCCCCGATCTCCCCGGCACGTTTACCAGAATCCACATGCCGTTTTCGGCGATTGCGGATTTTTTTCCGATATGCCGGGAAAGAAAGTCCGGTGAACGGGAACTCCGGGCAACGGGAAATTTGAAACATTATCAATTCTCCTCGCCGGTGCCGGGCTGCCGGTTGCCGCATCAGGCTCAGTAAGGTGGTCGGGTGGCTGAGCGCATACCCGTGGTGATCGTGGCCGGATTCCTGGGCGCCGGGAAGACCACCCTGCTCAACGGACTGCTGCACAACAACCGGGGCACCCGGATCGGTGTGGTGGTCAACGATTTCGGCGCCGTCAATATCGACGCGATGCTGGTGGCCGGGCAGGTGGACGCGATGGTGTCGGTGGGCAGCGGCTGTGTGTGCTGCGCCGTGGACGTCGCCGAACTCGACGAACTCTTCACCCGGTTGACCGATCCCCGGGCCGGGATCGATGTGATCGTGGTGGAGGCCAGTGGATTGGCCGAACCGCGCAATCTGGTGCGGATGGTGGTGGGCAGCGAGAACCCCCGTATCCGCTACGGCGGACTTCTCGAAGTGGTCGACGCCGCCGAATTCGCGACCACCCGCGACCGGCATCCGGAACTGGCGAGCCATCTGCGGCTGGCGGATCTGGTGGTACTCAACAAGGTCGACCGGCTCGGCGCGGGCGAGACAGCGCGATTGCGGTCGGAGATCACGGCGGTCACCGAAGGAGCCCCGGTGTATGCCACCACTCGCGGCCGTATCGACCCCGGCCTGCTGTTCGACCCCCGCGATCGCGATACTCCGCGGATAGGCGAACAACTGAGCCTGGACGAACTCGTGCACGACCACGACGAGGACCACGACGGCGACGAACATCGGCACCTGCACGACGACTACACCAGCACGGTGTTCACCACCGCCACCGGACTGCATCCACGCCGGCTCATCGATTTTCTGGAGAACCCGCCGCCGGGGCTGTTCCGCGCCAAAGGGTTCGTCACGTTCGCGGTGCCGGACACCGAGCGCTACGTGGTGCATCTGGTGGGCCGGGCCATCACCCTGGAACCGGCCCGCCGCTCCCGTGCCGGGAACACCGAACTGGTGCTGATCGGCACCGGCCTGGACACCGATGCCGTACTCGAGCGGTTACGCGAAACCGTGCACACCGATCCGGAACCGCTCGACGAACAAAGCCTGCTCGGCGTCTGGCGCTACGTTCCCGCGGAAAGCACGGTCTGAATCGCGCTCACCCGCAGGCGTTCACCCATTCGGACAAGCCGTCGGCGAACATCTGCCGTTTCCAGATCGGCACCTCGTGTTTGATCCGGTCCACCAGTGCCGAACACGCGGCGAACGCCTCGGCGCGATGCGGCGCCGCCACCGCGGTGACGATTGCCAGATCGCCCACGGCCAGATCCCCGACCCGATGGACGGCCGCTACCGGCAGTCCCGTGGATTCCGCTATCGCGGCACAGCATTCGCGCAGGAACCGGGCCGCCTGCGGATGCGCCGAATACTCCAGCGCCGAAACCGCCTGCCCGCCGTCGTGATCGCGGACCACACCGGTGAACACGACCACCGCGCCGAAACTCGGCCCGCGGACCGCGGCGTCCACTACGGCGGGATCCAATGGCCGGTCGTTGATCTCGGCGAGCCGGACCCCGCCGGACCCGCCCGGAAGCTGTGCAGATTCTTCAGGCATGAGCGCTCTCGTTTCCCCTCTCGGCCCGCGGTGCCCCCTGGCCGCCCTCGTGTGCCCCGCCGCCCGCCACCTGCGCGAGCAGATGCTCCAGCAACGGTTCGAGCACCGCGATACCGTCTTTCACACCACCCGGTGAGCCGGGCAGATTCACCACCACCGACCGTCCGGCCAGCCCCGCGACGCCCCGGCTCAACGCCGCGAGCGGGAATTTCGCGGTACCCCGCTGCCGGATGGCCTCGGCCACCCCGGGCAGTTCCCGGTCCAGCACTGCCGCGGTCACTTCCGGTGTCCGGTCGGACGGTGCGGCGCCGGTCCCACCGGTCGTCACCACCAGACTCGGCGCGGTCCGCAGCGCTTCGGTCAGCCCATCGGCGATATCGGCGTCCGCGTAGACCAGCGGGCCGCGTGTGGAATAGCCGAGCTCCCGCAACCACGACACCAGGTGCGGTCCGGTGGTATCGGTCCGGGTCCCCGCCGCCGCCCCGGTGGACGCTACGAGCACCACGGCGGTGCCCCTGATCTCGCCACCGGACGAGTGCGCGTGGGCGCTGCTTGCGGTGTGTGAACGAGTCGCGGTGCGTTCGTGTGCCCGGTCGTCCGATCCGTGCGCATGGCGACTGCCGCTCGAGGCCTGGAGGTCGGTGCCGCCGGTGGAAGTGACATCGGGGCCGGACCGGGGTCCCGGGTCCGCGGTGGTTTCCGGGCGGGTCCAGTGGCCTCGTTTGCCGCCCTCTTTGGTGAGCAGCCGCACGCCGTTCAGCACTGCCGCCGGATCCACCGCCTTCACCATGTCGTGCAAGGTGAGCCCGGCGACCGCGACCGCGGTCAGGGCCTCCATCTCCACCCCGGTCGGGCCGGTGGTCTTCGCCGCCGCTTCGATCGTGATCGCGGATTCGGTGAAACCGAATTCCACCTTCACCGAGGAGAGCGCGAGCTGATGGCACAGCGGAATGAGTTCGGAGGTCTTCTTCGCCGCCGCGATCCCGGCCAGCCGCGCGGTGGTCAGCACATCGGCCTTCGGCATATCGTCGGCGCGTACCAGCGCGACCACCTCCGGAGTGGTACGCAGTTCCCCACCGGCCACCGCGATCCGAGTGGTGTCGGCCTTGGCGCTCACGTCCACCATCCGGGCCCGGCCCTCGGAATCCACATGCGACAATTCGCTCATAACGTCCACACTCGCACAGTCGCTCCGGCCGGAAGTTCGGTAACCGCCGCCGGGATATCGATCAGCACATCGGCTGCCGCCATACTCGCCACCAGATGCGATCCGGGTCCGGAAACCACCTCCACCGCACGCGGCTGCGAACCCTTCCACACCAGTTTGCCGCGCAGGAACTGCCGCCGCCCCTCCGGTGAGCGGCGGACCGCGCCCAGCAGCGGAAGTTCGTATTCCGGCACCGGCCCCAGCCCCGACAGCCGGCGCAGTATCGGGCGGGCGAGCACCTCGAACGACACCACCGCGCTCACCGGATTCCCCGGAAAACTGAGCACGGGCACACCGTCCACCACCGTCAGCCCCTGCGGTCCGCCCGGCTGCATGGCCACCGTTCCGAATTCGCCGCCCAGTGGGATCAGTACCTCCCGCACCACCTCGAAATCGCCTTTGGAGACACCGCCGGTGGTGATCACCAGATCAGCCGTCGAGGCGGCGGAGTGGAGCAGATGCCGGAACTGTCCGAGGTCGTCACCACTGTGCTGGATCGCCGTGACCTCGACACCGTTGGCGGTGAGCGCCGCGGCCAGCGCGATACCGTTCGAGTTGTAGATCTGCCCCGGCCGCAGCGGGTTGCCCGGTGCGACCAGTTCGTCTCCGGTGCTGATGACCACCGCCCGAATAGGCGCGAAAACGGGCAGCCGGGCCAGCCCGGCCGCGGCGCATGCCGCGATATGCCGGGGCGCCAGGGTCGTCCCGGCGCTCACCAGTTCGGCGCCCGCGCGCACATCGCTGCCCGGTTCCCGGACGAATTCGCCCGCCGCCCGCCCGCGCTCGATCCGGACGGTATCGGCGCTCGCAGTCGTATCCTCCACGGGAACCACACAGTCCGCGCCCGGCGGCAGCGGCGCTCCGGTCATCACCTTGCGCGCCGTACCCGGGGTGAGCGCGTGCAGGCCGGGGTCACCGGCGGCCACCACACCCGTGAGCGGCAGGTCGGCGGGGGTTTCGGCCACATCCTGTGCCCGCACCGCATAGCCGTCCATCGCCGAGTTCCGGAAAACCGGCAGTTCGATCGGCGCGTGCATATCCTCGGCCAGCTGCCGGCCGAGCGCTTCGGCCACCGGTACGGTGTCGACGGGCCGGGCGGCGAGCGGGCGCAACAGTTGTTCGATGGTGTCGCGATAGTCGTCCGCCGACCGGACAGCGGGACTGGCGGGCCGAGAGATCATGCGCTCAGCGTAATGGCGGCAGCCGCCCCGGCGTCGCCGTATCGGCCGCCGTCCGCGGGTGCACGCCACGCCGCGCGGTGGCCGGGGCCGGGCAATATGGAGTGTTCCGGTGGCGGAGGGGTGCGTGTCGCGGCCCGGCGTCCATAATGGTGGGGTGACGCTGGTCGATATGGGGATTCCCACCGTGCGGTCCGGGCGCCCCTCGCTGGATGGGCGTCCGGAAACACCGCTGCTGGTGGACCGCTTCGGTCGAACCGCGCGTGACCTGCGGGTTTCCATTACCGAGAAATGTTCGCTGCGCTGTACCTATTGCATGCCCGAAGAGGGCCTGCCCGCGATACCGCCGGAGGAACTGCTCACCGCGAGCGAGATCGTCCGGCTGGTCACCCTGGCGGTGCGTGAGCTGGGTATTCATGAGGTCCGCTTCACCGGCGGCGAACCGTTGATGCGGCGCGATCTGGAGGAAATCGTGGCCGGCTGCCACAGTGCGGCCCCCGAGATTCCCCTGGCGATGACCTCCAACGGCATCGGATTGCGTCATCGCGCGGCCGGGCTCGCCGAAGCCGGGCTGAGCCGGGTCAATATCTCCCTGGACACCGTCGACCGCGCCGGTTTCGCCCGGCTCACCCGCCGCGACCGGCTGGAATCGGCGCTGTCCGGAATCCGGGCCGCGGGCGCGGCCGGGCTGGCACCGGTGAAGGTGAACGCGGTACTCATGCGGGAAACCCTCGACGGTGCTCCCGACCTGTTGCGCTGGTGTCTCGACGAGGGCTGCGAACTGCGGTTCATCGAGGAGATGCCGCTGGACGCCGACCACGAATGGGCGCGGGCGAATATGGTGACGGCCGCGGAACTGCTCGATGTGCTCGGCACCCGGTACCGGCTCACCGCGGCCGGCCGCAGCGATCCGGCCGCACCCGCCGAGACCTGGCTGGTCGACGGCGGTCCTGCCACCGTAGGCATCATCGCCTCGGTCACCCGCAAATTCTGCGATACCTGCGACCGCACCCGCCTCACCGCCGACGGTATGCTCCGATCCTGCCTGTTCAGTGATCAGGAGTTCGATCTGCGCGGTGTGTTGCGCGCGGGCGCGAGCGACGAGGAGCTGGCGCAGCTGTGGCGCGGCGCGATGTGGCAGAAATGGGCGGGTCACGGTATCGATGCCGCGGACTTCGTCCCGCCGGAACGCACGATGGGAGCAATCGGTGGTTGAGGTCCGCTATTTCGCCGCCATCGCCGACGCGGTCGGCAAGGATGCCGAAACCCTGGACCTTCCGCCCGGCGCCACCGTCGCCGACCTGCGCATCCGCCTGGCCGCCACCTACGGTCCGGGCCTCGACAAGATGCTGGCTGTCTGCGCCTACCTGGTGGGCGACGAACTGACCCGCGACACCACGGTCGCGCTCACCCCCCGCGTCGACGTCCTGCCGCCCTTCGCCGGCGGCTAGCGTTCCGCGCGTTCACAACAGGCCGCCTCGGGTTGCTGGTCACCGGGCGCTGATGTCGAACATCCAGGTGATCCCGAACCGGTCGACGACCGAGCCCGCCTCGTCACCCCAGGCCTGCCTCTCCAACGGCAGAGTGATGGTGCCGCCTTCGGACAGCAGCTGAAAAGAAGCGCGCAGTTCGCTACCGTCGTCGCCGCTCAGGAAGAGCGCGACGGTGTTCCCGGGCCGGTATGGCGGGTGGCCCGGCCTGTGGTGCGGAAAGTCCCACGCCATCAGCGTGTAACCAGCAGGAGTGTCGAGGCGGGAGTGCATGACTTTGTCGGCGTCGGGTGCGTCCGCCGAGCCGAAGTCCGCAACGGTTCCCAGCTCGAGCTCGCCGCCGAAGACTTGCTGGTAGAACTCCATGGCCTGCCGCGTGTTGCCGTCGAATGTGATGCACGGATCGACCTGAGATCCCACTGGGAACGCTCTCTTGTTACGTGACCGACCGGGCTGTCCGTTGGCTGTCTGACCATGCAGAGCAGGCAGGGAGACCTCCAGCGGAAATTGTCCGGTCCTGTCGAGAACTCACGTCCCCGATCGTCGTTTGAATGAGAGGGGTATCGGGCCCCTCGCCGACGAGGAAGGATGACGATATGTACTACCTGGCATTGCTGGCCGGCGACGAGGGCGAAGCCGTGGCCCAACCGGGCACGGCGGAGTTCGACGCGGAGGTCGAACAGTACGCGGCGTTCGACGCCAGAGTCGCCGAGGTGATCGCGGGCGGGGCCGCGCTGTATCCGTCGGCGGACGCCGTCACCGTCCGCCGGGGCGGCACGGACACCTTGGTCACCGACGGTCCGTTCGCCGAACACGCCGAGGTGGTCGGTGGGTTCTATGTGTTCGATGTGCCCGATCTGGACGCGGCGATCGAGCTCGTCTGGCAGCTACCGGCGGTGGCGACGGGATCGGTCGAACTGCGGCCGCTGGTTCAGTGGCTGCCGCATGACGAACCGGGACCGGACTGGTGGATGGCGCTGCTGTGGGAGCAGGCGGATTCGACGCTCACACCGGGTACTCCGGAGTGGGATGCCGCCGTTGCCGAGCACGAGCGGTTCGGCGAGCGGGTCGGGGCGGTGTTGCGCGGCGGCGGGGCTCTGCAACCGCCCTCGACCGCGACCACCGTCCGCGGTACCGACGGGCCGCCGCTGCTCACCGACGGACCTTTCACCGAAACAGCCGAGGTCGTGGCCGGTCTGTACCTGTTCACCGCCCCGGACCGCCGCGCCGCGACCGAGGTCGCCGGAAAGATTCCGATCGGGCCCGGCGGCGGCACGGAGGTCCGGCGGGTGGTGGACCTCGCAGCATGAGCGCGGCGCGGCCGGCGGCCGATCTCGACGGCGTGTACCGCGCCGAGTTCGGCCGCGCCGTGGCCACCCTCGCGCGGTTCACCGGTGATATCGATCTGGCCGAGGACGCGGTACAGGAAGCGTTCGCGGTCGCGCTGCGTACCTGGGACCGCGACGGTGTCCCGGCGAATCCGGGTGCCTGGATCACCACGGCCGCCCGCCACCGCGCCCTGGACCGGCTGCGCCGGGAGTCCGCGCGCCACGGGAAGGAACACGAGGCCGTCCTGGCGGCCCCGAGCCCCGGGGATATCGAGATGAGCGAATTGCCGGACGATCAACTGCGGATGATCTTCACCTGCTGTCATCCGGCGCTCGCGGCCGAATCGCGGGTGGCCTTGACGCTTCGGCTGGTGTGCGGGCTGCGGACCGCCGAGATCGCCCGGGCGTTCCTGCAATCGGAGGCGACCGTGGCGCAGCGGATCAGCCGCGCGAAGGCCAAGATCCGGCATGCGGGGATACCGTTGCGGGTGCCGCCGGCGCAGCTGCTGCCGGAACGGGCACCGGCGGTGCTCGCGGTGGTGTATCTGCTGTTCACCGAGGGGTACTTCGCGACAGCGGGTCCCGTCGCGGTGCGCGACGAATTGTGTGACGAGGCGCTGCGGGTCGGGCGTCTGCTCTGCGCGTTGCTACCGGTCGAGGAGCGGGCTGTCCGGGCGGAGGCACACGGGCTGCTCGCCCTCATGTTGCTGACCGACAGCCGCCGCTCGCAGCGCCGGACCGGCGACGGGGAACTGGTCCCGTTGGCGGAACAGGACCGTAACCGATGGGACCGGACGGCGATCCGGGCCGGGTTGAACTGTCTGCTGGTGGCGGCCGAGGGCAGCGGGCCGTACCTGGCGCAGGCCCGGATCGCCGCGGCGCACGCCGTCGCACCGTCCTGGGCGGCCACCGACTGGAGTGCGATTGTCGCGGCCTACGACGAACTACTCGGCTACTCGCCGTCTCCGGCGGTACGAGTGAATCGAGCCGTCGCTGTGGGCTATCGGGATGGTCCGGAGGCAGGCATGCGGGCGCTCGAGGAGATCGCGGGCGACAGCCGCGTGGCCGACGGACAGCCGGTGGCGGCCGCACGCGCCGACCTGTACCGCCGGGCCGGGCTTTTCACCGAGGCGGCACAGAACTACCGGGTGGCGCTGGCGGCTGCCGGAAACGATGCCGCGCGCCGGTATCTGCGCCGCCGGCTGGCCGAGGTAGAGCAATCCTGCGGGAGGGACGGGCCCGGCGCATCGGCTCCGGAGGAGGCGCGACAACGGCCTCGGCCCGGCGTATGGGAACCTTCCGGTCCACAATCGTGAACGGGGCTTCCTGTCCGGTGCGATGTCACGGAGGGCATGCTGTGTGCTGTCGCCGGTACGGGTGTGCCGCTCGGCGGGGTCAGCGCCACCAATCGTCGAGCGGCGTGACCGGTACGGTCCGCTTGTGCCGGGTGTTGCGGAAGATCGATTCGATCCGCTCGGCCACCTCGGCCGTTACGTCTTTGCCTTCGAGATAGTCGTCGATTTCGCTGTAGCGCAGGCCGAGTGCTTCCTCGTCCGGTAGGGCCGGGCGGTCGTCCTCGAGGTCGGCGGTCGGTACCTTCGACCACAGTCGCGAGGGTGCGCCCAGTTCCTGTAGCAGGGCGGCACCCTGGCGTTTGGTCAGGCCGGTGAGCGGGGTCAGGTCCACGCCGCCGTCACCGTATTTCGTGAAGAATCCGGTGACCGCTTCGGCGGCGTGATCGGTGCCTACCACCAGCAGGTTCTCCTGCCCGGCGATGGCGTACTGGATCACCATCCGTTCCCGCGCTTTGATGTTGCCGCGCACGAAGTCGCGTAACTTGCCGACCTTCAATGCCGAAGCCACCTCGGCCGCCACCGCGTTCGCGCCCGGGCGGACGTTGACCACCACGGATTCGTCGGGCGCGACGAAGGTCATGGAGACCCGGGCATCGGCCTCGTCGGCCTGCACACCGTAGGGCAGGCGCACCGCGACGAACCGCGCTTCGGCGCCTTCGGCGCGCAGTTCCGCGGCGGCCAGCTGGCACAGCCGTCCGGCGAGCGCGCTGTCCTGACCACCGCTGATACCCAGGACGAAACCCTTTGCGGGCGTGGCGCGCAGGTAGTCCTTCAGGAAATCGACGCGGCGCCGCACCTCGTCCTTGGGTTCGATACTCGGCTGTACACCCAGCTCGGCGATGATCTGATCACGCACGTTTCCCATGCCGGACCACTCTACTGCGCCGCCGGTCCGGCGACCCGGCGAACCAGGGCTTCCCAGGTGCCCGCGATCTGCTCGCGCGTATAGCCGAGAGTGCGCAATTGGTGCAGGACGAGTCCGGCGGCCAGTACCCCCAGCAGCGCATCGGCCAGCAGGCCGCTGTCACCGGGCGTATCCGCCTCGCGGAGCAGCATCGCGACATGGGTTTTCAGCACTCGATAGGGCTGGCTCGAATAGTGCCGTTCCGGGGACCCCAGTTCGGCTGCCCGATGGAGTTCGCCCTCCACTTCGATATCGAGCAACCGGGCCCGTCCGAAGGCGATGAGCCGGTCCACCGGCGGGGCGCCGGGACCCAGTGGCGGCGGGCCGAAGATGAACGCTTCCTGGGCCAGGGTCTCGGAGTGGTCCAGGAGTGCGTACATGAGGCCGGTGCGGCTGCCGAAACGGCGGAATACGGTGCCTTTGCCGACGCCGGCGCGTTTGGCCAGGGCGTCCATGGTGAGCGCGTCCACGCCGTGGTCGCGGACGAGTTCGCGGGCGGCGTCGAGCAGGCGCCGCCGGTTGCGGGCGGCGTCGGCGCGTTCGGCGGGTTCGGCGGTGCCGGGTAGCTGCGGGCCGACCCGGTGGGCCGGCCGGAGCGGCGCGATGTGGAGTTCGTCCGCCGGATGCGGCGGTGGGGTTTCGCCGGGGCGCGGGTCGTCCGCCGGGCCCGGGCAGGGTGTGTCGTAGTTCACGGCGGGGGAGGGGCCTCCGGGGAATGTAGCGGACCGTGGTCCGGTTGGTCTGGGCAGTGCGATCATCACACAACTAGTACCGCAGGAGTGAATATGAGCCAGACCCGTATCGTCGTCCTCTTCGGCAGCCTTCGCAGCGCCTCCTTCAGTAAGCAGGTCGCCGAGGCCTCGGTCGCCACCGCGCCGGCGGGCGTCGATGTCTCCGTCTACGAGGGTATCGGCGATATCCCGTTCTACAACGAGGATATCGACGTGCCGGGTTCGGTTCCGGCTGCCGCCGAGGCGCTGCGGGACGCGGTCGGCGCGAGCGACGGCCTGCTGTTGATCACCCCGGAATACAACGGGACACTGCCGGCCGTGTTGAAGAACGCGATCGATTGGTTGTCGCGGCCCTACGGCGCGGGTGCGATCAAGGACAAGCCGGTTGCGATCCTGAGCGGTTCCATCAGCCCGAACGCCGCCAAGTGGGCGCATGCCGATGCGGTGAAGTCGGTGGGTATCGCCGGCGGCAAGATCGTCGACGAGGCGCATCTGCACTTCGCCACCTGGGGCGACCGTTTCGGTGCCAATCATCCGCGTGAGGATGCCGAGACGCAGCGCGAACTGGGTGAGGCAGTGCGTGCACTGGTCAACGCGGCGAGCGGGGAACTCGTCGACGCCTGATCGCACGAGCGGGCCGGGCTCGATGCGCGTCACATCGCGCAAGGCGTTCGCTCATCGGGTCGTGGAGCCGGCGCACCCGGCTTCGCCGCAGGGGGGGGGCCCCCGCGCGGGGGGGGGGGGGGGGGGGGGGGGGGGGGGGGGGGGGGGGGGGGGGGGGGGGGGGGGGGGGGGGGGG
>NZ_JARWOV010000163.1 GCF_029868855.1 Nocardia carnea | reverse complement strand
GGTACCGGGCAACTGCGCCGTTCCGGTACCGCGGTGGTGCGGCGGGGGCGCGCGCCCCCGCCCCCAGGCGCGGCATTTAAGAAACAAGCAATTTTAGGGGGGTTTTTCTCGAAAGCGCAGTTGGGCGCCCCACCCCCGCGGTTTGGCCGCCAACAACGGGCCGGTATAACAAGACCCCAAAAATTCTCGCGTGCGTAAAATGCGCGCCCGCGGGCCGGGTTCCCCCGGCCCGCCGCACCACCGCGGTACCGGAACGGCGCAGTTGCCCGGTACCGCGGTGCTCGTCACGGACGTAGTACCGCGGTCAGGAATTCGGTCTGGTCGTAGACGGCCTGCTCGAAGAGATCGTCGAAATAGATATCGAAATGCCCGGCGGGATAACGCTTGATCTGTGCGTGCTTGGTTTTCCCGGCGACCCGCAGTGCGGGTTTGACCGGTGTGATCGAATCCTGGTCGCACAGGGCGTACAGCACCGGCATCTTCAGTTCCTTGGCATGCCGGCCCGGCCGGTCGAACAGCAGCGGGAAGGCCGCGCGGGCCGGTATCTTCGGCCGGTAGGCGGGGCTTTCCTCGGCCAGCCGGCCGAACCCTGCCGGTACCTCGGTACCGGTCGCCATCGCCGCAGCGCGTTTACGCCCGGCGAGCCGGATCTGGACCGGCTTACGAAATACCGTGCCGAACAACGCATCCGTGATCGCGAGAGTGGCCACTTTCACCAGGCTGATCGGACCCTTCGCCAGGGCCGAGGAGAATCCGCTGACGAACGGAGCCTGTGCCACGACCGCCGCGATATACGCATCGTCGGGTGCCACCGACAGCGCGTGGCCGCCGCCCAGCGAAGTTCCCCACAGTGCTATCCGCGTGGCGTCGAAACCCCGCAGGGTTCGCGCGTAGGCGATGGCGGAGGTCCAGTCCTCGCGCTGCCGCGCGATATTGACCGTTTGCCGCGGTTCGCCGTCGCTACTGCCGAAATGCCGGTAATCGAATACCAGAACCCCCATTCCCGCGGCGGCGAACCGCCGCGCGTACCGATCCAGACCCATTTCCCGGTTCGCTCCCAGCCCGTGCCCCATCACCACGATGGGGCGGGGCTTGGGCGGACCGGCCGGTAGGTACAGCCAGCCGGCACATTTCTGACCTCCCGACGGGAAGCCGACCTCCACACGCTCCATGATCAGTGACGGTACCGAGGTGTTGTTTCGCCGAAGTTGTCAGTCCGGCTGGGCACCGGCGCCGCGACCGGCCGAGGTCGTGGTCCCGGCGCCGCGGTGGGTGTGCCCGGCGGAGCGGATCAGGGCGATTCCGTAGCCGGTGAGCCAGACCGCCCACAGGAGCCAGCCGGCCAACCCGAACAGGGCGAGCCGGCTGTGACCGGTGACGATCAGTGGAGTGAGGGTCGCGGACGTGAATTGCAGGCAGGCCGCGACTGTTCCGAGTATCAGTAGCCACCGGGCGAGCAGACCGGACGTGAATCCGGCCGTGCCGAGTCCGAACATTGCCAGCGCCAGGAAGGTGCCGTTGAACCCGAATACCGCTTCGTGCAGCGCCCAGAGTGTGCCGATACTCGCCGGATCGCCGGCCGTCGACATCGCCAGACGTAGCGCGACCACGACGGTGAAGGTGGCGTTCTGCAGGAGTACTCCGGCGAAACCGGCGTAAACCCAAGCGGTCCGGCCGCCTGCCGGAAGGACCGCCGCCAGGGCGCCTGCCGCGAACAGTGTTGCCAGGGCCCATACGGCGGGTAGTAGTGCCGAGACCGCAACGGTGGGCCGGCCGCCGGACAGGTAGAAGTCGACCGCCTCCTCGGTGGACGATCCGGGCGAGGGCATTCCGGCGGGTACGAGGACGAGATTGGCGGTGACGATGAGCAGTGCGAAACCGATTCCCGCCGCGCCGGCGGTTCGCCGGGCCGCCGCGGCATCGAAAGATATTCTGGGCATATATTTAATATAAGCTGCGTAAAACGAAAGGGGAACCATGGACGGCGAGCCCGACCGGCGCCGATACGATTCGCTGCGCAGGACCGCGCAGGCGCAGGAGACCACCGCGCAGATCGCCCGCTGCGCCCGCGAACTCTTCGTCACCCGGGGCTGGGCGGCCACTACGGTGCGCGAGGTCGCCAAGGCCGCCGGGGTCTCGGTACCCACGGTGTATGCCGCCTACGGCAACAAAACCGGGCTCACCCGGGCGCTCGCCGACGCGGCCGACCTTTCCGGAGACCTGCCGCGCATGATCACCGAGCTGGAATCTGCGCCCGGACCGGCCGCTCAGCTGGCGGCGATGGCCGGTTACGACCGCCGGCTGTTCGAGCGGGCCGGAGATGTCATCGTGCTGCTGCGGGAGGCGGGCCGCGCCGAACCCGAACTGGCGCACGAGTATCGCGACGGTCGCCGCCGCGCCGACGAGACCCGCATCCAGGTGTTCTCCGGATGGCCGGACGGTGTGCTGCGACCCCGGCTCACAGTGGGTGAGGCCGTCGACATCTATGCCGCACTCTGCAATATCGACGTGTTCACCGTGCTGACCGGTGAACGCGGGTGGACACCGGGCCGAGCGGAGCGCTGGTGGGGCGCCGCCCTGTCCCGGGAACTGCTGGCGGCCGCGTGATCGAATGGTCGGGGCGGGTGCCGGGGCCGGCAGCGAGTATCGTGTGCGGCGGATGAGCCGGCCGGGCGGTCGCGGCGCCGGGAACGGACACTGCACGGTGTCACGCCGGGCGCCGAGGAAAGTCCGGACTCCACAGAGCAGGGCGGTTGCTAACGGCAACCCGGGGCGACCCGCGGGACAGTGCCACAGAAAACAGACCGCCCGCCGCCCCGCAGGGCCGCGCGGGATAGGTGTAACCGTGCGGGAATCGCGCCCCAGCGCCCCGGGGGGCCGGGGCCGCTCGGTAAAACCCCGCCGCTCGATATCCTCCACGCTCATCGTCCGCGCGCGGGCGGCGGCGAGTTCGATGGCCAGCGGCAGCCCGTCGAGTGTGCGGCACAGTCGCGCCAGGACCTCCATATCGAGACGTA
>NZ_JARWOV010000162.1 GCF_029868855.1 Nocardia carnea | reverse complement strand
ATCCGGCATGATCGACCGCCATACGACGGCCGATCGTTTTCGCATGCCCGCACCAGGGTCTGAACGCACAGCCCGCCGCATCACGCGTAAAACCCGTGTGGCCGTCCACCTCGGGGTTAACGGCCACACGGTGATATCAGTTCACGAACCGCGCCCGAATTCGGGAGGCGAGCCGCGTTTCAGTTGGTGGGCGTGCCGGGAACGATCGTCGTCGGAGCCGACGGCACTCCGGTCTGCGGAACCTGCGGAACCTGCGGCACCGACGGCTCGGCCGGGCCGGGTGAGCTGATCGTGGACGGTGGGGCCTGCGTGGTCGGCTCCACCGAATCTGCCCCGGGCCCGGCCGGAGTGGTCGGGCCAGGGGTGTTCGCGTCGGTGGTGTCGTCCGGTGCGATATCGGGCGCCTGGGTATCCGGCGCCTGGGTATCCGGAGCGTCCGTATCGGGTGCCGGCCGGTCCGGCGACGGCAGGACCGGCGCGGTGGCATCGGGCGCCGTCGGCCGATCGTCTCCGGAGCCGGGAGCCTGCATCGGGAGTTGCTGACCCGGCGCGGGCGTGGTGGTCACCGTGGCGCCGGGACGCTCGGAGGTGCCCCCGGGCGTGACCGGCTTCACCGGCGCCTCCGGATCCGGCGCGGGAGCCTTCTCCTCCAGCTCTGCGGCGATCTCCGGAGCGACTTGGCCGACCTTGTCGACCAGCTCGCGCCATCGGGCCACGAGCTCGTTGCGTTTGACCGGATCGTCGATCTGCGAGGCATTGGCCGACGCCTGTTCGAGGCGGGCCTTGGCCTGATCCGGTTTGTCCTCGTCGAGCAGCTCCTGCGCAGCGGCCAGATTGTCGTCGGCGTACTGCACAACGGTGCTCTGTGCTTGTTCGCTGAAGACCACCTCTTTGACACGCCAGAGCGCATCGCCGGGTTCGGCCTGATACGAGAACACCGAAAGCCCACCGAACACCAGAGCCAGCGCGGCCGCCGTCGTGGCGATCGGGCGGAGCAGCCGCAGCCGCCCGCCGGATTGCGCGCTGACCCGCGCCTGCCGGGCACCGATCTCCTGATTGACCGCCGCGACGACGGTATCGAGATCGGGCGCGTCCGGTAGCGGCGGAGCCACGATCTCGGCCCGCCAATCCGCCAGCAATGTCGCCAGCTGGAGTTCCTCGGTGCTCTCGGTGGGTATGGGCCCGCCCCGGGCGATAGCGTCGATCAGTTCGTCATCACGACGAACCGCGCCGATATCGACCGGTTCGGACCCGGCACCGGAGCCCTCGGCGTAGGGATCGGTGTTCCGCGATACGCGCCGCGCCCACTTGTCGCCCCGACCGCGCCCGCCATCCCTAGCCATATATTTCACCTGCCCTCGCCACTTGTGCCTTCAGTTTTGCGAGCGCCCTGTGCTGGGCGACCCGTATCGCTCCCGCCGTACTGCCCACGGCGGTCGCGGTTTCCTCCGCTGACAAACCCATCACCAGTCGCAGGATCAGGATCTCCCGATGTTTCTCCGGCAACGTGGCCAGCAGAGTGTTCATCTGCCGGCTCGTTTCGGATTCGAGAGCTCGCTGCTCCGGTCCGTGGTCGGTGGATATGACATCTGGTACTTCGGCCATCGCCTCCGCCTTGTTACGGGAGGCGTTGCGATGGGCGTCGGCGACCTTGTGCGAAGCGATTCCGTATACGAAGGCCATGAACGGCCGACCCTGGTCCTGATACCTGGGTAGGGCGGTCATGACCGCTAGACAGACCTCCTGCGCGACGTCGTCCGCGGAGAGTTGTCCACGCTCCGCAGCACCGATCCGCGCGCGGCAATATCGCATCACCAGCGGACGGACCAATTTCAGTACCTGAGCTAGAGCAGACCTGTCGCCCTGCGCGGCAGCGGCGACGGCGCGGTCCAACTCTTCGCCCGTGTGCGTCATCGTCAGCGGATTTCCTGGCGTTACAAAGTGGCACGGCCGGTGACGACCTGTGCTTCCGCCGGTCCAGCGGAACGGGATCAACAATAGGACACGGCCGCCCGCGCGGGTCGAGACGGTAGAACCTGGGTTACCTTCCGTTGTCGCGAAATCGCCCGCCACGCCTGGAGATGAGGGCACGACACGCCTCCGCGTCGGCCGCCGCCGACGCGTGTCCGGCGGCCGGTCCCGCGCCGGGCGCAGGTAGTCCGGTTCGTAACATGGCGCAGGCCCAGCGCAGCGGCACCAGGCCCGCTTCCCGGCATTGCTCCTCGACCAGAGCTGCGAGCTCGACGGCCCGCGCGGTATCGCCGGTCACGCCGGCGGCCGCGGCGACCAGCAGTCGCGATTTCACCCGGTGCCGGATCGAGGGGCCGTGCTCGGCCGATGCCAGCGCGACCTCCGCCGCGGCCAGGGCTGCTTCACCCCGGCCACCGGCCAGTGCGGTTTCGGCACGTACCCAGTGCAACCGGACGAGCGCACGGGAGCGATCGACCGCCGCGCCCCCCGTCTCCCCCCGCGCGATCCCCTCACCGGTCGAGCCGGAGGGACACTCGTCCTCCAGTAGCGCGGCGCAGCGGTCCAGCAACCTGGTGGCGAGCGCGAGCCTGCCGGTGCCCAGCGCGTCGGCGGCGAGGCCGATGAGGGCATCGGCCGCGGCGTCGATCGAGTCCGGAACGCGCTGATAGCCGGCCGCCTCCGTATCGTCCGGTCGCCGAGGTGCGGCGCCCGCAGCGTCCAGGGCGTCCACGCCGAGCCCAGCACTCGCGGCGGCGACCCCAGCACCCGCGCAGACCCCACCGCACGCAACACCCGGGGCGATCTCACCGCCTGCGGCACCCGCGGCATCGAGCAGACCGTCCGGATTGCGGCGCCCCGGGGCGTCCGGATAAATGAGCGCCGGGCGCGGAAGTCCGGCCGGCGAGACGCCGGACAATCGCGGCAGTACCAGCGCGGCGGCGAGCCCGTCGTCGTGCGCGGCCCGCGCATGCCAGCCGAGTTGACGCCGCAAGGAACCCTCGGTGGATGCGGCGAGCGAGAGCAGCACCGGATCGGTGGTGCTCGCCCGCAGCCGGCGCAATGCGGTACGGGCGGCCGCATAGTGGCCTGTACCACCCAACGCCACGGCTCGCCACCATATTTCGACACTGCAGCCCGGCTCCGGCAACTCGGCAGCGGACCAGTGTTGCCGCGAGCCGAAAGCAAAGCCGGCAAGCCGGTGGGAAGGGGTTTCGGAGGGGAGAACCGGGGCGGACACCGGTGCACTGTACCGAGACACACCCGGATCGGCGCCCGGCGAATCGGCCGGACGGATCCGCTGCGAGTGTTTCAGCAATCTTTCAGCATTAATCGAATCACCAGTGTTTCGATCAGGTTAAACTCCACCCATCAATCCATGAGCGGATACGCATCGAATTCCGCAACGTTTCGCTTAATTAACCTGGAAGCCGCCCGGCCGCCATCTGTAATCGTACCGAGATCAGCGATTCCCGCCCCGGTCCGCGCTCCGATCGTGTACGCATTCCGGTCCGGACCGATCCCGCGACCCCGGCCGTAGATCCTCACCTGCGAAAAGGCCGACCAGCGCCGACGGATCGAGAATCAGGCATCGGGGTAACCACACAGTATCGCCGGAAGATTAGCGGAAGTAAACAGCCGGACGGGTTAAATTCAAGCCGCAAAATATTCGACAAATCAGCGCGCCGAACTGTTGACGGAATTTCCCCGTTACCCCTAACGTAACTCATCGCCACGAACGGCGCCGGGCGAAAAATCGCCCGGTATGCCTACGGTCCGCGCGTTCATACGGACGCCGGGCACCACCCGAGAAGTTGACCCATCACTCGCTCGACAATGCCGACGAGCTCGCGTCTACGAGGAGTTCAACCCATGCCCATGCCCACCCACCTTCCCGGACCGAACGCCGATGTCTGGGACTGGCAGATGCGCGGTTCCTGCCGGGGTGTGGACTCGGCGGTGTTCTTCCATCCCGACGGGGAGCGCGGCCGGGCCCGGGCAGCTCGCGAGCTGCGCGCGAAGGAAATCTGCCGGACCTGCCCGGTGCTCATGCAGTGCCGGTCTCATGCGCTGAAGGTCAGTGAGCCCTACGGAATCTGGGGCGGGATGTCGGAAACCGAACGCGAAATGCACGCGCGCCGCAACCGGCGCCGGATGGCGGTATAGCCCGCTTCGCCGGCGTCTGCCGTGGCAGCGCCTGTTTCGGCGCTGCCCGGCAGGCCGGGGCGTCTTCACCAGCGGGCGCGACACCGTCTCTTCCGCGGGGCCACATACGGTCTCGGTCATAGCGTGGGGTTATTGTTATGACCGATGACACACGAGAGTACGGAGCTCTCAGCGCTGTTGCAGCGCTGTGGCCATTCGGACGCCGAGGCTTTCGCCGAACTCTATGATCGAACCCGCACGCGGGTCTTCGGTCTGGTGTTGCGTGTCCTACAGGATTCGGGGTTCGCGGAGGAGACCACGCAGGAGGTCTACCTGCAGACCTGGCGTACCGCGGCAAGTTTCGATCCGGCCCGCGGTTCGGCGGTGACCTGGCTGTTGACGCTGGCCCATCGCCGCGCGGTCGACCGCGTGCGTGCCGAGCAGGCGCATACCCAGCGGGAAATCGCCTACGGCGCCCGGGTGCTCGGGCACGACTACGACGAGGTCATCGAGGAGGTCGAGCGCAAACTCGACCATCAGGCCGTGGTGGTCGGTCTGCGCAGTCTCACCGAGAACCAGCGCGAGGCGATTTCACTGGCCTACTACGACGGCCGCACCTACGCGGAGGTCGCGCGGCAGCTCGAAATCGGGCTGCCGACCGTCAAATCCCGGATCAGAGACGGGTTGCTCCGGTTGAAGAAGAGTATGGCGGCCGCCCCGCCCATCGGCGAGCGGCGGCCGATACGAGAACGGGCCGTTCACATTCCACGCAGAGTGTGAACGGCCCGTTCTCTGTGTCCCTACCGATTCCGGCCGGCAGCCGACCGGGAAATCGGATCAGTGGGCGTGCCCGTGCCCGTGGTCGTCTTCCTCTTCGGCGGGCTTGTCCACCACGGCACTTTCCGTGGTGAGCACCATCCGCGCCACCGAGGCGGCGTTGATCACGGCCGAGCGAGTCACCTTGACCGGGTCCACGACGCCGTCGGTGAGCAGATCACCGTAGGTCAGGGTGGCGGCGTTGAAGCCCTCCTTGCCCTCACCGACCTTGCTCACCACAACCGCACCGTCGAGGCCGGCGTTGCTGGCGATCCAGTACAGCGGCGCCCGCAGCGCACCCCGCAGCACCTCGGCACCGACGGCCTCGTCTCCGGACAAGCCGGCGATCAGGCTGTCCAGCTTGGTACCGGCCTGTACGAGCGCGGTACCGCCGCCGGGCACGATGCCTTCCTCGACGGCCGCCTTGGCCGCGCTGACCGCATCCTCGACCCGGTACTTGCGCTCTTTGAGCGCGGTCTCGGTGGCCGCACCGACCCGGATCACCGCGACACCGCCGGCCAGTTTGGCCAGCCGCTCTTCCAGCTTCTCCCGGTCCCAATCGGAATCGGTGGCCTCGATCTCGCGGCGCAGCTGCGCACTGCGGGCGGCGATATCGTCCTGAGTACCGGCGCCGTCGACGATCGTGGTGGTGTCCTTGGTGACCACCACCCGGCGGGCCGAACCCAGTACCTCGAGGCCCGACTCACGCAGGTTGATACCCAGGTCCGGGTTGACCACGGTACCGGCGGTGACGACGGCCAGATCGTCGAGGAACGCCTTGCGGCGGTCACCGAAGAACGGCGCCTTGACCGCGACGGCCTTGAGGGTCTTGCGGATGGAGTTCACCACCAGCGTGGACAGTGCCTCGCCCTCGACGTCCTCGGCGATGATCAGAACCGGCTTACCGGATTCGGCGATCTTCTCCAGCAGCGGCAGCAGGTCCGGCAGGGAGCTGATCTTCTCGCGGTGCAGCAGGATCTGCGCATCCTCGAGCACGGCTTCCTGGCTGTCGCCGTCGGTGATGAAGTAGGGCGACAGGTAGCCCTTGTCGAACTGCACACCCTCGGTGACCACCAGTTCGGTCTGCATGGTGGAGGACTCCTCGACGGTGACGACACCGTCCTTGCCCACCGTGGTCAGCGCCTTGCCGACCATTTCGCCGATCTCCGCGTCCCGCGAGGAGACGGTGGCGACCTGGGCGATGGCCTGTTCCCCGTCGACCGGGGTGGCCGCGGCCACCAGGGCCTCGGAAACCGCGTCGGCGGCCTTGGCCAGACCGGAACCGATGGCGATCGGGTTGGCGCCCGCCGCGATGTTCTTCAGACCGCCGCGCACCATCGCCTGGGCGAGCACGGTGGCGGTGGTGGTGCCGTCCCCGGCCACATCGTTGGTCTTGGTGGCGACGCTCTTGACCAGCTGGGCGCCGAGGTTCTCGAACGGGTCCTCGAGATCGATATCACGCGCGATGGTGACACCGTCGTTGGTGACGGTGGGGCCGCCGAACGATTTGGCCAGCACCACATGCCGGCCACGCGGGCCGAGAGTGACCTTGACCGCATCGGCGAGCTTGTCGACACCGCGCTCCAGTGCCCGGCGAGCCTGCTCGTCGAACTGGATCTGCTTTGCCATATGTCTTCGCTCCTGTATCTGGTGCGCTTCGAGTTGTGTGGCACAACGCACTCCGCCCCGGGTCAGCGTTCGACACCGGGGCGGAATGCATGCGCGGCAGTCGGATTACTTGCCGACGACAGCCAGCACGTCGCGCGCGGACAGGATCAGGTATTCCTCACCCTGGTACTTGATCTCGGTACCGCCGTACTTGCTGTAGATGACGGTGTCGCCCTCTGCGACATCCAGCGGGATGCGCTTTTCACCTTCGTCGTCCCACCGGCCGGGGCCGACGGCGACAACGGTGCCTTCCTGCGGCTTCTCCTTGGCCGTATCAGGGATGACCAGGCCGGAGGCGGTCGTCGTCTCGGCCTCGTTGGCCTGGACGAGGATCTTGTCCTCGAGCGGCTTGATGTTCACGCTCGCCACGTTGAGCCCTCCACTTTCAGGGGATAACGGTCGTCCGGAACTGTTGTCCCGGACCATCGATTCGGTCACGATGCTGACCCTGCGCATAGCCCCGTCGTCGCGGGTGCCGGGACCGCCTGCTCAGTAGTCAAGCCTGGCACCGGGCAACAATCGGTGCCAACTAGCACTCTATACATGAGAGTGCCAGCGCTCAAGGGCAGGAGGTGCCAACCCGCCGATCGGGCCGTATTCACGGCGAATGATCTTGCTGTCACCAACACGCCAGACAACGAGGTCGCTGGTCGCCGGGTTGGGTCGGACTACGGCGGGTAGCCCGAGAGAAACAGGGCTTCCCAATGATTCTCCGACTCTGTAACGTTCGGATAACAGATCGTGGCACCATGGGTGATGGTTGTTCGCGAACCCACCGCTCCCCGCAGACGGCGGTGGTTTCGCGAACAGCCTCGCCCCATGTCCGGACCGGCCGGCGCGAACGACGAGGTTCCGCTCGAAGGGAGGTGAAGAGAATATGCGTACGTCGCTCGGCATCTCCGCCGGGAACGAGGTGGTGTGCTCCGCACTGGTCACCACCGCGGCCAACGGTGCGCGGAAGTTCGACTACCGGGTCGTCTCGGCGGAGGAACACTCCGACCTCGGCGATCTCGTTGCGTCCTCGATCGAGCTGATGACCACGCAGCTGCCCGCGAGCCATCAGCACGAAGCCGTTTTCGGACCGCATGTTCCCACCCCCCAGACCTCCGGCCTCGACGTCGTCGCCGAGCGCCCGCCCACCGGTGTCGCCGTGGCCTACCGGGGTAAGGAACAGGCCCAGGCGATCCGGATGGCGACCGGGAAACACCGCGAACCGCAACTGGTCCCGGAAACCACCGCGGCGCTCACCTTCCTGCGCGATACCGGCCTGCTGGACCGATACGGCACGGTCGCGGTGATCGACCTCGGCGCTTCGGGCTGCACCGTCTCGGTGGCCGATCCGGCCGACGGTACGGTCCTGCACACCGCTCGCAGCACCACGGTCAGCGGGCGCGCGATCGATGATCTGCTGTACCGGCACCTGGTCGATCAGCACTATGCCCGGCGCGGTACCCGGCCCAATCGCAGTGTGCTGATCAACCGGGCGCGTACCGCCAAGGAACATCTGTCGGTCACCCAGGCCGTCACCATCGACCATATCGCCGGTCGGCCGCTCAAACTCACCCGTACCGATTTCGAACTGCTCGCCGCCCGCCTGCTGCGGGAACTTGCCCGGTTCACCTCGATGACCTTCGGCCTGGCCGACCGGGCCCCGGAAGCGGTCGTGGTGATCGGCGGCGGGGCGAATATCCCGGCGGTACTGGAAACCCTGCGCAGCGAACTGGGTCTGCCCGTACTGACGGTGCCGGACCCGGACGCCGTGATCGCCAAAGGTGCCGCGCTGCTGGCCGATACCGCCAGCTCCGCCGCGCCGATCGGCGCACTCACCCCCGACAAGTCCGGGAACACCCTGCTCAAGGCGTTCGGTACGGTCGCCGGCGCGATCGTGGTGGTCGGGCTGATCGTCGGGTACGGGGTGAACACGGGCACACCGAATTCCGACGACGAGGTCTCCCCGGCCGGAACGACCAGCAGTGCGCAGGTCCCGCCCACCACCACGGCCGACCCCACCACGGTGGCGCCGACCACCACCGAAACGGCACCGCAGCCGATCGAGGAACCGGCCACCGGTGACGAACCCTATACTCCGACCTACGAGCCGACATATGAACCGCCGGTGACCACCGAGCCCAGTACCGGCACGGCGCCGTCCACCAGCGGCGAACCGACCCCCAGCGAGCCGACGACGACGATCACCGGTACCACGTCCACCACCCCGCCGTCCTCGCAGCCGACTCTGCGCCCGGATCCGAACCTGCCGCCCATCCCGTTCCCGGAAGGCTTGGGACCGGGCGCCCTCGCCCCACCGCCGCCTCTCGAAGACCGACCTGCCCCGGACTCACCGTCCACCTCGGACACCCCCTCCGAAGACGGCACCCAGAGCACCGAAACCACCTTCCAGGTCACACCCCCGCCACCCGCACCGGCACCCCGACTCCCCGGAACGGGGTCTGCGGGATAGGTATCCGCACCACGCCGCCGCTCGCGCCGTCGCCCGACGCGCGGACCCTGATCGACAGACCATCCAGGCGCCCGTAATCAGTGCGTGACTGTGGCCGGCTCAGCTCACCTGGCTGACCGATACCGGCAGCCCCGGATCACTGGCCACCGACAGCGGCGACGGTTCGGCGCCGCCGCCGATCATATGGGCGCCCAGTGCGGCGATCATCACGCCGTTATCGGTGCACAGCCGCGGTTTCGGGATCCGTAGTGTCAAACCCGCTGCGGCGCAACGTTCTTCGGCCATCGAGCGGATCCGGGTGTTCGCGGTGGCGCCACCGCCGAGGACGAGGGTGTCCACGCCCACGTCCTGCGCCGCCCGGACCGCTTTCATGGTCAGTACATCGGCGACCGCTTCCTGGAACGAAGCCGCGATATCGGGTATCGGGAGCTCGTCGACGCCCTGCCGGTGCTGCGCCTCCACGTACCGGGCAACCGCGGTTTTCAGGCCGGAGAAGGAGAAGTCGTGACGGGCGTCGCGCGGCCCGGTCATGCCGCGCGGGAAAGCGATCGCCGCCGGGTCACCGGTCACCGCGGCCGCGTCGAGTGCTGGGCCACCCGGATAGCCCAGGCCGAGCAGGCGGGCCACCTTGTCGAAAGCCTCGCCGGCGGCGTCGTCCACGGTGCTGCCCAATTCGACCAGCGGCCGCGACAGATCCTCGACATGCAGCAGATGGGTATGCCCACCGGAAACCAGCAATGCCACACACGGCGGCATCGGACCGTGCTCGAGCGTGTCCACGGCGACGTGACCGCCGAGATGGTTCAATGCGTAGAACGGGATATCCCAGGCCGCCGCATAGGCTTTCGCGGCCGCCACACCCACCAGCAGCGCACCCGCGAGCCCCGGCCCGATGGTTACCGCGAGAGCATCGGGGGCGACGATCCCGGCGGTGGACAGGGCGCGGCGCACGGCCGGCACGATGGCCTCGAGATGGGCGCGGGACGCTATCTCGGGGACCACACCGCCGAAGCGGGCATGTTCGGCCACACTCGAGGCGACCTCGTCGGCGAGCAGTTCACAGCTGCCGTCCGGATGGCGCCGCACGATCCCGACGCCGGTCTCGTCACAGGAGCTCTCGATTCCCATGACGATCACGACAGCACCCCGTCCGGGGTTCGCGGGACAACCCCCGCCGGAACATCTTCGAGCGCGGGACGACGCATCGTGTACGCGTCGGCGCCACTGGGGTGGTAGTAGTTCTTGCGCAGGCCGATGATGTGGAAGCCGTGCTTGGCGTAGAGCGCGATCGCCGGCGCGTTGTCGGTGCGCACCTCCAGGAAAACCGGCCCGCCGCGGCGCCCGGCCTCGGCGAGCAGGGCCTCCAGCAGAATGGTGCCGATACCGGCGCGGTGGTAGGCGGGATCGACCCCGATCGTATGCACCTCGGCTTCCGGGTGCTCGGCGTCACCGAGCAGCGCGATCCCCGCGTAGCCGACCATCTTCCCGGACTCGTCGCGCGCGGTGATGTAGCGGTTGTAGCGGGCCGCCAGTTCCGAGCGGAACGATACGGCCTGCCACGGGTCGTCCTCCGGGAACAGCAGCTGTTCCAATTCCACACAGCCTGCGATATCGGCCGGTGCCATGGGTTCTATCCGGATCCCCATCGTCACGCTCCCATCCGGTCGAGGGTGCGGTAGCTTTTCTCGACCGCGTCGGGTCGCCGCAGGTACAGCGGAACCAGCGGCTCCGGGGCCGCGCCCGAGAGCAACACGGGCGCCGCCACCCGCACCAGACCGGCCGGTGACGGGCTCTGCGCGGGCAACGCGGGCAGGCCGAACAAGGCGGTATGCGCAGCGGACCCGGCGATCTTGGTGGCGCCGGCGATATCCAGGTCCGCGGGTTTGCCCACTTCGGGTCCGGTGCTGCGGCGGAGGCCGCGGTCGCGATAGCGCGCGGAGTACACCTCGCGGCGGCGGGCATCGGTGACGATCAGCAGTTCGTCGTCGGGCCCGAGTTCACCGGCACAGTCGGCGGCGAGAGCGTCCAGACTGCATACACCGTGCACCGGGATACCCAGCGCATCACCGAACGCGGCGGCCGTGGCCATTCCGACCCGCAGCCCGGTGAACGGACCGGGACCGATTCCCGCCACTACGGCCGCGATATCCGTGCGGGCTATCCCCGCTTCGGAAATACACTCCAGAATCTGCGGGGTGAGCGCTTCGGCGTGGGCGCGGGCATCGACGAGCGTCCGGACGGCGAGGGTCCGCGGGCGGGCGGTGTCCGGGCTGTTCGCACCGGCCGCCGCCTGCTCCAGCTCGACCAGTCCCGCCGTGACGGCAGGCGTCGCGGTGTCGACAGCAAGTGCAAGCATGATTTGGTCCACGATACCGGGTGACCGACCGCACACGGTGGTGGCGCACGGCTACTCGCCGGGGCCCGTGGCCACCCACTCCCAAGTAGCCGTCCGCACTTCGGATTCCGGTTCCCGGGCCATCCGCACCAGTAGATGCCGGCCGGTCAGCCGTTCCACCACACCACTGCCCCACTCCACGACGACGACCGCATCGTCGAGTTCGGTATCGAGGTCCAGGGCATCGAGTTCGTCCAGGCTGCCGCCGAGCCGATAGGCGTCGACATGCACCAGCGGCACCGGCGGACCGTCCGCGCGCGTGCCCGCGGGATGCCGGCGGGCGATCACGAAGGTCGGCGAACTGACTCGGCCCCCGACCCCCAGCCCCGCGGCGATACCACGGGTGAGCGCGGTCTTACCGGCCCCGAGCGGGCCGTCGAGTACCACCAGATCACCCGCGCGCAGACCCGCCGAGAGTTCCCGGCCGAGCGCCTCGGTATCGGCGACGGTCGGCAGTTCGCGCACCCCGCGCTGTTCGCCGGCGCCGGTCTGCTCGTCGATATGCTCAGCCACCGCTGGCCTCACACAGGCCGTCGTCCTCGCCGACCACGCCGGCGCGTAACAGCAACCGGTCCAGGGCGGCATTCGTTTCGTCCGGATACTGCAGCTGCGGCATATGCGCGCATTCCGGCAGCCGGACCAGTTCGCAATCCGCCAATTCCCGCGCCAGCACACGCGAATTGCGGAAGGGGATCACCAGATCGCGGACACCGCCGAGTACCAGCACCGGAAGATCGCGCAGTACCGGCAGTGCCGCGGCCTCGTCGTGTAATTCGATGGCCTTCAGGAACTTCACCACGGTTTCCACCGGCGTCCGGTCGATCATCATGGTGGTGAACCGCGACAGGGTCGGGCTCACCGAGCCGTGGAACGAACTCACATGCAGGATCGGCGTGATGATGTGCCGCGCGGTGACCCGCCCGGCCTGTACCAGCGCCGGCGCTGCGTGCACGGCCAACCGGAACCCGTCGATCGCCGGATTACGCAGCAGCTGGCCGATCCCGGCGGAGGTCACCTCCGCGGCGGCGGTGGACAGCAGCGCCACTGCCCGCACCCGCTTCGCGAACAGGTCACCCGCATGGGCGGCGGCGGCCAGCACCGCCATACCGCCGAGGGAATGCCCCACCAGGATCAACGGGCCGCGCGGCGCCTTGGCGTCGATCACTGTGAGCAGATCGCGGCCGAGCTGCGACACCGTGCAACTGTCGGTTTCCGGGGTGCCCGACCGGCCGTGCCCACGAAGATCGAACAGCACCAGCCGCAGCCGCGACCCCCAACGCTGCGCCAGATGCCGGCGCTGGAAATGGAAGGACTCCATGCTGTTACAGAAGCCGTGGACGAAAACCACGGTCGCCTCGGCGTCGCCGGTCCCCCATTCGCGGGTGGCCAGGCATACCCCGTCGTCGGCGATCACCTCGCCGGCGCGGTCGAGGTCGATCAGCGCGAAGTTCTCGTCCCGGTATTCGTCGCGCACCGGTGGCCACAGCACTTTCGCGCCCGCCCGGCGCAGCGCGTGCACGCCTGCCATGGCGCCCACCACACCTGCTGTGGCCAGCCCGCCGCGTAACAGTGTCGTCCGTGGTTTCACCGCGCTCCTCCCCGATAGCGACGGTGTACCCGGCCGCGCGGCGCGCACACCACTTCATAGTGGATGGTACCGAGCAGATCCGCCCAGTCCTGGGCGCGCGGTTCACCGCGGGTGCCGGAACCGAACAGGATGGCGGTATCGCCCCCCACGACCCCGTCGCTGTTGTCACCGAGATCGACCACGAGCTGGTCCATGCAGACCCGGCCCCGGTTCGGCCGCCGCCGACCGCCGACCCACACCTGCATCCGGTTGCCGAGCGTCCGGAAGACCCCGTCGGCGTAGCCGGCCGGGATCAGCGCGACCGTGGTGTCGGCGGGCGCGATCCACTCGTGGCCGTAGGAAACGCCTTCCCCCGCGGCCACCTTCTTGACGAGCGCCACCTCGGCCTGGAAGGTCATCGCCGGGCGCAGGCCGAAGTCGCCGATTTCCGGAACCGGCGTCAGGCCGTACACGGCGATTCCCGGCCGCACCATGTCGAAGGCCAGATCGGGCCTGGTCAGCGTGGCCGCGGAGTTGGCCAGGTGGACCAGTTCGGGCTCCAGTCCGTACTCCTTGGCCGTGGCAATGGCCTCCAGGAAGCGGTCGCGCTGCCGATCGATCACCGGGTTGTACGGCTCGTCGGCATGAGCGAGATGGGAGAAGATCGCACGGAACCGGACGACCTCCTCATCGACGAGTTCTCGCAGGGCGGCGAGCACCGTCGGATAGACCACCGGGTCGATCCCGTTGCGGTTGAGCCCGGTATCGACCTTCAGCGTCACGATCGCCCGGCGGCCCAGCTCCCGGGCGGCCGCGGCCACCGCTTCCAGCTGTTCCGGTGAGGAGACACCGATCTCGATATCGGCGGCGACGGCGGCGGCGTAATCGGCGTCACAAACATTGAGCCAGCACAGGATCGGTGCCTCGATCCCGGCGGCCCGCAGCGTCACCGCCTCCTCGATCGTGGTGACCCCGAGCTCGGCCGCGCCCGCGGCCAGCGCCGCCCGCGCGACCTCGACGGCTCCGTGGTTGTAACCGTCGGCCTTGACCACCACCATCACCGCGGCGTCGCCGGCGTGTGCGCGCAGGACGCCCACATTGTGCGCGATGGCATCCAGATCGACGATCGTCTCCACTTGCCCATTCACATCTGCCGATACTGCCATCTCCGCGAATGGTCCGGTGCGATGCCTACCTGCACAGGCCTCGGAACACCGCCTCGACGACCGCGCGCTTGCGACCGCAGATGCGCGATGGCCTGCGGGAGATGGCGTAGCAAGGGGCCGGCCGAAATCGGGGTGGCGGAGCCGGACCCTGCGACGTGCGCGGCGATATCGGCGGCCGTTGCGTGCGCTCGCGCCGCCGCTGCCGCGGCCCATCCGGGTTCCCGTCCCGCAGCGAGCAGGGCACCGATCACACCCGACAGCACATCGCCGGCCCCGGCCGTTGCCGCCCAGGATCCACCGGCCTCGTTGACCAGCACCGGTCTGCCCGGTTCGGCGATCAAGGTCGACCGCCCTTTCAGCAGTACGGTGGCCTGCCACGCTTCGGCGAGTTCACGGACCGCCGCGACCCGATCCGGGCCGGGCTCGCTGCCGGTGAGCCTGGTGAACTCGCCGGCATGCGGAGTGAGAACGGTCGCGGCCCGGCGGCCACGGACCAGGTCGGGCTCCTTCGCAAGCAGGGTGAGACCGTCCGCATCGATCACCACCGGCAGATCAGTGGCCAGGATCTCGGCGAGGCGGTCGCGGGTGTCTCGATCCGTTCCGGAACCGGGGCCGAATACCCACGACTGCACCCGGCCGGTAGCTGTGAGGTCGGGCGATGCGATCACTTCCGGATACTGCGCGAGAACGGCCGGGCCGGCAGTACCGACGTAGCGGACCATCCCGGAAGTCGCCGCGACCGCCGCCCCGGTACAGAGCACGGCCGCCCCCGGATACATCTCGCTACCGGCGTGCACCCCGACGACTCCCTGCGTGTACTTGTCGTCCTCCGCCCCGGGCACCGGCCAGCCCGCACCCACCTCCGCCGGTTCCAGCGCGGCGAGACGCGCGGCGGGAAGCCGTAACCCGATGGGCACCAGTTCGATTCGTCCGCACCGGGCTGCGGCCAGCGCGTGCACCGGTTTCCGGGCGCCGAACGCGACGGTGACCGCCGCCTGCACCGCGGGCCCATCCACCACCCCGGTATCCGGATCGACCCCACTCGGCAGATCGGCGGCGATGACCGGGACTGCCAGGCCCGCAACGATTCGTGCCGCGTCGGGACGCAACGACCCCCGCCCGGAGATCCCGACGATCCCGTCGACCACCAATTCCGCCCCGGCCAATTCCGCAAGAGCCGCAACCGGATCGGCACATATCCGGCCTCCGGCCCGGCGTAATGCGGCAAGTCCCGCGGCATGCGTCCGTTTCGGCTTCAACAGCACCGCGGTAACCGCCACGCCGCGCCGGCGCAGCATCGATCCCGCCCACAACGCGTCCCCGCCGTTGTCCCCCGAACCCACCAGCAGGCCTACCTTGCGGCCCGCGACTCCACCGGTGCGGGCGCGTAGTTCGGCCGCCACCACCGTGGCCAGCCCATAGGCGGCGCGCCGCATCGGTTCTCCCGCGGGGACCCGGGTGAACAATTCGGCTTCCGCCGCGCGCACCTCGTCGGCGGTGTAATAGCCGGACAGCTCGCTCACCGAACCCACCTCCGCAGTCGACAGCCAACGACGCCAGCAGACTACGCTTGGCCGTCATGCCCAGACCTCACCGCGCCGCATCGGCCGCCGCCGCCGGACTCACTCTCGTGGCGGCCCTGCTGGCCGGTTGCGGGTCCGACGAACCCACGCCTTCCCGCACCGATACGTCGGTCACCGGTTCCCCGCAGAACACGGAGGCGACGGTCACCGTCATGGTCGAAGAGGACGCCTTCTCGCCCGCCGAGATCACCATCACCGCCGGAGACACCGTGGCCTGGCATTTCGACGGCGGTATTCCACACGGGGTCCAGGGCATCGGCGACAGGGCCATGGGCCTGAACAGTCCGCTGTTCGAGGTCGGCGATTGGAGCTACACCTTCACCTCGCCGGGCGAATACCGCTATCTGTGCCCGATTCACCCGGATATGCGCGGGACGATCATCGTCGAACAAGCCTGAACTGGGCACAGCCTTCGGGGTCGGCTCGGGTCGGCACACAGGCGAGATCCCGCCCGGCCCGGCGCAGCCGGTGTTTCCGGCTGCGCCTACCGGACCGAGACAAGGGTGAACCCAGTCGAGGTCATGGTGCACCCGACCGGAGCGGAGGCGGGGTCTGTCTACTCGACCGTCACCGATTTGGCGAGGTTACGCGGCTTGTCCACATCGTATCCGCGGGCCTGCGCCACCTCGGCGGCGAAGATCTGCAGCGGAACCGTCGACAGCAGCGGCTGGTACAGGGTGGGCGCGGACGGGATCTCGATCAGATCGTCGGCGAACGGCCGGACCAGATCGTCACCCTCCTCGGCGATCACGATGGTGCGCGCCCCGCGAGCCTGGATCTCCCGGATATTGCTGAGCAGTTTGGCGTGCAGCACCCCGCGTCCCTTCGGCGACGGCATCACCACGATCACCGGCAGCCCGTCCTCGATCAACGCGATCGGACCGTGCTTCAACTCACCCGCCGCGAAACCCTCCGCGTGCATATACGCGAGTTCCTTCAGCTTGAGCGCACCTTCGAGCGCCACCGGGTAGCCGACATGGCGACCCAGGAACAGGATGGTCCGCTCGCGCGCCAGTTCCCGGGCGATCGCCCGCACCTGCGGCGCCGTTTCCAGTACCCGGTCCACCAGCTTCGGCATGGCCTCCAACTCGGCGAACTCGCGAGCCACCTCGTCGGGGTACTTGGTGCCGCGCGCCTGCGCCAACGCCAGCCCGACCAGCAGGTTCGCCGTCACCTGAGCGAGGAACGCCTTGGTGGAGGCGACCCCGATCTCCGGCCCGGCGCGGGTGTAGAGCACCGCATCGGATTCGCGCGGGATCTGCGCGCCGTTGGTGTTGCAGACCGCCAGCACCCGCGCTTTCTGGCTCTTGGCATGCCGGACGGCTTCCAGCGTGTCGGCGGTCTCACCCGACTGCGATACCGCGACCACCAGAGTGGAGCGGTCCAGCACCGGGTCGCGGTAACGGAATTCGCTGGCCAGCTCCACTTCCACGGGCAGCCGGGTCCAGTGCTCGATGGCGTACTTGGCGACCAGGCCGGAGTGGTAGGCGCTCCCACAGGCCACCACGAAAACCTTCTCCACATCGCGGAGTTCCTGGTCGGAGAGGCGCTGCTCGTCCAGTACGATCCGGCCGTCCTGGCCGGGGGTCTGGTCGAAATGACCGATGAGCGTATCGGCGACCGCGCCGGGCTGCTCCTCGATCTCCTTGAGCATGAAGTAGTCGTGACCGCCCTTCTCGGCGGCGGCCAGATCCCAGTCGATGGTGAACGGCCGGGAGTGCACACCCTCGGTGGAGCCGTGGAAATCGGTGACGCGGTAGCCGCCGGCGGTGATCACCACCGCCTGACCCTCACCGAGCTCGACGGCCTCGCGGGTGTGCTCGATGAATGCGGTGACATCGGAGGCGATGAACATCTCGTTCTCGCCGACGCCCACCACGAGCGGGGTCGAATGCCGGGCCGCCACGACAGTGCCCGGATGGTCGGCATGGGTGAAAACCACCGTGAAGGCACCCTCGAGCCGCCGCAGCACCGCCAGCACGCTGGCCTCGAAATCCCCCTCGGTCGGCCCCTCGGCATAGGCCCGCGACACCATGTGCACCGCGACCTCGGTATCGGTTTCGCTGCGCAGTTCGACCCCGGCGTCCTCGAGTTCGCGCCGCAGCTCGACGAAGTTCTCGATGATGCCGTTGTGCACGACCGCGACCTTGCCGCTCGCATCCTGATGTGGATGGGCGTTGCGATCGGTCGGAGCGCCGTGCGTCGCCCAGCGGGTATGACCCATTCCCGTGGACCCGGCGAACACGCCCGGGCCCGCGGCCTCCAGCGCCTCTTCCAGATTGCTGAGCCGGCCGGCGCGCCGCTCGATCGCGGCATGCCCGGTGCCGTCGAGAATCGCCACGCCCGCGGAGTCGTAACCTCGGTACTCCATGCGGCGCAAGGCAGCGACGACGACGCCCAACGCGTCCCGGTACCCGACGTACCCCACGATTCCGCACATGGCTCCCCAGAGTACTTATCGGCTAACGTTCACGTCGTGTCGGCGTCTGTGAAATCACTTCTGAGCACTCTGACCAGCCGCGGCCCGCACCGGGTGCTCCGCGGGAATCTGGCCATCGCGGGCCAGCCCGGGGTGGTGTACACGCCCGAGAGCGGCCGCGACCTACCGGCCGTCGCCTTCGGCCACGGCTGGCTCAACAGCGCCGGTAACTACGCCACGCTGCTGGAACACCTCGCGTCCTGGGGCATCGTCGCCGCCGCGCCGGACACCGAACGCGGCCCGCTGGCCTCCCACCTGAACCTGGCCACCGACCTGCTCACCACCCTCGATATCTGCACCGGCGTCCGCCTCGGCGACGGCACTGTCACCGTGCATCCCGAACGTCTGGCCCTCGCCGGCCACGGTATGGGCGCCGGCGCGGCCGTTCTCGCCGCCGCCCAGCGCCGCGTGGCCGCGGTCACCCCTTTGTTCCCGGCCCCCACCGCTCCGGCCGCCGAATCGGCGGCCCCCGATATCGACACGCCCGTCCTGATCCTGGCCGGTGTCTCCGATATCGACTCCCTCAACTCCAACGCGGTCCCACTGGCCGCGGCTTGGTCGGGCCCGGCGATCCTGCGCTCCCTCGAAGGCGCCGGCCCCAACGGCCTCGCCGAAGGTCGCCGCCTGCTCGCCGCGCTCGGCGGCGGCAAACACGAACCGAAAACCGCCCGCGCCACCCGCGCCCTCCTCACGGGCTACCTCCTGCACACCCTCCTCGGCGACAAGACCTACGCCGCCTTCTCCGACCCGGAGACGTCGATCCGCCACACCCACGTCATCGACCCGGCGGCCGCACTCCACGACCAAGAGGAAACCCGCCGGGCCGCCGCGACCCCCGATCCGGCGACCGTGGGCAAACTGGTCCGGACGCTCCGCAAGTAACCCTCGGTCTTTCGACCACTGCGCCCACACCGGACCCAGGCCACCGGTTCTCGTCTCCATGAACACCGTGAGCAGGGAATCGGCGGTGCTCCGCAGTACGACGCTGCACTCGGTCACCAGGTCGTAACGCAAACCGAACAGTCATGACATTGTCCCCCACCAAACTTCCCAGGGTGTGATCACGCCGGGCAGTGAAGGTGAGGTGATATCACATGACAGCGGAGAAGACGGCGGAGCGGACGGTAGCGGATGCGGTGTATCAGCAGTTCCGCCGCAGGATTCTCGAAGGACGTATCAAACCCGGAACTCGGGTTTCCATCCGATCGCTGGCATTGTCGGCCGGAGTTTCGACCATGCCGACCCGGGAAGCGTTGAAACGTCTGCAATTCGAGGGTCTGGTCGCATTCGATCGGCGAGCGGTCACGGTGGCCGCACTCGACGCGGACGAGATCCGGCAATTGTTCGCTATCAGGCTGACATTGGAATTGCTCGCCACCGAATGGGCACTGACACGTCTCGACGACGACGGCATCACAGCTATGCGGGCAGTCCTCGACGAAATGGCCGATCCCGATATAACGCCTGATATCTGGCGTGAACTCAATCGCACATTCCATCAGACCTTCTACGGCCATGCCCGGAGCCGCTACCTCATCGAGTTGATCCACAACATCTGGGATCGGATCCAGCCGTACATGGCGATCTACGCCTCGGCGGCGCACAACCTGGACGACGCGCGGCAGGACCATGAGCACATGTTCCGGCTGATGACCGGCCGGAAACTCGATGAGTTGCTCGACGCAACCCGGCATCACATCGAGACAACCGCGGAGGCCATTGTCGGCGCACTCGCTACACCACACGCACCGGATACCCGAGCAACCGCGAATTACGAAGAGCTGTCGATCGCCTCGTTTCATCGAATGGTCGAGCGTGGCGAGACCACCAGCGCGCAGCTCACCAGCTGGTATCTGGCGAGAATCGACGATATCGACTCGGCCGGCAACCCGGACGGCCTCCAGCTCAACTCCGTCGTGACGGTCAATCCGGCGGCGCTTCGCGAGGCCGCCCGGCTGGACGAGCAGTACGCGCGAACAGGCAAGCTCGCCGGGCCGCTCCACGGGGTTCCGGTTCTCGTCAAGGACCAAGCCGAAACACGTGGTATTGCCACTTCTTTCGGCTCCGAGGTTTTCGCCGATTACGTGCCCGATGCCGATGCGGTGGTAGTACGGCGTCTGCGGGATGCGGGCGCGGTGGTCCTGGGTAAAACCGCCATGTGTGATTTCGCCGCGGGTTGGTTCTCCTTCTCGTCTCGGACCGGCCACACCAAGAACCCCTATGACACCGACCGGGAGACCGGTGGTTCGAGCGCCGGTACCGCGGCGGCCGTGACCGCGAACCTGTGCCTCGTGGGAGTCGGCGAGGACACCGGTGGATCGATTCGGCTACCGGCTTCGTTCACCAACCTTTTCGGCCTGCGGGTCACCACCGGTCTCATTCCCCGCACCGGCTTCTCGCCGCTTCTGCACTTCCAGGACACGCCCGGACCGATGGCGCGCACGGTCACCGATCTGGCGGCTGTCCTCGACGTCATCGCCGGGTACGACTCCACCGACCCGTATACCGGTATCGCAGCAGCCGATCCCGATGCCGGAAACTATGCCGCCGCGATCGGTGAAGTGACCGCGGAAGCGCTGAGGGACTTCCGAATCGGAGTGTTGCCGGACGCATTCGGCACCGGGATCGATCAGGAGATGACGAACGCGGTGGTCCTGTCGGCGATCGACGATCTCGGCCGCTTCGGCACCGAGGTGATCGAAGGACTGCGCCTCGGGAATCTGGAGTCGTGGATCGAGCGAACCTCGCTCTATACGCGTTGCTCCAAGAAGGACATCAACGAGTTCTTGGCGCAGCGTCCCGGCGCGCCGGCCACTTCGGTGGACGAGATCGTCGCGGCCGGGCGTTTCCACCCGCTCACAGACCTGTTCGGCGCCCTCGTCTCCGGCGCGGACGATCCCGGCGACGACCCCGCCTACCTGCGCGGCCGGCTACGCCAGGAGGAATGGCGGCGCACCCTCGTCTCGATGATGGCGCAGGCCGGCGTCGACTTCCTGGTCTATCCCACGGTTCAGGTCCCGGCCCCCACGCGCGCCGAACTCGAGGCGAAACGCTGGACGGCCCTGAACTTCCCGACGAACACCGTTATCGCCTCCCAGACATCGCTGCCGGCGATGAGCATCCCCGCCGGCTTCACCGATTCCGGACTCCCGGTCGGTCTGGAGGTGCTGGGCCGGCCGCTGTCGGAACTCGCGCTGCTGCGATTCGCACGGGCATGGGAGCTGGCCGCCGCTCCACGGCGACCGGCGGTGCTCACCTCCCGGTCTACCAGCTGACCACCGATTCTCCACGTCAACGGTGACCTGGGCGTGCGCTTCGGCGCGCAACTCTTTTCGACAAAGGATGGACCGGATGACAACGCGTACCCAAGTACCACCCGCCGTGGAACACGGAAAACACGCCGGGCTGGAGGAAGAGTTCGAGAACGTACCCGTCCCTGCAGCGCATCGGCGCTCCGTATTCTCGGTATCGGCGGTGTGGTTCGGATTCCCGATGGTTCTCACCTCCGCCATCTTCGGCGGAACGATCGCCTACGGCCTGGGCTTCTGGAAGGGAGTCCTGTCCATTCTGATCGGCAACCTCGTGCTGTTCGCCTACGTCGGCGCGCTGTCCTACCTCGCGGGCACAACCGGTAAGAACTTCGCGCTCAGCGCGGCCGAAACCTTCGGGCGCAACGGGGCCAAGATCGTGGCGGGATTCCTGTCGACCGTCGTGATCGGCTGGTTCGCCTTCCAAACGGGATTGACCGGCGCGACCCTGGAAACATCGCTGGGCTGGAATGCCACTCTCCTCGCTCTGGTCGCCGGGATCCTGTACATCGGCATCACCTTCATCGGTATCCGGGCGCTGACCGTCATCGGTCTCATCGCGGCGCCGCTGTTCATCGCCCTCGGTATCGTCGCTGTGGTGATCGCCACGCGATCCGACGGTATCGGCGCCATCACCTCCTATCGCGGAGCGAGCGACGCGACGGTGCTCTCGATCGGCGCGGCGATCTCGATCGTGGTCGCGGGATTCGTCGACTCCGGAACGATGACCGCCGACTTCACCCGCTGGTCCCGTAACGGTAAGGAAGCGGTTGCCGCCACCTTCAGCGCCTTCCCCGTCGCGAACGCGATCGCCATGATCGTCGGCGCGATCGTCGTGGCCGCGGGCGCCGCGGTGGATCCGGCCGCGAACGGCGGCGACTTCCTGCCGATTCTCACCGACCACGGCGCGGTGCTGACGGTTCTCGCGGTTGTCTTCGTATTCGTCAATCTCGGATCCGTCTGCGCCCATTGCCTGTACAACGGCGCGGTCGGGTGGAGCCAGCTCACCGGATCGAAGATGCGGCTGCTGACCATCATCCTCGGTGCTGTAGGCGTGGTGATCGCGCTCGCCGGAGTGTGGAGCCATTTCAGCACCTGGCTCAACCTGCTCGGCATCTTCGTGCCCTCGATCGGCGCGGTACTGATCGTCGATCAGTTGCTCACCCGGCGCGCGACGGCGCGGAAGATCACGGGGTTGCGGGTACAGCCGTTCGCCGCCTGGATCATCGGCGCTGCCTGCGCCTATGCAGTGCACCACTGGGCGCCGCAACTCAGCGAAGCCATCGTCGGAATGGTGTGTGCGGCCGTCGCCTACCTCGTCGTCGAGGCAGTCGTCCCGGATCGGGCCGGCCGAAGCACGGCTCCCGGCGCCACAGCAATCGAGGTAGCACAATGACAATCGCATCCGCCGCCGCCCTGGCCGGAGCTTCCGCGGTCGAGATCAGCTCGCTGATCCGGGACGGCCGGGTCACCGCCGCCGAGGTCGTCGAGAGCGCGCTCGCCCGGGTCGACGCCCTCGACGACAGCCTGCATGCCTTCGTCGAACGGACCGACGCGCTGGCGCGGACGCAAGCGGCCGAGGTGGACGCCGCCTTCGCGCGCGGTGACGATCCAGGACCACTGGCGGGTGTACCGATCGCCGTCAAGGATCTGATCGCCACCGCGGGGGTGCCCACCCGGAACGGGACGGTCGTCTATGGGGACTGGATCCCCGACGAAGACGACATCGTGGTGGAACGGCTGAAGAAAGCCGGAGCGGTGATCTTGGGGAAAACAACCGTTCCGGAGTTCGGTTACAGCGCGGTCGGCCACAATCCGGTGTCGCCGCCGGCGCGCAATCCGTGGAATCCGGAGTTGACGCCCGGTGGATCGTCGGCGGGTTCCGCGGTCGCGGTGGCCACCGGTATGTCTCCCCTCGCACTGGGCAGCGACGGCGGTGGGTCCGTACGGATACCCGCGTCCCTGTGTGGGCTGGTCGGTTTCAAGGCGTCGATGGGCCGGGTGCCGCTCTACCCGGGGTGCCGGGACGAGCGGTTTCCCGGTATGTCGAGCTGGGAGACGATCGAGCATATCGGTCCGATGACGCGCTCCGTCACGGACGCGGCACTGCTGATGTCGGTGATCGCGGGCCCGGATCCGCGCGACCGGCATTCGCTTCCCGCCGGTGATGTCGATTGGTGCGGGGCGGTTTCCGATGGCCCGGCCCGGGACCTTGCCGGCAAGAGAATCGCCTATTCGGCGGATCTGGGCTATCTCCCGGTGGATCCGCGGGTCCGGTCGATCGTCGCGAAGGCGGTCGAGGCATTCGAGGAACTCGGTGCGACGGTGGTCGAGGCCGACCCCGGAATCGACGACCCCCGGTCCTACATCTGGTCGATCGTCATGGCCGACAGCGACCTGGTCGGTATGCGCGGTCTGGTGGCACAGTATCGGGACAGAATGTCGCCGCACCTGGTCGAACTGATCGAACGCCGCTGGACAGCAGAGGAATTCACGACCGCGCAGATGATGCGCAAACGCGTGGTCAACCAGCTGTGGCGGTTCATGCAGAACTATGACCTCCTGATCACTCCGGCCCTGGCCGTACCCGCGTTCCCGATCGGCATACAGGGCCCTGAGCTGATCGACGGCCGGATGGTGGATTCCGGCAGCTGGCTGGGATTCCTGAACATCTTCAACTGGTCCGGGCAACCCGCGATATCGGTCCCGGCGGGATTCACCGACGACGGATTGCCCGTCGGACTACAGATCGTCGGACCACATCTGGGCGACGCCGCAGTACTCGCGGCGGCGGCGCTTTTCGAGCAGCAACGGCCGTGGCAGCACCGGTGGCCCGAACTCGCGCCACCGGTGACCGGCGGAGCACGAGAGGAGCAGTCCGCACGATGACCGGACTCGACGGACTCAACCCGACCCCCGGCGCGCTGGTCTTGGGATTGGTGCAGGCACAGGTGCCCACGATCCGCGAACCCAGCGATCTGAAAGCGACCGCCGAGCGGCTCGCCGACATCGTCCAGGGCGCCAAGCGAGGCATGCCCACGATCGACCTGGTCGTCATGCCGGAGTACAGCATCAACGGGCTGGATCCGCAGACCTGGCTCGACAACGCATTGCTGTGTGACCGGGACGGGCCCGAGCTGGCGCTGCTGGCCGACGCCTGTCGCGAAGCCGGGGTGTGGGGGTGCTTCTCGATCATGGAACGGAATCCGGACGGAGCACCGTGGAACAGCGGGGTCGTCATCGACGACGAAGGGCGCGAACGCCTCTACTACCGCAAAATGCACCCATGGGTTCCCGCCGAACCGTGGGCGCCGGGTGACCTCGGCATTCCGGTATGTGACGGGCCCTCCGGATCCAAGCTCGCGTTGATCATCTGCCACGACGGCATGCTGCCCGAGATGGCGCGCGAGGCCGCCTACAAAGGCGCGAATGTCATTCTGCGGACCGCGGGCTATACCTACCCGATCCGGCAGGCCTGGCAGATCACCAATCAGGCGAACGCCTTCCAGAATCTCGCGTATACCGCATCGGTGGCCCTGGCCGGCCCGGACCAGAACAATATTCGGTCGCAGGGCGAGGCCATGGTCTGCGATATCGACGGGACCGTCCTGGTGCAGGGGGACGGGACGCCTGACCGGGTGGTCACGGCGGAGGTCGTCCCGGCACGTGCGGACCAGGCCAGACAGACCTGGGGTGTCGAGAACAACATCTATCAACTGGGTCACCGTGGGTACTCGGCCGTCGAGGGCGGAGCACGCGACTGCCCGTACACGTTCATGCAAGACCTGATGGCGGGTAGGTACCGGGTCCCGTGGGAATCCGAGGTCCACCATGTGGACGGGACGGGCGCCGGCTGGGGGCCGCCGGGCGAAGTGCGTGCGCGATGAGCGGAACAGGGTGAAATCTCGCCGCGCTGCCCGATACCCCGGCCCCCTCATCGGGCCGGGGTATCTCGTTGCCACCATGCCGACCACCCGCACCGGGCGCGGACAGGCCGGGTTGTCGGCGGGGACGCCGGTCCGGTCGTCACCCGCGTGCTCAGACCGCCGAAACCGAACGATGCGCGTCCACGAACTCACCGATCCAGGGCAGGACCGCGTCTCGAACCTGCACCGTTCGTGGCAGCAAACCGTTGGTGTACAACAGGTCTGCGGACCGCTGCTGTTCATCGAGGAACTCGTCGGTGACCGAGCCGATCCCGAAGGGGCGGCCACGCAGCGCCGCCTCCCAGCGATCGAGATCAGCGGTACCACCGCGCCGTTCGGCGTCGTCGACGAAGAACCGTGCTGCTTCGCGCGGGTTGGCGACTATCCACGCATCCGATTCCTGCAGCGCCGTGATGATCGCTTCGAGCTCCGGGCGATGGTTCTCGGCGAACTCGCGCCGGACGAACCACAGCGACGGGTGGCTGAACAGTCCTTCGGTGTCGACGAGCGTATGTACCTGCGCGGTGGCCTCCACCTCCGCCAGTGCCGGGTAGGCGCCGACCCACGCGTCGAGTTCGCCGCGCAAAAGCGCGGCACCTCCGTCGTTCACGTCGGTATCGACCGGCACGATATCGGACCAGCGCAACCCCTCGCGGTCGAGAGCGAGCAGGGCCAGCGTGGTCTGCCACGAACCGTGCGCGATCCCGACCCGTTTGCCGCGCAGATCGGCGACGGTGTGGATACCGGAGCTCTCGAGGCTCACCAACCGCCCGTTCTCGACGCGAGGCCCCGAGATCCCGACATACACCAGGTCACGCCCTTGCCCCAGGCCGGTGACCGGCGGGGTGAACCCGGTACCGATGAAATCGTAGCCACCGTCGTCGAACAGCCAGTCCGAGTGCAGTGTCGGTAGGCCGGTGCGGGGATCGGCGCGCGGCGGAGCCGGGAGGTCGCGCAGGTCCACCCACTCGACGTCCCGGAGGTGGGGTTCGAGCAGGCCGTTGTGGCGCAGCACGAACAAGGAGTTGTTGTTCGGGAAATAGCCGATTCGAACAGTCATCAGGGAGCCCCTTCCGGCTTTGTCAGACCAGACCGCGGCGGCGGGCCTCGTCGAGCAATCCACTGCGGCCCCATTGCGCTACGAGGTTCGTCGGGTCGAAGTCGACAGCGCCACCGACGAGTTCACCGAGCGCCTGGTATTGGGCGCCCTCTTCGAGCAGGACCACGAATTTGGCGAGGTCGAGCAGGCCCGACCGGCCGATCACGTTGACGCCGCCGTTGGCTTCGAAGATCGCGACCAGGTCCGGGTCGTCGGCGAGACGGTCGAGGATGAAATCACCGGGTGCCCGGCTGCGGTCGATATGCGCGGGGATGTCGCGGGAGAGGGTCAGGCGCTGCGAGGCCGCGTATTTGATGCGCAGGGTGCGGTGGGTCTGTGCCCACCCACCCAGCCATGGTGTGTGCACGTGCACGATCGAGGTGATCTCGGGGTGCTTGCGGAACACCCCGGCATAACCGGTGACGAATCCGGCCGGGCCGTCGCCGGCGAGTACCTCGCCGTCGAAGGTCGCGAGGATCGGCTTCGCGTTCCGGTCCTGCGCCCACGGGCCGGGTTCGTTGAGCGCGACGGCCAGTTCTTCGCCCGGGACCCGCTCGACGAAGTTCACGGTGCCGTTGGCGGAAACGGTCCCGGTCTCGCGGAACACTCGGAAAGCGGTGTCGGCGGCGCGACGAGCGTCGTCGACGAAAGCCTCGACTGCAGGGGTGACCCGGGTTTCGGTGCTGGTCATGATCATTCTCCTATCGGGTGGAAAGGGTGCGGACCCGGGTGGGAGTGGTGCGCCGGAGGAGCGGCAGCACTTCTTCGCCCACGCGGTAGGCCTCTTCGAGGTGGGGGTTACCGGCGAGGATGAACGCGTCCACGCCGAGGTCGATCAGTTGGTCGAGGCGTTCGGCTGTTTGCTCGTAGCTACCCACGATTCCGAATGCCGGGCCGCCCCGGATCAGGCTGAATCCGCACCAGACGTTGGGCTGGACTTCCAGGTCGCGGTAGCCGGTGATGTTCTCCGGCACCCACCCTTTGATACGGGCGGCACCGACGGAGTCGCCTCGGGCGGCGCGGTCGGCGGCCGCGCGGTCCACGAACGCCCAGCCCTTCTCGATCTCCGCCCACGCGGCCTCTTCGGTATGCCTGGCGACAATGTCGATCCGGACGGCGAACTTCGGTATGCGGCCCGACTTCTCGGAGTGCGCACGGACACCGTCGAACTTCGCCCGCAGGTCGGCGAACGGTTCGAGCCAGGACAGGTAGTAGTCGGAGTGTCTGCCCGCGGCGTCCACGGCGGCGCCGGACGACCCGGAGAAGTACACCTCGGGGAAGGGCTGTGCCGCCAATTTCGGTGGCAGGGCCGCGCCGTGGGTCCGGAAGAACCGCCCGTCGTAGTCGAAGGGCGTGCCCTCCCACACGCCCCGCAGAACATCGAGGAACTCCGAGGTCCGCGCATAGCGGTCGTCGTGCTGGACTTTGTCGCCCCACCACAACTGCGGTGCGCCACCACCGCCACTGATGATGTTGTAGACCAGGCGTCCCCCGGTGGCACGTTGCAGGCTCGCGGACATCCGGGCGGCCTGTAGTGGATGCAGGAATCCGGGCTGGAACGCCACCATGAAACGGTAGGTATCGCTTTCCCGGGCGAGCGCGGACGCGGTGGCCCACGGGTCTTCGGTGACCGGGAAGGAGGGCAACAGCCCACCGACGAATCCCGCGGACTCCGACGCCTTCACCACTGCGGCCATATGGTCGATATAGCTGTATCCGTCCAGCCTGCCGCCGCGGATCGCGGGCGCGATATTGCCCGGCCCGTGGCCGCCTGCGTGGCCGCGGTTGTAGCGACGTGGGGTACGCAGCGACGCATGGTCGCCCTCCATACCGATGCGCCAGTAGAAGTCCGTGCTCACGCGTGGTTCTCCTGTCCTGCGAGAGTGCGGCCGGCCGGGTCGACGAGGTGCAGCAGATGCTCGCCGGCTCGGTGCAGTTCCTCGATATGCGGTTGCCCGGTCAGCTCGAATATCTCGATGCCCCGCGCCCGGTAGTCCGAAAGTGCCTGCGCCACCTGTTCGTAGCTGCCGACCAGACCGATCGAACGGGTGTAGCCGATACGGTCGAAGCCGGACCAGCGCGAGCCGTCGAGTACGAGTGCCCGGATCTCGGCGTCGGCCGCCGCCGGACGAACCTCACGCCACTGGCGCAGCACCCGCGCCCACGCCTCGTCCGCGGTCTCCCGCGCAATGACCGGCAGGGCGAGGCCCGCGCGCACGGTGCGCCCGGCCTTGCTCGCCGCATTCCGCAACGTCGCCACCGCGTCGTCTACACCCGCTGAGGTCTCGTCGAACACATGCAAATCGCCGTGCCCGGCCGACAGTTCGATCGCCTCGGGCGAATTGCCCGACAGGTGGACACCGGGGAATGGCAGACCGGACAGAATGCCGCGGAATCCGCCGTCGACGACGTCGTAATATTCGCCGGCGAACTCGAACCCGGTGCCGCCGAACCGGCCGGGCAGTATCTGTTCCTCGTTCCACACACCCCGTGCGACCGTGAGGAATTCGGCGGCCCGCCGGTAACGGTCGGCGCCGGTGACCCGATCACCGTGCGCTGCCGCGTCGCGCGAATCGGTTTCGACGCGCAACCGCCAGTCGAGCCGGCCGTTCGAAAGTCGTTGCAGGGTCGCCGACAGTTTGGCCGCGTACACGGGCGTCCCGAACGCGGGATGGAATTCGACGCCGACCCGCAGGTGCCGAGTCTGTCGCAGGGCCGAGCCGGCGACCACCCACGACTCCTCCCCCTCCGGATCGTAGGGGGCGACGACACCGTCGAGCCCGGACAATTCAGCGGCGAGGACCACCTGATCGAGGAAATCGAAACCGCCGCGGTGGGCGGAGACCGAGCCGACATGCCGCCCGTCCCCGCGAACCGGCAGTTCCCAGCGGAACTCGGTCACGATGACACCTCTCGTTCGGCGGCGAGTTGCGCGCTCGCCTGTTGCAGCGGCTCCGGGGCGACCCACGCCGCGAGGTCGAAGTCGGTGGCGAGGAAGCCGTGGGTGTAGAGGAACCTTTTCTGAACGTCGAGCAGTTCGATCCGCTCGTCGGACAGCGTGGGATGCAGACCACGGTGGAAGGTGCCGCCGTACGCGGCCTCCACTCCTGCCGTGCCGGAGAAGGTTTCCCGCGCGAGTACGGTGCGGACCTCGTCGAGGTGGTCCGCGGCCCAGTTCGCAGCCCGCAATGTCTGTGTGAGGAACCCGACGACCAGGTCGGGACGCGACTCCAGCAGTTCCGTGTGCACGGTGATCGGGCGTGGGGTGCCGTTGTTGACGCGGGAACGCCTCGATTCGGTGGCGTCCAGGTCCACCGCGGTCCGCAGGCCGTGTTCGCGGGCGACCTCCTGAGCGCGCGCGCCCTTGACGTAGATCGCGTCGACATCACCGGCGAGCAGCGCCTCCACACCCCAGGTGGTGATTCTGCGACCCCCGGCGTTCTCGCCCCGTACCTGCGGGTCGCGCTCGACCGCCACTTCGACGGGCCGGACGTCCGCGAAGGTCAGCCCACCGAGCGCGAGCGCACTCGCGAATCCGTGCAGCGCCATCGCCCGGGGGAAGCTGCGGGCCCGGTCCTGCGCCCATGCGGGAACCGCGATCCGCAGCCCGGCCAGGTCTTTCGGTCCGGAAACCGGTGAATCGGGCGCCACCAGGATCGCTTGCGCTTCGTCGATCCAGGTCAGGCCGATCAGCCTGGTGGGTGAGCCCTCGGCCCGGGCGGCGAGGGCGGGCACATTGCCGCCCTCGCGGATCAAGCCCAGCAGCTGGTGGTCGAAGTGTCGCGGTGCCAGTTCGGGGCCGGCGTCCTGCAACACACCCAGACCGATCCCCGCCGCGGCGGCGGTCTCGCCCAGCCAGCCGAGACTGTGGGCCAAACCGCTCGCGGTGGGCACCGGGCAACGCGTGTACCAGAGAGTGTCGAGGACAGTGTCGGCTGCAGCGGTCATCGCATGCTCCTTCAAGTGGTCGTGGGGGAAGCTGTCCGGCCGACACCCAGCTCGGCGAGGAAAGCCGTGCGATAGCGCAGGGACTCCGGATCGGTGCGGTCCCGGGGGCGGGCGAGGTCGATATCGGTATCGACGGCGAACCGGCCTTCGTTGAGGATCAGTACCCGGTCGGCCAGCCGGACCGCTTCGTCGACATCATGGGTCACCAGGAGCACCGCCGGACGATGCCGGGCGACGAGGTCGCCGACCAGGTCCTGCATCTGCAGCCGGGTCAGTGCGTCGAGCGCCGCGAACGGTTCGTCGAGCAGCAGCAGTTCCGGTTCGCGAACCAGCGCCCGGGCCAGCGCCACCCGCTGCGCCTCGCCACCCGACAGCGTCGCCGGCCACTGACGCGCCTTACCGTCGAGATTGACCTCGGCCAGTGCGCGGGTCGCGCGCTCCTTCGCCTCGCCGGTGCGCCGCTGCCCGATGGTGACGTTGCCGAGAACCCGCTTCGACGGGATCAGTCGCGGCTCCTGGTAGACGGTTGTCCGGCGGCCGGGTACGAGAATCTTTCCCCCGTCCGGCTTTTCGAGGCCCGTCAGTAACCGCAGCAGGGTGGTCTTTCCGGTTCCGGACGGGCCGAGCAGGACGACGAACTCGCCGCGGCGGATCTCCAGGTCGATTCCGTCGAGAACGGTTTTCTCGCCGAACTTCTTGTGCAAGCCGGTGATCGACACCGCGATCGGTTCGCCTTCCCTGCGGGCGGTCGCCGCCACCGGGCTCGGTGTGCGCGTGGACAACGGTGGCAAAGGCGCTTCGGGGCTCATCGCGCGGCCACCTGGGCACGCCACGGCATCGCGAACCGCTCGATGATCCGGACCGTTCCGTCGAAGATCAAGCCCAGTAGCGCGTACAGCACCACACACAGCACCATGTAGTCGGTGCGGTTGTACTCCTGTGCGAGAGTCACCAGGTATCCGATTCCTTCCCTGGTTCCCACCTGTTCGGCCGCGATCAGGCCGGTGATCGCGATGGAAAGGCATATCCGCAGCGCCATCAGCACCCCGGGCAGTGCCGAGGGAAGAATCACCTCGACCACCAGGCGCGGCCCCCGTGCACCGAAGCTGCGCGCCGCTTCGACCACCTTGCGATCGACATTGCGGACCCCGAGATAGGTGTAGGCGTACATGGGCCCGACGGTGGCGAACGCGATCAGCAGCACCTTGAACGTCTCGTCGATACCGAACCAGGCGATGAAAAGGGGAACCAACGCGAGGAACGGAACAGCTCGGTTGATCTGCATCGTGGAATCCACGAGTTCCTCACCGAGGCTGGACAAGCCCGAGAAGATGCCGAGGACCAACCCCGTCACGACCCCGAACAACACACCGAGAGCGGCGCGATGGAACGAGGCGATCGAGTAGTCGACCAGCTGTCCGGTCTCGTACAACTCCGCGAAAGCCGTCCACACCTTCGGCGGTCCGGCCAGGATCTCCTCGGGAATCACACCGGTTGCCGAACCGATCCACCACACCGTGACGAGCAGGGCGGGGACGAGGAAGCGCAGCGGGATCGACACCCACCGGCGCCGGCGCCGGCCCGCCCGGTATCGCGGCACCTCCAGGCCGGATTGCGCGAGGCGCTGCCCGGGACCGCCCTTCACCGGCGGTGTCGTCGCGATGGCCATCTCATTTCCCCGTTGTCGGTGCGGGCTGATTTCCCGCGGCGGCGAGCTTTTCCTCGAGCGGATAGAAGACATCCGCCGCGGTGACGGCTCGGGTGATCACACCGTTCTCGTAGAACAGATCCGCCACTCCTTGCAGATCGGCGGCGTCCTCGGCGGTCGGATAGTGCGGCACCGACGCCCGGCGGCCGAGGTCTATCGCACGCTCGAGTCGTTCACCGGACAGCGCGCGCGGCCCGGCCTTCTCGAATACGTTCTCGAAGTCCTCCGGGTCGGCCCGCTGACGCTCGACCAGTTGCTGCAGCGTCTCGAGGTACTTGGCGGCGACATCGGGCCGTTGTTCGAGCACCTCGGTGCGGAACGCGACGATCGTGTTGTCGGTTGAGCCGACGGTGGCCTCGGTCGCGATCTCGACGGCCCCGCGGGCCTTGGCTTCCGCGTACGGATCGTTGAACGATGCCCAGGCGTCGACCTGCCCGGTGGAGAAGGCGGAGGCGGCGTCCGATATCTGCAGCGGCACCCGCTCGACCCGGTCGAACGGAATTCCGGCCTGCTCCAGTGCTTTCAGCGTGATGTACTCGCCTTTACCGGCCGGGTTGACGGCGATCCGCTTGCCGACGAGATCCTCGACTTTTCTGATTCCCGAATCCGGTGAGGCGATGATGCCGGCCTGATCCTGATCGACAGGGTCGGCGACGGCGATGATCCGAACGCCGACATCCTTCGACAGCGCACCCACCACCGGGCTGTAGGCGCCACCGGAAACGTCCAGTTCGCCGGCATTGAACAATTTGAGGTTCGCGCTGAACGAAGGCGGCGCGTCGACCCACTCGATCTTCGCACCCAACGGAGCGAGTGCTTCGTCGAAAGTACCGTCCCGCTTCGCCACCGCGAGCGGTCCGGAGTTTCCTTCGTCGGTGACCTTGAGGATGAAGGTGGGTTCGCCACCCGCTCCGGATTCGTCCGGGTTTCCGCCGGAACCGCAGGCGGCGGCAACCAACGCAACGACGGGAAGGATCGCGAGGGCAGCGCGCACTCGAGGTAGTCGGCGGTGGGAACGCATCGGTGTCGGCTCCTGGTCGAAAGATGGCGGGGTACTCGAGAAAGCTATGCCGCTCCCATCGAGGTGCCCACCTTTACCTTTCCTTTGACCGGAAAGCTTGACTCCACAGCTGGATGTATGTTTGTTCGCTGCAAGACATCAGTTCTGCGTAATTTCCCAGTTCCAGGCGACCGCCGAAACCTTGGAACCGCTTCGATCCAGCACCACACTTTCCGTATAACGGAAAGATTGTTGATCGAGCAGGCGCATCCCGTGCTAGCGTCGCCACGTGGATCCCACGTCCTCGGCCCATGGACAACTGCAGTCCGTCGCGCGTGCGCTGTCCGTCCTCGCCTGCTTCCGCGACAGCGAAGACCTCGGCGTCTCCGAGATCGCCCGGCGACTCAACCTGCCGGTGAGCACTACCCATCGCCTGCTCTCCGCACTTGTCGAGGCCGGCTTTCTCGACAAGGTGGACTCGCCCAGCCGATACCGATTGGGTACCGCACTGGCCGAATACGGCCAGATCGCCTACCGACAGCACCGCATACACCTCGCCGAACCGCACCTCGAGGAGCTGGCGACGATCACCGGCGCAAAAGCCTCCATCGCGACGCGGCACGGTAACGATGCCGTTCTGCTGGGGACCAGCAGCTGGCGCGAGGCGGAGGGTCATGAACTACAAGGCCTCCGGCTTCCCCTGCACGCGAGCGCACTCGGCAAGGTACTCCTGGCCTGGGCGCAGGCCGGCGAGGACGAGCTGGCCCGGTTGCCGTACGACACCGGCACCGCACGGTCGATTGCGGGGCCGGTGGAGCTCGGCCGGGAACTCGCCCACACACGGCAACGTGGGTACGCGTTCAACGACGAAGAGCTCGTGCACGGCTTCCGGACCATCGGCGTACCGATAGGTGAGGAGCCGGGACAGGTCCGGTTCGCTCTCGGGCTGCGCGGGCCCCTCGAGCTGATGATCGACGAACGGGTGCCGTTCTTCGTCGACCTCGCGAAGGTCACCGCCCGCAAGATCGCGGATGTCCTCCACTGATCACGACCCTGAACGGTCGCCTCACTACTGAATGAACCACAGACAATAAGTGATCTGACTCACACACTGTCAGGATCTTCGAAGCTGCGCTGTCTTGTTTTCGAACCCTCGAAACGAAGGAGACACCGTGAGCAACAACATCGATGTGGTGGTGATCGGCGGCGGATATGCCGGAGTGATGGCGGCCAACCGCCTGACCAAGCGCGACGACGTGACGGTGACCGTGATCAATCCCCGCGAGGTCTTCGTTCCCCGACTGCGGTTGCACCAGCTGGTGGGCGGGACCCACGATGCGGTCGTCGACTATCAGGCCGTCCTGGCCGAGGGAGTCCGGCTGGTCGTCGACAGTGTCACGCGGATCGATGCGGCCGAGCGCAGCCTGACGCTGGCCGGCGGCGGCACGATCGGCTACGACTACCTGATCTACGCGGTGGGCAGCGCCGGCGCAGTGTCGCGAGTGCCGGGTGCGGCCGAATTCGCCTATCCCGTGGCAACGCTGGAGGCAGCGCAGCGGCTACGGTCGGCGCTTTTCGATATCCCCATGACAGCGCCGGTGACAGTGATCGGCGGCGGCCCGACCGGTATCGAAACCGCCGCGGAGCTGGCCGAGCAGGGACGTGCGGTCACCTTGATCTGCGGCAGCGTTCTCGGCGCCTACCTGCACCCGAAAGCTCGGCGCACGGCCCGCAAATACTTCGCCCGGCTGGGAGCAACCGTGATCGAAGGCCCCGATGCGACGGTCACCGCGGTCACCCGGGACGCCGTCGAACTCGGCAACGGCCGGACACTCGCAAGTGAGATCACCATCTGGACAGCAGGTTTCGATGTGCCGGATCTGGCCGGGCGCAGCGGGTTGAGCACCGACGCCACCGGCCGTCTGCTCACCGACGAAACCCTGACCAGCGTGGACGACAACCGCATCGTCGCGGCCGGCGACTCATCGGCCCCCTCGGACCTGCCGTTCCGCATGAGCGCCTACACCGCCTACTGCCTGGGCGCCCACGCCGCCGACACCGTGCTGCACCGCATCGCGGGCGAACAACCCACCCCGATCGACCTCGCCTTCCCCGCCATGTGCCTCAGCTTCGGCCGGGAAGCCGGGATCTACCAGCTCGGCCACAAGGACGAAACCGGAATGCGGCTGTACTTCAGCGGGTTCGCGGGCAAGAAACTCAAGGAATTCGCCTGCGAGGCCGGTATCAAGCATCTGGCGACCGAAGCGCAGAAGCCCGGCTCGCACCGCTGGTTCAAGGACGGCAAACACCGCCCACAGCTCCTGCAAGCCCAGCGCGACAACACATCGACACCGGTCACCTAGAGCGCACAAGCCTCCGACCCAACCCGCGGACGCTGAACCATCAATGTCCCGGCCGCGCCGCTATTGGCTGTGGCGACCTCGCTCGTTGCCGCCTCGGTCACCGGTAGGGTCGAAAATGCCGGGTCCAGCAGGTAGAACGGTTGCGGCGCGGCCGGCGTAGGTACCGCAATGTAGACGAGGTTGCCTCGTCGATCGCGGCCCCTGGCCGGGTACTGGGGAGCCGACCACCGTAGACAGCGGACAGGAGGTGTGGGCAAAGGCGGTATGAGCGCCCAGGGCACCGCAAGGGCTCAGACCAACCAGCTCCTGCGCCGGTAGTACTCCGCCTCGTCGTCACCGTCGTCGTCGATCGGCGTAACAACAGTTCCCGAGCGACGAGCCGCGGCCGAACGAGCGATTGCTTCCCGTTGGTCGTACATGTCACCGAGAGCCGGTTGAACTGTCTCCCCCGGCGCAGACAGCTCATTATCTAGCGCCGTAGCCTGCTCATCGGATCTGCGCCCTGCCTCTTGCGTCTCGTACTCGGCTCGCTGGACAGTCTGGCGAATCTTTTCGGCCGTCTGCTCCGTCAACGCCGCGAGCTCCGCAGCCACCCGCTGGTTTGCCGCGCGCAACTCACTGAGCCGGGCAGAACTTCGTCGATACACATCCTCGGCGATCTCGTCGACATCCCGAAAAACCATGGTTCCGATCCTCCTCGAACGGCATTGCGTCACGACGACGGTTGTGGCCGCCTGGTCACAGCGGGCCGGCCTCGGCCAATTGGGCGCCGGTATCTACCGGGGGAGCCGGTGGCGGGGGTGGTGCCGCTGCGGTCTCCTCGCCACCTTGGATCATCGGATCGTCAGCGGGCGGGAGGTCCTCCTCATCCGCGGGAGCCGGATAATCCTGTGGCTGGTGTTCACCATCCTCGCCGTTCGTCCCCTTGGGGACGCCAGGAATACCGGGCGGCACGCCCGTGCCGACCGGATTCTCCGTATCGGACTCGCCGTTTTCCGAGTCGGTTTCACCGGGTGATTCTTCGGGGACAAGTGTTGGCGTACCGTCCGCACCGATAGTCAACTTGTAGTTCTGCGGTTCGCCGTCCTCACCACTCACCACAAGACGCAATTGGCCATCAGGCCCCATTTCGAGCTTGTACTCCTTGCCGTTCAGCTCGATACCTTTGTCCTGGCCGTCTTGTTCGGTGTCGCCTGGTTCGTCGGGCTTCCCGTCACCATCCGCGTCCTCGTCCGGCTGTCCATCGCCGTCGAGGTCGACTTCCTGCTCCGCTTGCTCGCGTAACTGCTCGAGGGTGCTCGTAATCTGTTCGTTCGCGGAAGTCACCAATTGACTCAACCCCGAGGCGAGCTGAGTACCGAGGCCCGAGGAAGCGAGCTGTGTGCCCAACTCCGTCAACGCCGAAAGTGGGTTATCGCCGCTGGGTGTGGTTCCAGGGTCCCCGGCCGTAGTGGGATTTGTGCCCGTCGGAGTCCCCGAGGGCGTACCTGACGGGGTCCCGGCAGGAGTACCGGACGGGGTTCCTGCCGGGGTACCGGACGGGGTCTGAGGTGTCCCCGGAGTTTCCTGCACACCCTGGGGGCAGGGATAAGCCTGCTCCGAAAGCTTTCCCATCAGATCGATGATCACACGATATTCACCCCGCACAGCCTCATTTACCGCGGTACAGGTATCGATGAAATGCTTTAATTTTTCTTCATAGCTTCCCTTGAACTTGTCAAGCCAGTCCCGGCAGTGATCTTCAATATCACCACCGATCCCGGGAACAAGAAAAAGTGTCCCATCACTGAGACTCGGAAATATCCTCTGAATCTTACTCAGAAGAGAGTTCTCCGTACTGTTTGTCCACCCAATTCCCTGCGCCGCAGAAATTATGGAATCGACATCCTCCGGAGTTTTATGGTCGTGCGTGACATGATCCGGCGTCTGGAGTATCTCCGGAAGCATCTCCACCTTGGGGAGAATAGTCCGACGCAGCGCGTCGGGCGCCTTTTCCAGTTGCTCCTTCACCTTTTGGACGACCTCGATATCGCCAGCGGAATAAGCTAGCTGGTCCGCGACCATAATCGACGCGTTCGCGGCGCTCTGGCCAGACCATATCGACGGCAGGTTCTGGGCTAGACGGGTCAATTCGTCATGTTGCGCTCTCGCATTCCCGATGACATCGGCCAGAACCCCCGAGAGCGTTCGGAACTTCTCCTCGTCGAGCCCGTTCTGCGCGTAGAACAACTCGTGTAAGTCCGAATAACTTTTCATGAAGACCGGCGGACTGCCGACCCAGCGGTCGTATCGAGGCCCGAAATACTCGAAATACAGCAGAGCTTTCGAACCCTCCTCGAGCATCTTGATGACCGGCCAGGTCAAGTCGGGTGTGGGGAATGCTACGCAATCTTCGATCTCAACAGGCATAGGAATCAGCTCGCCGCCTTATCGGTCTCGCTCGCATTCTCGTCATCGACATTGGAGATCGTGACAACGTCATCGCCTATAGCCTCTCCGGTGAGCTGTGTTGCCTCCGCCCAGTCGTTGAGCCAGTTCTCGATTTCTCGGAGGCCCGACTCCAGCTCACCGCCTTCCTTTGCGTACGCGGCGCCTACATGGGCTTTTCCGATAATATTTCCGGCTACCTTGGCCGCTTGGCCCTTGATTACCCCCGCACTGGTACGGAAGCTGTTTCCCATCACCCCCAGTGCGTCCGCATCCATCCCGACCGGCTGATCACCCGTACTCATGGGTCTCCCCTCCGTCCTGCCCGCCCCTCCCGGGAGGTCCCCGATCGGCCCTGCGGCGCTGTGTTGCCAACTGATTCGACGCGCCCGCCCCGGTTCCGGTTCCACCCCGACTCCGGACGTTTCGTACGTGCTTACTCCCCCACAGTCCCCTGATCCGTCTGCCGCCATTCCCCGGTCCCGTCCGGGTTGCGGTGGTACTCCCAGGCAGCGTAGTCGCCGTCGTTTTCCACCACGCTGAGCTGGTCGGCGTAGCCGTCGAGGTCGGAGTCGGTCCAGACGCTCATCGAGTCGGAGTTCGTGGTGGTGAAGGTGTCGAGGATGCCGTCGCCGTCGAGGTCCTGGGTGGGGCTTTCCATCTCGACCGGCCCGAGATCGTCCAGCGATGAGGTGGCGTCGAAGCTCGGCATTCCGAGACCTGGGAACTCTCCGGATACGGGCATGGGTCCTCCTGAGTTCCATATCGGTGGCGCTACGAGTTTCGGCCTATCTTTCCATCCCGGGCATCGGAACGCAGCCCCCGGAGACTTGCTCGAATCCGGCAGGTACAGCGCAACCACAGTCGGTACCGCGCGCAACCGGGCGACCCCGGCGATACAGCGCAGCCCCGCTCCCATACGGGAGCGGGGCTCGGTAGCGGCTCACGGGGAGCCGACGGATCCTCCGGTGCGCGGTCAGCGTTTGGGCATCATCAACCACAGCACCAGGTAGACGACGAACTGCGGGCCGGGGAGGATGCACGATACGACGAAGAGCAGGCGGACGATTCCGGAGCTCCAGCCGAAGTATTCGGCGATACCGCCGCAGACACCGCCGACCCACTTGTCGGTGGTGGAGCGAGTGAAGCGGCGTGTGGGGGCGGTCATGGCGGTCCTTTCGACAGCGGGGACTACACACTCCACTGTCCGCGCCGTAGAACGGGCGCGCATCGGTAGCGATACCGATACGCACCCTGATATCCGGCGACCCGGGCTCAGGGTCGACCCCGAATACCGGAGCGCACTGTGGACTTCGCGCGCCGCGACGCACTCTCGCCGGGCAGATGCCGACCGAGTTCGACGGCGAGACATCATGATCGCGACCGCGAATATTCTCCGGCCTTATCTTTCCCCTGGCCGAGGCACCTGTCGCCGCGCCTCGGTGCCGTGGCGCAGCCGGCCGCGCGGGGTACCGAGCCGGTCGACCGCTGCAATGGGTGCCGCGCGGTCGGCAGCGAACGCTCGGGCAAGATGGGCAGCGAACGCGCGGGCAAGACAAGGGGAACACCGCAACAGTTCACGCGCGGGTCAGGAGTGGGATGCAGGACACCGTGGGACCGATGAGCGCACCGGGCACCCTCTCGGCGCAGCTCGGCGTGGACACCCGGTTCACCCTGGTGGTGACCGGACTCATCTTCCTGTCGGCGCTGGTATTGGGGACCTGGAAATACCATGGCATCCGCACCTCACCGGACGGCGCGGCGCACGTATACGTCGATATAGCGCATCGCGCCGCCCTGATGTACGCCTTCGCGGGGCTGCTGCTGGCCACGTTCACCGAACTGAGCGGGTGGCCGACCGCGGTGAACCTGGTGGCCGCCGCGATCGTCCTCGCGTTCTTCGTCGGTGCCATCGCGACCTATGCGTGGCACGGATACCGCCGTGACACGACCAATCAGTTCCGCGGCGATATCGGCGGGCAGCTCAGGGGCACCATGATCGCGCTCGTGGTGGGCGAGATCGGCGGATTCCTGGTGTTGTTCAGCGGTTTCCTCTGGTCCCTGCGCTGACGGCTGTCGAGACCTATACGGCCGCTACCCGTTTGGCGATATCGTCGGCGATTTCCTCGGCCTGCGCGGGATCGGTGGCTTCCACCATCACCCGTACCAGCTGTTCGGTACCGCTCGGGCGCAGCAGCACCCGCCCGGACTCGCCGAGCACGCGTTCGGCCTCCTGCACCGCGGCACGCACCTCCGCGGCCCCGGTAGCGGCCGCCTTGTCGGTGACGGGCACGTTCACCAGCACCTGCGGTACCTTCTGCACCACATTCGCCAACTCCGCCAGCCGTTTTCCGGTCGCGGCCATCCGGGCCATCAACTGCAGGCCGGTGAGAATACCGTCGCCGGTGGTGCCGAACCGCGGGAAGACCACATGGCCGGACTGTTCGCCGCCGAGGGTGAAACCGCCGCTGCGGAGTTCTTCGAGCACATAGCGGTCGCCGACACCGGTGGTGCGCACGGTGATTCCGGCGTCACGCATGGCGATATGCAGGCCCAGATTGCTCATCACGGTGGCGACGAGGGTGTTCTCGGCAAGAGTTCCGGCTTCGTGCATACCGAGAGCGAGGATCGCCATGATGGCGTCACCGTCGACGAGTTCGCCGGCGGCGTCCACGGCCAGGCAGCGGTCGGCGTCGCCGTCGTGGGCCAGGCCCAGATCGGCACCGTGTTCACGGACCGCGCGCTGCACCTGCTCGATATGGGTCGAGCCCACGCCGTCGTTGATATTGAGGCCGTCGGGCTCGGCGTTGATCGGAATGACCTGTGCCCCGGCTTCCCGGTACGCGGCCGGACCGACCTCCGACGCGGCGCCGTGAGCGCAGTCCACGACGACGGTCAGGCCGTTCAGGTCTCGGCCGGTGACCTCGACGAGATGCTCGATATAGCGCTCATGGGTGCCTTCGAGACTGAATTCGGGCATATCGAAACCGGGATGCCGCGACCCCGGCGCGGCGAGCACCCGTCCGATACCCGCGCCGGTCGGCCGGACGAAATCGCCGGATGCGGCCACCGCCTCGATTCGGTCTTCGACGGCGTCGTCGAGCTTGTGCCCGCCTGCCGCGAAGATCTTGATCCCGTTGTCTGGCATGGGATTGTGTGAGGCGGAGATCATCACCCCGAGGCTCGCGTCGTGGAGCGCGGTCAGATAGGCGACGGCGGGAGTCGGCAGGACACCGACCGGTAACACATCCATTCCGGCGGCGGACAGCCCCGCGGTGACGGCGGCCTCCAGCATCTCACCGCTCGCGCGCGGATCCCGGCCCACCACCGCGACCTTGCGGCGACCGGACCGGATCTCGGTCCCCAGAACCTGCGCCGCCGCGCCCGCGAGGCGCAACGCGAGCTCCGGGCTCAACGAATCATTGGCCAGCCCGCGTACACCGTCGGTGCCGAACAAACGTCCCATACCTTGCCCCTCGTCAGTGAGTCCACAGCGCGCGACGGCCGCTGCCGGAAACACCGTCGAGACGGCCGGCCGGCGAGCACCGCGGTAGATACAGCACGAGAGCAGGCGACCAGACTCCGGCTGGTTGCCTGCTCTCGGAACCGACACCGGCCCGCCCGCCCACATACCGTGAGCGGACGACCGGCACCGGTGATATCAGCGCTTCGAGTACTGCGGCGCTTTACGGGCCTTCTTGAGGCCGTACTTCTTGCGCTCGGTGGCACGCGGGTCACGAGTGAGGAACCCGGCGCGCTTGAGCGCGGGACGATCGTCGGCGTTGGCCACGGTCAGCGCACGGGCGATGGCCAGGCGCAGCGCGCCCGCCTGCCCGGAGGGGCCGCCGCCGTGCAGACGCGCGAACACATCGAACGATTCGAGGCGCTCGACGGTGACCAGCGGGGACTTCACCAGCTGCTGGTGCACCTTGTTCGGGAAGTAGTCCTCGATCGAGCGGCCGTTCAGCACGAAGTTGCCGGTACCCGGCACCAGACGCACCCGGACCACAGCCTCTTTACGGCGGCCTACGGTCTGGACGGGGCGGTCCAGCGGGGCCGCGAACTCGACGAATTCGGTGTCGTCGTCGTAGACGACGCCCTCGTCCAGCACCTCGGCGGCGGCGTCTTCGACGACCGCTTCGTCGTATTCGGTGTATTCCTCGGGAGCGGTCACTGGGCCACCTGCTTGATCTCGAACGGAACGGGCTGCTGGGCGGCGTGCGGATGGTTCGGGCCCGCGTACACCTTCAGCTTGCCGGCGATGGCGTTGCCGAGCTTGTTCTTGGGGATCATGCCCTTCACGGCCTTCTCCACCAGGCGGTCGGGGCGGGTATCCAGCACCTCACCGACAGTGCGGGACTTGAGGCCGCCGGGATGCCCGGAGTGGTGGTAGATGCGCTTACCGTCGCGCTTGTTGCCACTGATGGCAACCTTGTCGGCGTTGATGATGACGACGAAATCGCCACCATCCATATGCGGAGCGTAGGTCGGCTTGTGCTTGCCACGCAGCAGATTCGCTGCCTGAACGGCAAGACGGCCGAGCACTACGTCAGTGGCGTCGATGACGTACCACTGCCGGGTCACGTCACCCGCCTTCGGGCTGTACGTAGGCACAGTGCTTCCCTGTCTGTCGTCGATGCTGCCGGCCGAGATGCGCGGACGAGGGGTTCCCGGCGGCCGGTTGAGACCCGGGCCTCGGTGTTCCGCACACCAGCGGACCACGATACCAGCCGGCCCGTGACCCCTGAAATCGGCCGCTACCGGCTCAGATGTCGAACGGCGGACCGGGGTCGGTGACCCCCGGCCGGCCGGGCACCAGATAGCGCAGCGTGTCGATACCGGATCGGCCGCATTCGATGCCGTCGTCCTCCGGCGCTTCCCGGCCGGGCACGGATTCGCCCGCCCCGGGTACCGGTACCCGGGCATAGAGCGGACGCTCCGGCGCTGCCCCGGCCTCGCCGGGCGGTTCCAGCTGCACGCGCGGCATGGGTACACAGCCCGCGGCGTCGGCCGGGCCGACGGTCTCGACGCTCTTCCCGGTCGAACTGACGACACCGGGCGGCGCGACCTGCGCCTGCGCGGGGGCGGCACCGCCGACCGCCCCGGCGGAGGCGGCCGCCAGAGCCGCGACACCCAGCACGGCGTGCGCGCCGAACAGGTTGTCCTTCATCTTGTTCCAGAGCTTGCCCTTGCCCTGCTCGTCGTCGGCCTCGGTGCCACCGGTGGACGACCCGCCCGGCTGTCCGGGGACGGACGGCTGGGGCACCGCCGACTGGCTGCCGGTTTCCGGGTCGGGGGCACGGGTGAACCGCCCGGCCGGCCCGGCGATCGGGGGCCGCAGATCACCGCGGTCGATCTGAACGGTGGCGTCGTCGCCCGCCGGTCCGCCCGGGGTGCCGTACTGCTGCTGCGGTCCCGGATAGGGACCGGTCGCCGGATCGCCACCCGGCGCGCGACCTCCACCCTGTGGAACAGGTCCCGGGACGGTCGCGCCGGGGCCGGGCTCACCGGGCCGCGCCCGCCCCGGGGCCGCGGGGACCAGGCCGGGGGGCGCGGGGTTTATATTAGGGTACCAAAGGGTTGCTGGGCCTGGGCGGTTCCGCCGCTATGAATTTAGTGTTACGCACCGCGGGGCGCCCCCGCGGCCGCTGGCCGATCGGGGCGGGGGGGGGGCTCGGGCGGGATTG
>NZ_JARWOV010000161.1 GCF_029868855.1 Nocardia carnea | reverse complement strand
TGATCATCAGGAGAGCGGACGACCGTCCGGTCCGGCATTCGATGATGAGCAGACGTTTGCCGGGGACCCCGATACCGGTATGCGGGACGCTGCAAACCGGGACGATTCCGGTTCACAGACGGGCTCATTCGGCCCCGGTGTTTTGCGGGTGGGCGCGCGGCGCCCCGGGGGCGCTGGGGTCCGGGGCGCGGCGCCGGCCGCTGCCCGGTGGCCGGGCCGCGTACGGTTCCTGCGGATACGCAGGCTGGGGTTCAGTGTGCGCATCGATATCGTCTCGGCGGTGATCACGGTGGCACTGGTGCTGATCACCGCGGCGGTCGGAATCCGGTCACTGGGCGCGAGCAGCACCGACACCCCGGGGCTGGGATTCGTCGAAGTGCTACAGGTACTCGCCGGCCAGATCGGTGGTTCGGCCGCCGATCACGTCGCCGGCTGGTTGCCGGTGGTGGTCACCGCGATACTCGGCGGGGCGTCGCTGGCTTTGTCGGGTGCGATCTTCCAGACCCTCACCCGCAACCCGCTGGGCAGCCCGGACATCATCGGATTCACCACCGGCGCCAACACCGGAGCGCTGGTGGCGATGCTGGTTTTCGGGCTCGGTTCGGGCGGCGCCACGGTCGGAGCCCTGCTCGGATGTCTGCTCACCGCGCTGGTGGTGTATTTCCTCGGGATGCGCGGCGGAACCGGTAATTACCGGTTCATCATCGTCGGTATCGGTGTTTCGGCGATGCTGCTGTCGGTAAACGGCTACCTGGTCGCCACGTCCGATGTGCAGGAAGCGGGCGCGGCCGCGGCATGGGGTATGGGTAATCTGCGTGATCTGACGATGGCCGATACGGTGCCGGTGTTCGTGGCCCTGGCGGTCCTGCTTCCGGCGTTGACCGTGGTCGCGCCGCGGATGCGGATGTTCGAACTGGGCACGGATTCCGCGGCGAGCAAGGGTGTCGATACCGAGCGCACGCAGATGATGCTGCTGGTGATCGGTGTGGGTTTCGCGGCGGCGACGACCGCGATCGCCGGCCCGATCGCCTTCGTGGCGCTGGTGGCCCCACAGGTGGCGGCGCGGATCACTCCGAGCCCGGGGATCCCGCTGGTCACCTCGGCGGCGGTGGGCGCCACTCTCCTGGTTTCCAGTGAGGTGGTGGCGCGCACGATCCTCGCGCCGCAAACCCAGTTGCCGGTCGGCGTGGTCACCACGTCGCTGGGTGGTGTGTATCTGTTGTTCCTTCTGCTGGCGCAGTCCCGAAAGGCCCGCCCGTGACCAGTGACTCCCTGCCCGGTGCGACGCCGGGACGGTTGACCGGCACCGATCTGCGAGTCGGTTACGGCGACCGCACCGTACTCGCCGATCTGGATGTGGTGGTGCCCGACGGCTCGTTCACCGTGATCGTCGGGCCGAACGCCTGCGGTAAATCGACGTTGCTGCGGACGCTGTCACGGCTGCTACGGCCGCAACGCGGCACGGTGCTGCTCGACGGACGGGATGTGGCCGAGTACGGCGGTAAAGAGTTCGCGCGGGAGGTGGGGCTGCTACCGCAGCAGTCGATCGCACCGGACGGGATCACGATCATCGACCTGGTCTCCCGTGGCCGGTTCCCGTATCAGAAGCTGTTCCGCCAGTGGACCGACGCCGATCAGCGGGCGGTCGATTTCGCGCTGCAGGTCACCCGGTTGACCGAATTGTCGACGCGGCCGGTGGAGGCGTTGTCGGGTGGGCAGCGGCAGCGGGTGTGGATCGCGATGGCGCTGGCCCAGCAGACGCCGATCCTGTTACTGGACGAGCCGACGACCTACCTCGATCTCGGGCACCAGATCGAGGTCCTGGATTTGTGTGTGGACCTCAACCGGCGGGGCACCACGCTGGTCGCGGTACTGCACGACCTCAACCAGGCCGCCCGGTACGCCTCCCACATCATCGCCATGCGCGACGGGCAGATCGTGGCCGTGGGTCCCCCGCGCAAGATCATCACCGCTGAGCTGGTCGACCGGGTTTTCGGGGTGTACGCGCAGGTTGTCGACGACCCGCAGACCGGCACTCCGCTGGTGGTGCCGCTCGCGGAGGGCGCGGTCCGGGTGGACAGCGTGTGAATCGTGCCCGCCGGGCACACAACTGGGAAGGAGAACCATGGCGAGGCGGCGTATCGGTGGGGTCGTGGCGGGAATGGTGAGTGTGCTGCTGGCCGCGACGGCGTGTGTGCAGTCCGATGACACCACCTATGAGGTGTTCGACGACCCCGATGGGGCGCCCGGGTATTCGCTGCCGGACAACCCGCGCGTCGTGGCGCTGGGCTGGTCGGATGGTGCGGTCGCGGTGGAATTGGGTGTGCGGCCGGTGGCCGTCTACGACTGGATGAGTTTCGGTGCGGCCACCAAGGGTGTCGGTGAATGGGATGCGGCGGCGTTCGGTGACAGCTCTCCCGAACTGATCTCGGCGCAGAGTGCCGGCGAGTTCAATATGCAGCAGATCGAGGAGCTCGATCCGGATCTGATCCTGAATGTGCGTGCGAAGGCGGACAGTGCTGTCACCGAGGAACTCCGGGAGATCGCACCGGTGGTGACCGCGCCCGAGGGCACAGGCGATTTCGCGGTCAACTGGCAGACGCAGGCCGAGCTCATCGGCGCCGCGCTGGGCAAACGGGTCGAAGCGGACAAGATCGTCGCGGACACCACGGCCCGCCAGCAGGCGGTCGCGGACGAGCATCCGGAGTTCGCCGGTAAAAGCTTCGTGTACGCGGCGAAGTTCGGTACCGCCTACGGCGCCTACCTGGCCGGGGATGCCCGGTTCGATTTCTTCGCCGACCTCGGTTTCGTGCAGAACCCGCCGGTCACCCGGTTGCAGAGTTCGGGTTTCTTCGCGCAGGTTCCGGCGGAGCGGGTGGGTGATCTCGACGCGCAGGTCGCCGTGTTCACCACAATCGGTCTGCCGTTCGCGGATCTGGACAACGATACGTTGATCAACTCGCTGGCTGTGGTGCGGGACGGGCACGCGGTGCGGTTGCCGGAGAACGATCCGGCGGTGCTGGCGTTGTCCGCGGGCACACCCGGATCCTTGCGGTTCGCGCTGGACCGCATCACCCCGCAGCTGGCGGCCGCGGCGCGCTAGTCGACCTCAGCGAGCCGTCGGCACAGGCAGAGGCTCTGCTGGTCCATATGCGGCGGTCAGCACCGTGCGGCGCCCTACCACAGGGTGGACGGTCCCGCGACAACCCAGCCCGAGTCGGTGAGCTTGACCCAAAAGCCCAATGACACCTCGATTATCTGCTCCTGGTAGATGACCTCGACGTAGAAGTGGGTGCCGGTGTGGCCCCAGTAGAAGTCCCCCAGAACGAGCTCGCCGAGCCAGGACAAGTCCTGTTCCCACTCGCCGGCAGCGAGGCGGCAATCCGCCTCGTCATCGGGGCCGGCACCGACTGAACCCTTCCACAGACTCTCGAGCACATGCCGGACCGGCACATGGTCGACGAGCTGTTCGGCCTCAGCGATCTTCCCAGCTCGGAGCAGGCCGAAGTAGCGGCCGACGACCGCTTCGACGTCGGTCTCGGCAGGGCGCTCCGTCCAGATCTTCACGGCGAGATCGTAAGAGCCTCAGCGCATGCCCGGCGACCCAGGCTTCAGCGCAGAGATCGCGCCGGGCGCGTCACAGCCGGTCGAAGAGGCGCTTGGCTTCCGATAGACCGAGGCCGGTCCGGTCGCGCAGAAGTTTGACGCCGTGGGCGGGCTTGCGCTGGTCCTTCAACGCCAGCACGCTCGACAGTGTCTCGTCATCGGGGGCCTCGCGCGGGGCAAGCATCCCGGCGGCCACCGACCGCGCGACATCCAACCGTGCTTGACTCATCCGTGGAGAGGCGGAGCTCGACGTGCGCGCCGACTTACGGCCCGGACCGGCGAATCGAAACGCTACTGCCGAAACGATGATGGCCAGGACGGGCGCCAGCATCAGGCAGAGTCCGAGAGTCGAAGTCATCTGCGGAATCCTATGCCGCCGCACCATTCCCCGCCCCCACTCGTTCTGCATGCACCATGGACTATGCCCATCGTGAACAATCCGAATCCGGACGCCGGCCCCGAAATATCAGTGAGTTCGCTGCGGGTGGCAACCTTCAACGTCCTGTCGCCGCTGCTCGCCGATTGGCAGCGCCGGAAGAAGGCCGTGGCAGAACAATTACGGGCAGCTGACGCCGACATCATCGCCCTGCAGGAAGTCGACGCCGGTGAGAATCGAGAGCAGGGCATTGCCGATCTGCTCGGCCCGGGCCGGCACCTCGCGTGGCACTCTCGGACCACGCCCGACGGCGTCGGCCTAGCGCTGGCCAGCCGCTGGCCGTTCGGCAAGATTCACGAGCACAGCCTGGGCGTCACCGACCGCGCGGCGGCGTTCCCGTGGTCGGCTGTGGTCGTTGCCGAGATCCGTGCTCCGCAACCATTGGGAACCGTGCACGTCGCCCACCACAAACCGGTCTTCCAGCTCGACTACGAACACGAACGTGAGTTGCAGGCCGTCGAGACGGCCCGGTTCATCGAAGAAGTCCTCGGCGACCGTGCTGAGCACGCTGTCGTGGTCGGCGACTTCGACGCCACCCCGGACTCGGCGAGCATACGATTCTGGACCGGCCGCCAAGCCCTGGCGGGCGTGAGCGTCAGTTATCACGACGCGTGGGAAATGCTGCGACCCAACGATCCAGGGCATACATTCACCCCGGACAACCCGCTGGTCGCCGGTGGCGACATGTTCTCCGCCGCCGGACGGCGTATCGACTACGTGATGGTGCGAGGCGGGAGTTTCGGGCCGACACTAGCGGTGCGATCCGTCGAACGGATCGGTGTAGAGCCGCAGGGCGGGGTTCAAGCAAGCGACCACTACGGCGTAGTCGCCGAACTGAGTGTTCCTACCCGAGCTCCCGGGGTCTGGGGCTGACAGCGGGGCGTGGGCCGCCTCTGACCACGGGCTGTCGAGGTATGGCTGATGAGAAGGGGCCGGAGGAACGCTATGAGGCTTTCCGTTCGGACGCGCTGTTCCTCCTTGCTGCAGTGGTGCTGCTGTCGACGGTGCGCAGGGTGGTGAGCAGGCACCACAGCGCGACGGTCAGCACGCATCCACCCGCGCCGTACACCAGGAACACCGCCCGCGTGGGAACCACGCTCGACACGATGCCGGCGACGACGGCGCCCAGCGACAGGGCGATGGTGAGTTGCGCGGTCCACAGGCCGGACACGCGGCCGCGGAACTCGTCGGGGGTGGCGGTCTGGACTACGGCGAAGCGCGCGATATCGCTCACCACGCGGCCCGCGCCGTGCGCGACGAGACCCGCGAACACCACGGCGGTGGCGCCGAGGAGACCGGCGCCGACGATCCCGGCGGCCGAGAGGAAGGTGGCCGCGAAGATCACCTGACCGCCGCGGTGGATCGATCCGGTCCAGCCCGAGGTGAGGGAACCGAGGACGGCGCCGACCGCGGGCGCGGCGAACAGCAGGCCCGCGGTGGCGTCACCGGCGTGCAGTATCTCGGTGACGTATTCCGGGATCAGGACATTCCATCCGGACAACAGCATGGTGACGCAGCCGACGAGCAGTGTCGCGCCGATGATCCGGTGCCGCGCGGCGAAACGGAACCCGGACAGCGCGGCGCGTGCCGGTGACTCGTCGTGACCGCGTTCGGCGGTCATCGGGCCGAGGCGGGCGAGGAGCAATGTCGTCACCAGACTCGCCGCGGCCGCGAACCAGTAGTTGGCGGCGACGTCGAGCCAGGCGATGAGCACGCCGGCGAGTGCGGGCGCCGACATATGGCCGAGGTCGGCGGTCAACGCCATCAGTGCGGCACCCGCCGCCAGTTTGCCAGGCGGGATCAGCGCCGGCATGGCCGCGACCAGCGCGGTCTCGGAGATCCCGCCGGTGACACCGTCGATGACCGCGCAGAGGAAGATCACCCACAGTTTCGGTTCGGGGAGCATCGCGTTCACCGCGAGCAGGGCGAAACCGAGGGTTGCGGCGGCGCGGGAACCGACGATCACGAGCCGCCGGTCGTAATGGTCGGCGGCGGTACCGCCGATCAGGGTGCCCGCGAAGGCCGAGAGGCCGATGATCGTGGCAACGGTAGCGACCATGGCGGTCGATCCGGTGACCGCGAAAACTTGGATGGGCAGGGCGACCACCAGGAAGCCGATACCGAACACCGAGATCGTGCGGGCGGTGAACACGATCCGGAACTCACGGCTGGTACGCAGCGGGGTCACGTCGATCGCGATCCGGCGTACTGGTGCCGACCGCATGCCGGTACGGCGGCGGGCGCGGTTGTTCCCGGGCATCGGCGGCTCCTCTCCTCTGCGGCGGGTCGAGGGTACCGGGTAGCCGGAACAGGGTCGGGTACCGATCGGCGGGCGATGCCGCCGAGTACCGGACAGAACCGTGCCGGCTGTTCCCTCGGCGTATTTGCTCGTACACCGCAGATCAACTGCGACTGCTCTCGGCCTCTCGCTCGCCGGCTCAGCCATGTGTGGGCACGTCGACGGTGCATCCCGACGCCGCGACATCGGCCAGGCCTGCTCCCCAGCTGCATCAGGAGAATCGATGATTTCTGATGCAGTATGTGCCTCTTCCTTTGTCTTTTTCTTTTTGGTGGTAGCCGAAGGAACTCGAGGAGGGATTCATAGTTAGATGCGCATATCGTCGTTAGGTGATGAAATGTTCTGTCTATCGGTACAGGGTTCCTGCTGTTCCACGCGCTCGACCGAGTTTCACGGCACAGCGTTCGTTCCGTGCTCGGCTGCTGCTACCGCGAATAGAAGCAGCCGAGCCGAGACGGCGACCCACTCCCCTATTCCCTCATGTGCCCGCACGGGAAGGATGCCGATGCCGGCCGTGACCTGCGTCGAACCGGTCGGGTTATCCCCCTGTGGGTCATGACCGCTGGGTAGTGCGAGGGCTTCCCGTAAACGGCCTCGGTGATGCGTTGATCAGCTCGCTGGAGCCGGCGCGGGGTCAGGACGTGATGCGGGGGGCCTGTCCTCGTAGAGGTGGACCGGTTCCTCGCGGAAATCCCGCGGTCCCGGGCCGGTGAGCGGTGTGGCACGACGGCCGAGGGTCAGGGTGACTTCCTGGGCCGCGGCCACTACCAAGGGGGCTGTCCGCTCGAACGGTGCGGTGTCGGCAGCGCCGCACACCGAGAGCGCGGCGAGGGGTCCGCGGGCACCGCGGATGACGGCACCCGCGCAAGCCAGGCTTCGGAAGGCCTCGCCCCAGTCGAAGGCGAGGCCGCGACGCCGGACGAGGTTGAGTTCCCGGTGCAGTTCGGTGATTTCGCCGATCGTGCGTTCGGTGCAGCGGTGCAGTCGCTGCCCGTACATGCTGTCCACCCATTCGGGGGCCAGCAACGCGAGCATGGACTTTCCGCAGGCTGTCGCGTAGGCGGGCCCGCGGCCGCCGATCCGTGACGGCAGCGACGACGCATCGCGGCCACCCACTTTGTCGAGGTAGACGTTCTCGCCACCTTCCAGCACGGCGAGGTGGACGACCATACCGGTCTGTGCGTGCAGGTCGTGCAATACGGGAGCGGCCGCCGCGCGGATCGCGCTGTAGCCCTCGGAGATTCCGCCCATTCGCAGCGCACGCCGCCCGATGGTGTAGCCGTAGGGGGTGTGTTCCACCCAGTTCAGCCGGACCAGCTGTTTGAGGATCCGGTGCACTGTCGAGCGGGGCAGCTGTGTTCGGCGGCTGATTTCCTCCAGGGTCAGGCAGGAGGTGCGGTCGTCGAAGACATCGAGGATGACGGTGATCCGTTCGATCATTCCCATGGTGGGTTCCGCTGCCCGGTGTCAGCGCCGCGCGCTGCGCGGGACGGGTATCGGGATGGCTGCCAGTAGTTTTTGCGTGTATTCCTCCTTGGGGTTGTGGTAGATCTCCTCGACGGTGCCCGTTTCGACGACTCTGCCGCCTGCCATGACCAGGACCCGGTCGGCGATCACTTCGATCAGTGCGAGGTCGTGACAGACGAAGAGGTAGGCCAATCCGAGTTCGTCCTGGAGGTCGCGCAGCAGGTTGAGGACCTGTGATCGCACCGAGACATCGAGGGCGGCGACGGGTTCGTCGCAGACGATCATCTTGGGTTCCAGGGTGAGTGCGCGGGCGATCGCGACGCGTTGCAGCTGGCCGCCTGAGAGTTCGGCCGGGTAGCGGTCGAGGTAGCGGGCGCCGATACCGACCTTGTCCAGCAGGGTTCGCACAGCGGCGGCGCGGGTTTTGCGATCGAGGTCGGTGTGGACGACGAGTGGTTCGGCGACGGCGTCGAGGATGCTCATCCGGGGGTCGAGGGAACTGTGCGGATCTTGGAAGATCATCTGCATACCGCGGCGCAGGGCGCGGAGCCGGGCGGGTGTGGCCGCGCGGACGTCGCGGCCGTCGAAGACGATGCTGCCGGTGTCGGGTTCGATCAACCGCAGCACGATTCTGCCGACGGTCGATTTCCCGGCGCCGGATTCGCCGACCACCGCGAGGCATTCGCCGGTGCCGAGCCGGAAGGAGACGTTCCGGACGGCGTGGGTCCACCCGGTGCGGCGGCCGAGTAGATCGCGGCCTGTCGAGAAAGACTTCGAAATATCGGTGACCTCGAGCAGGCTCATGGTTGCTGCACTCCTTGTAGTTCGATCTCGGTGGTGCGCAGGCATCGGGCGGAGCTCCGGTTGCCGGTGGGAGTGCTCGCGGGGTGGGTGGCGTCGCACAGGCCGGGCCGGTCGTGTGGGCAGCGTTCCCGGAATCGGCAGCCGGACGGCCATTCGCCCGCGACGGGTACCCGGCCTTCGATGGCGGTGAGTCGCGGGGGGCGCGCCGCGCCCGCGGGGGGGGGGGGGGGGGGGCGCGGCGGGGTTGGGTGGGGGGGGGGGGCGCCGGGGGGGGGGGCCGGGGCATTGCGCCCCGGCGCCCCCACCCAAACCCGCCCGGGTGCCCACCCCCCCCCCCACCGGGGCCCGGGCGGGCCCCGGGCCGCCGCCGATCTGCGCCGGGCCGTACGAC
>NZ_JARWOV010000160.1 GCF_029868855.1 Nocardia carnea | reverse complement strand
GGGGCGGGGTTAGATGCCGCGGCGGCCTTCTTTGCGGGTGTCGACCAGACCCGAGAAGCGGAGTTTGGCCAGGTGCTGACTGACGGCGGTGCGGGAAGGCCCGCAGGCATCGACGAGGGCGGTGACATCGGCTTCTCCGTGGCGGGGTTTGGTGCTCCCCGTTCCTCGTACGTACTGCCCGCCCTTTTTAATTGTCGGGGGGCCTTCGACATTCTTCGGGCGTGACCCTGTGGTCTGCTGGGCTTTCCGCGTCAGACCTGTACCGGGTAGGTCGGCTCGGCGATTTCCGGTTTGATGCGGTCCTCGACGAAGATCCCGTGCCAGATCATGAACACCAGCAGGGTCCACAACCGGCGGCTGTGATCGCCGTCCCCGGCACGGTGCGCGTCGAGCATTGCCGTGACGGCGGCCTTGTCGAGTAGATGGTCGGTCTGCGATTCGGTGATCTGCTGCCGGGCCCAGTCGTAGAGCTCGGTGCCCCGCAGCCAGTGCCGTAGCGGTACCGGGAACCCGAGTTTCGCACGGTGCAGCACATGACCCGGGACAATGCCCTCGAGGGCCTGCCGGAGCGCGTACTTCGTGGTCTCCTTGGTGATCTTCTGTTCCAGCGGGACCTGCTCGGCCACCCGGAACACCTCGGTGTCCAGGAACGGCACGCGCAGTTCCAGCGAATTGGCCATGGTCATCTTGTCGGCCTTCACCAGGATGTCGCCGCGCAACCAGGTGAACAGGTCGAGATGCTGCATCCGGGTCACCGGATCCCAGCCCGCGGACCGGTCGTAGATCGGAGCGGTGACGTCCTGATGGGTCCACTCCGGGCGGAACTCCCGCAGCACCGACCGCAGCTGGGCGTCGCTGAAACTGCGGGCGTTGCCGTAATAGCGCTGCTCCAAGGTGAGTGACCCGCGGTGCAGCAGACTCTTGCCGCGCGTGCCCTCCGGGATCAGATCGGACACCTTGCCGGCCAGCCGGCGCAGCCCGCCCGGCAGTTTGTCGAACGCGGCCAGCGACAGCGGTTCCCGGTAGATGGTGTAGCCGCCGAACAGTTCGTCGGCACCCTCGCCGGACAACACCACTTTGACGTGTTTCCGGGCCTCCTTGGCGACGAAATACAGCGGCACCAGCGCCGGATCGGCCACCGGGTCGTCGAGGTACCAGACGATCTCCGGGATCGCGGCCGCGAACTCGGCAGGGGAGACCACCTTGACGATATGCCGGGCCCCGATCGCGGCCGCGCTTTCGGCGGCCACATCGACCTCGGAATAGCCCTCGCGTTCGAAACCGGTGGTGAAGGTGATGAGTTTCGGGTTGTGCCGCATGGCCAGGGCCGCGATGGCGGTGGAATCGATACCACCGGACAGGAACGACCCCACGGTGACATCGGCGCGCATATGTTTGGCGACCGAATCCTCGAGCGCGGCCGCGATCTCCCGGTACCGGGCGGCCTCGCTGCCCGCCGCGAACGGGCGCACACCGAACTTCGGTACGAAATAGCGGCTCGTCACCGGAGGTTCGCCCGGCCGCACGACCGCGTAACTTCCCGATTCCAGCCGCCGGATACCGGCGTGCAGGGTTTCCGGTTCGGGAACGTACTGCAGCACGGTGTAGTGCTGGAGCGCGCGATGATCGAGCGATTCGTCGAGTCCGAGATCGGGCAGCAGCTCCAGCAGGCTCTTCTTCTCGCTGCCGAACGCCGTACCGCCCGGTCCGGTGGCCAGGAACAGCGGTTTGATACCGAACGGGTCGCGGGCGAGGAACAGTTCCCGGCTGCGGGTATCCCAGATCGCGAACGCGAACATCCCGCGCAACCGGCGTACCGCCTCGGGACCCCAGTAGTGGAACGCCGCCACGATGGCCTCGCCGTCGCCCTCGGTGGCGAACATGGGCCGCTCGCCGAACTCGGCCGCGTGGTCGCGGGCCAGTTCCTCGCGTAGCTCCAGATAGTTGTAGATCTCGCCGTTGAAGGTGAGCGCGTAGCGCTCGGGATCGTCGGCCGGGCCCCAGCGCAGTGGCTGGTGCGAATGTTCGATATCGATGATCGAGAGCCGGTTGAAGCCGAAGATCAGCTGGTCGTCGTGCCAGGTGCCGCGCTCATCCGGCCCCCGGTGCCGCACACAGTGCAGGGCGTCGTACACCCGCTCCACTGTTTCCGGCGCTGCGGTATCGGACGTCAGATATCCGAGCAGTCCACACACTGCGGCGCTAACCTCGTTTCCTCTGGTCGGGGGTCCGCGCCGAGGGATGCGGGCGCGGCGGGCGAAATCTAGTGTCCGAGTATGCCGCACGCCGGGTTCTCCCGTGCGATACACCTCCGTTCTGCGGCTACGCTGGCGCGCGGAGTGTCGAAGCCGACCCGACGGCGTACCGGGCGCGTGTTTGGTCTACGCTGCGTAGTACTCGGACTGTTCCGGGTGGTGCCGCGCGGTGCGCGGAGCTGCCCGGGAGGCCCGATGAGCTGTTTGTCTGTATCACCGGAGGCGTCCCGCCACCGTGGATGCGATGTCGGAATGTGTGGCGACCAGGAAGGCGTGAGCGTGGCGCACAAGGCGAGCGACGAGATCGGGGCACGGCCTGCCCGGCGGCGGGGTAGTGTCCTGCGGCGGGCCGGACTGGCGGTATCCCTCGGGATCACCGCGATGCTCGTCTCCGGCTGCTCGATCGACAATGTGTGGTTGCGGTTCGGCTGGCCCTCGGGTGTCACCCCGCAGGCGCACCGGATGCGGGAGCTGTGGACGTGGTCGGTCGTGGCCGCCCTGATCATGGGCGTGCTGGTCTGGGGTCTGACCTTCTGGACCGTCATCTTCCACCGCAAGAAGAAGAACTCGCCGGAGTTCCCGCGGCAGACCGGTTACAACGTGCCGCTCGAGCTGACCTACACGGCGATTCCGTTCGTGATCATCGCGGTGCTGTTCTACTTCACCGTGGTCGTGCAGAACTACGTGCACGAGAAGGTCGACAATCCCGATGTGGTCGTCGACGTGACCGCCTTCCAGTGGAACTGGAAGTTCGGGTACCGCGAGGTCGACCTGAAGAACGGCTTCACCTACAACGGCGTCGACACCGTTCGTGAGGACGCGAACCAGGAGCAGCTGCAGGAGTACGCCGAGCGCGTCAACGAGCACGGCCACGAGCAGCCCGGCCCGGTGCACGGCCGCCCGGAGAACGACATCCTGTCGTACCTGCACTACAACAAGATCGAAACGGTCGGTACCAGCACCGAGGTGCCCATCCTGGTGCTGCCCACCGGCAAGGTGATCGAGTTCCAGCTCGCCGCCGCGGACGTCATCCACGCGTTCTGGGTTCCGGAGTTCCTGTTCAAGCGGGACGTGATGCCGAACCCGAAGGAGAACAACTCCGACAACGTCTTCCAGATCAGCGAGATCGATCGCGAAGGCGCGTTCGTGGGCCGTTGCGCGGAGATGTGCGGCACCTTCCACTCGATGATGAACTTCGAGGTCCGTGCCGTGACTCCGGAGAAGTTCCAGAGCTACATCCAGGCCCGGGAATCCGGTATGACCAACGCCGCGGCGCTGGAATCCATCGGCGAATCGCCGGTGGCCACTTCCACCCAGCCGTTCAACACCGATCGCACGGTCAAAACCGATACGACCGAGAGCAAGTGAGGACTGATCTCCGATGAGGATCGAAGCACGACTGTTCGAACTGCTCACGGTGTTCTTCATCATCGTGGGTGTCATCTACGGCTTCTTCACCGCGCAATCGCGAACCGGTATCGAATGGGCCGGCACCACGGCGATCGTTCTGACCGCCGGGCTGTCGCTGATCATCGGCACCTATTTCCGTTTCGTGGCCCGCCGCCTCGACTTGCGGCCGGAGGACTACGAGGACGCGGAGATCGTGGACGGCGCCGGCGACCTCGGGTTCTTCTCGCCCGGTAGCCCCTGGCCGATCCTGCTCGCCGGCGCCGCCTCGGTGACCGCCCTGGGCTTCGCCTTCTTCGAGCCCTGGCTGATCGGTGCCGGTGTGATCCTGATCCTCACCGCAGCCGGTGGGCTGGTCTTCGAGTACTATCTCGGCCCCGAGAAGCACTGAGTTCAGCGCCCTCTCCGGCACAAGAACGAAAGAACCCCGCTGTCCGACCGGGCAGCGGGGTTTTGCGTCGGATTGCACCGGCATCCGAGCCCGCGGCAGACCAGACTTTCGGACGGTCCACCTCCCTGGGCGGGGCCCGCCCCTGGTCTGGAGCGACGGAGCGGGGGAGCGAAGCGGAGGAGCGGAGGAGTGAAGACCAGGGGTTGATAGGGCCCCACCCTCGAGCCGCGGAGCGGCTCCGAAATTACAGCCCGCCCCTTTACGGATCGTCTACCCGCACCTTCTACGGATCCGTCGATCCGCATCTTTTACGGAAGCTCTACCTCGACTGCCGGACACATAAAGCTGCGAACTGCGCCGCAGAAACGGGAAACCGATGACACAGCGCAGCAAAGAGCAGGGGGCGCAACCCCCGGACCCGCGCCGCTCGAACACGCCGTTCGACGATTGCGGCGGCCCGAGCGCGACACCGGTGCCATGGTGACCAGCGTGTCCAGTGCCGCGGCGCGGTGGCGGCGCACAGACTCAATCCACCGATTCGTACCGGATGCTGTTCTCCGACCGGCAGATCTCGTCGATACCGGTCACGATATCCCGCAGCTGCTCGGAGGGCAGGGCGTGCGGTCGCAGTCGGCAGGTGAAGGTGATCAGGCCGTGGTCGGCCGCCGGGAGGCTGTGGGCGGATTCGGCGCGCAGATAGTCCGAGCGCACCCCGTAGGTCATGGCGGAGATGACGGTGAAGCAGCCGGTGCGTTCCCGGTGCCCGCTGAACAGATCGTGCAGGCGGTAGAAGACCGACGTGTAGTTCGACAGCGGGGCGAAAACACCGACCCGGTAGGCGGGACCGCGCTCCGACGAACTGATCACCGTATCGGCCAGGTATTCGGCATCGCGCAGGGTCAGCACCTTGGGGGTGAACATCACCGCGCCCGCCGCCGCGTTGCGGACGGGCATACCGGCCTTACCGCTGCTGGCCGAGGCGATGGCACCGAGCGATTTCCGGGCCCGGCTGCCGACCTCGCGGCGGGCGCGCAGAGACCGGGTGGGGGCGGTGGGGTAGAGGCTCGACCATTGGCCGAAGCGCACCGTGCCCAGCTGCACCTGTCCGGCGCCCACCGGGCGGGTCACCTTGAGCGGCGCCGTATCCACCCAGCGGCCCACCTGCAGGACGGCGTCGCGGGGGGTGGCGACCTCGCTGTAGGCGTAGTCGACGAAACTGTCGAAATCCAGGAACCGGTGCGAATCGGTGGACAGCCAGGTGTTGTCCTTGTCGACCTCGACTGCGTCCAGGGTGAGCGCGGTGATGATGCCCGCCCGGCCGCCCGCGCCGAGGATGCGATGGAAGCGTTCGGTGTGATGGGTGCGCCCGCAGGTACCGATCCGGCCGTCGGTGTCCACGTACTCCAGGTCCACGATGCGGTCGATGAACAACCCGTAGCGGTGCGAGGCGGTGCTGACACCGCCGACCGAGGCGAAACCGCCGGCGGTGATATCGCGGTGGTCGCCGACGACCGGTAGTCCCAGGCCGTGCGCGGCCAGGCGGCGGTCGATATCGGACAGCCGGGCGCCCGCCTGGACCCGCACGGTCCGGCGGCCGAGATTGAGATCGACGATAGCGTTCATCCGGCGCAGCGAGACCACGGCCTGCTGATCCGGCAGGGTGAGGCCGTCGGTGGCGGGATCGCCGCCGTGAACGGTGAGCGGCCTGGCGTGATTCCGGGAATTCCGCACGGTGCGAACGACATCCGCGGTGTCGCGAGGCAGGTACTCGGCGGGGGAAACGATGTGCGGCGTGCTCATGGCACGAAAGCTAACCACAGCGCGGCGGCCGCGGCGATATCGAATCACAGATCTGCTCCCGCCTGCCTGTCGAATGGACTGTGACCTGTGGGTTTACCCCGCTCTCGACCGGGGCGGGGGAAGACCGCGGACGGTGCCGGACCACTCGTGCGGTGTCCAGGGGGATTTCGCTGTCCGGACCCGCCCGCGCCAGGTGAGTTTCCCGCGCCCGGGTCGACGGTAGGTGAACATATACCGCCGACCCGGACAACTCCGGTGTACCGGCGTGGCGAAATCGTCAGCGGGCCAGCAGATGCAATCGCTGACCGATCACATCGATCCAGTTCACCTGTTCGAAGGTCGCGAAATCGACTCGGATCGCGTCCAGTACATCGCGGCCCGGCGCGAACATCAGGGCCCGTTTGTCGGCTTCCAGTACGACGTACATACCGTGCGGATCGGCCAGGAAGGTCACCTCGAGCTGGTTCAGGCCGGGAAACCGCGGTGAGGGGCCGAATTCGATTTCCTGGAAGAACGGCAGCCGCTGCGGGATCCGGTCCACGCGGCCCGCCTCCACATCGGCGTGCCGGAGCCCGAAACCCCAGGACTCGACGGCCGCGAGCAGAACATGCTGCGGCGGCAGGGCGCCGACTCCGATGGGATCGGTATCGGCGGCATCGTATCCGCCGTCCACATCGACCCGGGTGCGTACCGCCACCGCCGTCCCGTGCAGATGCCGGCCGTTGTAGAAGGTGATCGGCGTTTCCCACGGCGTGAGCAGTTCGAACCGGCCCTCGAGCGGGTGTCCGGGCAGTAGTTCGAACGGGCCGAATACGGGTCGCTGCGCGAACGCCATATCGAGTATTTGCTCCCCGTCGTGGTATTCGCGTTCGGCGCGGGTGATCAGCTCCACCGAGACCCCGTTGATCCGCACCGGCCGGTCCTGGCAGCGCATCCGGATCACCCCCTGTACCGGCTGCCCAGGCTGCACCCCCGGTGTGAAGAGTTCGGTCTCCACCTCCGTCGAGTTGGTGCCGAGCGCGCCCAGCAGAGTTTTGAACATCCGATTCGTCTCCCTTCGCCCCCGCCCGCGAATCCGTTCCTCGCCCCGGGGCTGTCGGATCAACAGCGTAGATCGGATCGCCTGTTCGTGTCGGAGGGTGCCGGTAGGGTTGTCATCGGCCTTGGGCTCCTGGGGAATCCGGCCTCGGTGGGGTGGGATGGAGGTTCCGTGTCGAATATCGAGCAACGCATCGATTGGGCGGTCGAATGGCTGCACCGCAGCCAGGCCAGCGTTCGTAACGGGGGCGCCGGCTGGGGATGGTTGTCCGATGTCCTGCCCAATCCGCAGAACACCGCGGAAGTCGTGGTGGCACTGACCGCGGCCGGTCGGCCGATACCGCGGCTGGCCGAGGTGCGCACTCTGGTGCGCCGCGATGTCGTGGACACCGACAGCGGGGAATGGGTGTTCCGGTCGCCGATCGATCTCTCCTGGCGGTTGCGGGCACTGGGGTGCCTGGGGGTACCGCCCACCGATCCCGTGGTCGAGCAGTGCCTACGAGAGCTTTACGCCACCCGGGATACCGATACCCGGGGCTGGCGGTTGTCCGAAACGGTCGGCCCCATCTCGCTCACCGCCACGACGGCCGCCCTGCACGCGCTGGCGGGTCTGGCCGATGCCGACGAAACCGCCGCCGAGGCGCTGTTGCAGGGCACCTCGCTGGTGGTCTCGATGATGCTCGACGACGATCCCCGCGCCCAGCCGATCTATGCCTGTGCGCATGTCGCGCGGCTGCTGGCCCGGCCGGAAATCGCGGCCGTGGGCGGGAAACGGGTCGAGAAGGTCCGTGAGCTGACGGTGCGGCGGATGCTGTACGCCCTGCGGGACGGTACGGCCGGCGCCGAGGAAGAATCCTTCCGGGAAGGCCTGATGGCCTCTACCTGGCGCCATCTCGGCCTGCACCTCGCCGTGGGGGGCGGGGGGGGGGGCCCCGCACCCCCCCGAAAAGGGAAGGGGGGGGGGGGGGGGGGGGGGGGGGAAGGGGGAATTAAATAGAAGCGCGGGACCAACG
>NZ_JARWOV010000159.1 GCF_029868855.1 Nocardia carnea | reverse complement strand
CACCACCCCCCCCCGCCTTATTACCCGCCGGCCGACCCCCACCCTGCTTATTACCCGGCGGACGACCCCCACCCGGCTGATTACCCGGCGGACGACCCCCACCCGGCGGATTACCCGGCGGGTTCGAATGCGAGGAGCCGGTGGGCCCCTCCCTGGTTCCGGAGTCTCTTACATTCCGGGCGGCATCTCCGTCAGCTCGTGCGCCAATACCGGAGGCCTCGCGGGCCCGGCCCGAAGTCAATTCCCGGAATGCCTGGCCGGCACTGGGCAGTTCGCGGACCACGGATTCCAAAAGCTCCATGACGCGCTTCATCACAGCTGCCACTACACCCTCCTGCCCCTCGTATGGACACAGCTGGTGCCCGCTCGATCGTCGTTACCGGAACCGAATCGCGCACCGAGCGGTGCGAGACATTGATGGACACATGTGCGGGCCGTCCTCGGCGTCCGCCGATACGTTCGGCCCGGTGGACATCGTTTCGGCTGTTTCCCAGTGGAAGTCGGTTCACACATTCGTCAACCCGGTCATCCCGCTGATGGCCGGACACCGACAGCAGGCACATCGGCCTCCTTCTCCGGAGTCGCCACCGAATCTTCCTGCGCGCGACCGGTTCCCGAGTCGCTCGGTATGGGAGCAGGTGGTGCTGCAGTATCCGGCGCGAACACATGCGGGGCAGCCTGGTCAGGACTCTCGGCGCCCGCCGGCGCCGGCCGGGCGGGTTCGCGTTTGGCGTCGGCTTCGTTCACCGAAACTGCTGGCACCTCCGCGTCGGGCCGTTTCGTGGTCGAGCCGACGTGCGCAGCTTTGCCTCCAGCACGCGACCACGGCGTCTTCGCCGGCCTGCGAGCAGCCGGTTGCTGATTATCCGGTCCTGCAGCCCCGGCGCGCCCGGCGCCGCCCGGCGCCTTCCCTGTAGCGGCGTCGGCGGGCCGCTGCCCCTGTGAAGCGGAACCCGCCTGAGACGCGGAACCCGCCTGAGACGCGGAACCGGCCTGCGAAGCAGGACCGGCCTGCAACGACTGTCCCGGTGCCGACGCGGCCATTTGCGCAGGCGGGACCATACCGGCGGTTTCGCCGACCCCGTGATGCGCGGGTTCTTCGCCGGATCGACCTGCGCTGTCGGATGTGTGATCGGTGATCATCGTCCGGCCGTCCGGGGCGCTCCCATCTTGCCCGGGTATGTCGGCACCACCCGACGGGACACCTCCTACCGACGAAGGCGACGAGCCTGGAACCGCGGACGTCGGCGCCGCCGGCGCGACGCTATCGGTGCGGTTCGGATCCGAAGTAGTCGCAGCAGCGTCCGGCAGGTTGGTATTGCCCGGTGCGCCGGGCGTTTCCGCGCCCGGGTTCCGAGGCGCAGTGTCGGTCTCGGCATGCCGGTTATCACTCGACTGCGTTCCGCCGGTGGGCAGCGGAGTTTCCGGCGACAGCACGGGCGGCGTAGTCGGGGGCGCACCCACAGGATTGCTGTACCCCGGCTCAGGCAGGCTCGTCGGACTCGGCCATTCTGCGGGTTCCACGCCCAGACCGGGGGTGGTGAAATCGAATCCGGCCAGTCGCTGGCCGAATTTCTCGCCATGCGACAACAAGTCGTCGGCGTGGTTGTCCAGCATCCGGCTGAAGCGCTCGACTTCGTCCGGGTCGAGATGGTACTTGTCCGAGGGCCCAGAGGCCGACACCGGGATCTCCGGTGGCTGCAACGCATCCCGAATGAACTCGTCGAATTTCTCCACGAGTGGTTCCACGGCTTTGGCCACCACCTCGGCCGCGATGTACCACATAATGGCCTCTGCCATCTTCTTGGCTATATAGCGTGCCGCCGCTGCGATCATCGGCCCCGTTACCGCGCCGGCCGGAGTGAACATACCTGCCACGAAACTCGCGGCGAGCGCCGCCAATTCGATCAGCACAGCGATCTGAATGGCTTCGATGACATCCGCTGCGATATCGAGTGCCGTCGCGGTGGTATCGAATGCGGTATCCAGTTCTCCCATTTTCTCGTAGTGGTGGGCCCACCCGACGAGAATTGCCTGATAGGAATCGCCCGACATCGCCGACCGCATTTCGTCGAGGGTGCCGGTTGCCACATCGAAGGTTTCCCGTATATCTCCAGCGAACTCGCGAACGCTGTCTGCCAGCTCGCGCACTTGGTCCACATCGACGTCCGGATACGGAACGCCGATGACATTGAGAAATAACACAACCTCGCTGGGTATGTGGATACTCAAAACTCGAACCTTCTCACAACGCGGCGGCGTGGAACGATAGGCCGCACCCCCGGTATGCGCCCGGTCATCAACGCCCGAGACCGTATGACGCTGAGTTGCATACCTTCACCGGCACCGGTGGATCACCGTCGGAAGGCCCACACACAGCACCGGCACGGCTCGCGACCAGAGCGGCAGTGACATTCGATCCTCACGCACCTCACTTCGCACGCGTTCCACGCTGACAGGTTGGCCGACGCTCCCGGATCGGCGACCCGGACAGAGTACCCAACGCCGCGTGGCCGACCGGGTCTCCTGCGTGCCCCCGAAAGGTCGTTCACCCGAATCTCGACCCGACGGGCAGCCACTCCACCGGAAGCGCCGAACAGCCCGTCGAAAGAAGTTGGCACGGGTACCGCGCCCGCCGGTTCTCTGCACTGCCCCAGTGCCGGACCATACGGCCGATCCGGCCTACGTGACCGGCAGCGACCACGACTTCGCAGGTCGAGCGGATGAGCCAGTCGGCAACGACGGGCTCGTTGCACACCCGCGGTTCAGCTCGATCACCGAACCCTGGTGCCCGATTCGAGCCCGGACACCGCGGGTGACACAGGCCGTAGCCGGCTTCTACAGGTATTGCCTCCATTGGCTACGGACGATTCATGAGCGGTCCGCTATCACCAAGACTGGGAACAACGCGGCCCTCACTACCGGCGGCGTGCCCACCTTCAGCCAGTGGAGCACCCGAAGGGCATCGGCCCGCTCCGCATCGATGGATCGACCGACTCCGGCAGTACGCCGCCGTGCATCATCGGACCGATCCGGCACAGCACCCGATGGCGACGAAGCCCGCCGCATCAGCGGACATTCACCACTGGTGGTGTGCCGAGAATCCGCTGCTATTCTCCGAGTATGACTGTAGCGCTGGATGTTTCGTGGCGACGCTGTATCAATTCCTGGATCAGCGAATGCCTGGAAAACGGCCACACAGTCGAATCGATTGTGCAGTCGATGGCCGGCGACGGTTTCGATAAGGACATCGCCACGGAGACTGTGCACACATTGTTGGCAGGAGAATTTCCGGCGGACTCGTCCTATGAATATGATTCCGGACCGATATCACCCGATCGATCCTTTCACGCTCACGACCGAACAGTACATGTGTTACTGCGGACGGAAAAGCCACAAACGATACTCTTCGGCGATGTCCTCTCTGCCGACGAGTGCGATCAGCTGATTCAACTTTCCCGCCCCCGAATGCAGCCGTCCACGATCATCGACTCCGAGACCGGTCAGCTGGTGCCCGCCGATAGTCGCGCAAGCGAAAGTTACACCTTCGCATTGTCCGAGGATCCGTTCATCGACCGGATCGACCGACGAATATCGGCTCTGATGAACTGGCCACTGGAATACGGTGAAGGCCTACAGGTGGTGCACTACGGCGTAGGTGGAGAATTCCTGCCTCATTTCGATTTCTACCCGCCGAAAGATCCGGGGAGCGCCGCTCATTTCCTGTTCGGCGGCCAGCGGGTGGCCACACTCATCGTCTATCTCAACGACGTGGAGGCAGGCGGCGCAACCGAATTCACCGAGACCGGGATGTCGTTCACGCCGCGTATGGGCCAAGCACTGTATTTCCGGTACTTCAACAACATAGGCCAGCTCGATCCGATGACGCGGCACGCTGGGTTACCAGTGCTCACCGGCGAGAAGTGGATCGTCACCAAATGGATGCGCCGCTACCGCTATCACAGGTGAACTCGGAGCGGTTCTCGAACTCGAGGGCTGCCGGAGGCTCGGTCCGTGTGACCTGCTTGCATACGACTCGGGCCTATTTTCTCCCCAACTGGTGGGTATGCCGGCGGCATCCAGAAGGAGCCGCAGCGCGGGTGCCGTTCGTCGACACCCTGCTCGGTGCACCGGGCAGCCAGGACAGATGAGCTGATTGCCCGCAGGACTAGCGTGAACAGCTGACGGTTCCCGCACACATTCGTCCCCATGTCGGTCGATCAACTTCCCCCGGAGGTCCGCATGTCCCGGTCGCTGACCCAGCTGTTCGCTCTCGATTCGCTGCTCACCCCCGAGGAGATCGAGGTCCGCGCCACGGTGCGCAAGTTCGCCGCCGAACGCATCCGCCCGCATATCGCCGAATGGTTCGAGGCAGGCCGGCTCCCGGCGCGTGACCTGGCCGTGGAACTCGGTGCCCTGGGCGTACTCGGCATGCATCTGCACGGTTACGACTGCGCCGGGATGAGCGCCACCGCCTACGGACTGGCCTGTCTCGAATTGGAAGCGGTCGATTCGGGGATCCGGAGTCTGGTGTCGGTGCAGGGGTCGCTGGCGATGTTCTCGATCCATCATTGGGGCAGCGAGGAACAGAAGCAGCAGTGGCTGCCGGCGATGGCCGCCGGCCGGGCGATCGGCTGCTTCGGCCTGACCGAACCCGATCACGGCTCCGACCCCGCCGGCATGCGCACCCGGGCCGTGCGCGACGGCCGCGACTGGGTGCTCAACGGAACCAAGATGTGGATCACCAACGGCTCGATCGCCGACGTCGCCGTCGTCTGGGCCCAGACCGAGGAAGGTATCCGCGGTTTCGTCGTCCCCACCGACTCCCTGGGCTTCTCCGCCTCCGATATCCGGGCGAAGATGTCGTTGCGCGCTTCGGTGACCTCCGAGCTCGTGCTGGACGATGTCCGGCTGCCCGATTCCGCCGTTCTCCCCCACGCCGAAGGTCTGCGCGGACCCCTCACCAGCCTGGGCGAGGCCCGGTTCGGCATCATCTTCGGCGCCATCGGCGCGGCCCGCGACTGCCTCGAAACCGCGATCGACTACGCGCAGACCCGCGAGGTCTTCGACAAACCGCTCGCCGCCTACCAGCTGACGCAGGCCAAGATCGCGGATATGGCGCTGGAGGTGGGTAAGGGGCATCTGCTCGCCTACCACCTCGGCCGGATCAAGGACCGCGGCGAGATCACCCCGGAGCAGGTGAGCACCGGCAAACTGAACAATGTTCGCGAGGCCCTCGCCGTCGCCCGCGAATGCCGCACCATCCTCGGCGCCAACGGCATCACCCTCGAGTATCCGGTGATCCGGCACGCCAACAACCTCGAATCCGTGCTCACCTACGAGGGCACGTCCGAGGTCCATCAGCTGACCATCGGCAAGGCACTCACCGGCTCGGCGGCTTTCCGGTGACCGACGCACTCGACCGGCCGGTCCTCGCCGTTTCCCGCCGGGTGCGCGAGGATGCCCGGCCGTCACTTGCACGAGGCTTGTGCGATGGTTGGCGTCATGAGTGACGAACGGTTCGAGGTCCACCGTGAGATCGCGGCGCGACCGGCCGAGATTTTCGCCCTGCTGTGCTCGCCCGCCGGACATGTGGCGATCGACAGCTCGGGCATGCTGCAATCCGCGGAAGGCGAACCCGTCACCGCGGTCGGTGACGAGTTCCTGGTGCATATGGACCGGGAATCGCTCAACGACTTCCCGATGGGCAAATACGACGTCACCGTGATCATCACGGCATTCGAGCAGGACGCACATATCGAATGGACGATCTCCGGCACGATCCAGCCGCCGATCGAACATCTCTACGGCTACCGTCTGGCGCCCAGCGAGACCGGCACTCTGGTGACGTCCTACTACGACTGGAGCCGGATCGCGGCGCCCTACCGGGAAGCGGGCATCTTCCCGGTCATCCCCGAATCGGGGCTTCGCGCCACCCTCGGCATCCTCGCCCGGACGGTCGAGAACCGGTAACCACATGACAGGCTCGAACTCCGGTATCCCCGGTCCCGCCGCCACCCCGGTCGTCTCGGTCAAACCGATCGTGCTGCCCGCACCGGATCGCGGCGCGAACCTGCATGTCCGCGTCTCCGCGCCGGTGACCGGGGAGAACCTACCGATCGTCCTGCTCTCGCACGGTTACAGCTCGTCCCTGGACGGCTACGGTCCGCTGGCCGACCATTGGGCCGCCCACGGCTTCGTAGTAGTCCAGCCCACCCATCTCGACTCGAAAACGTTCCCCTTCGTCGCCGACGATCCCCGCCGACCTCACCACTGGCGGTTCCGCGTAGCCGATATGGTGCGCGTTCTCGACAACCTGGATGCACTGGAAGCGGCCGTGCCCGGTCTCGCCGGTCGCCCCGACCCGACCCGCATCGCGGCAGCCGGCCACTCCTTCGGCGGCCAGACGGCAGGCATTCTGCTGGGCCTGCGCGTCCTCGATCCGAGCACCGGGCAGGTCGAGGACCTGTCCGACTCCCGGATCACCGCGGGCGTGCTGCTGGCCACGGCAGGCGAAGGCGGAGAAAACCTGACCCCCTTCGCTCTCGAACACGCGGCATGGCTTTCGGGCCAGGACTTCTCGCAGATGCACACGCCCACACTCGTGGTAGCCGGCGACGCCGACAACCACCCGCTGACCGTCCGCGGACCGGACTGGACAACCGACCCCTACACCCTGAGCCCCGGCGTCAAGAGCCTGCTCACACTGTTCGGCGCGGAGCATTTCCTCGGCGGTATCTCCGGCTACCGGGTCGCGGAAACCACCGACGAGAACCCGGAACGCGTAGCGCTGATCCAACAGGTCACCACCGCCTACCTGCGGCACGCACTCGGTATCGACAGCGCCGGCTGGGAGGCCGCACTGGTGTCTCTCGCGGCCGACCACCCACTGGGCCGTTTGGAGTCCACTCAACCGTCGAGGGATGTTCCGTCGCTGCGCCGGGTGACCGGCTGAACGAAACGGGGCTGACGGCGCCGCCGGACCTCTCGTGCTCGCCCGGTGATTCCGGCAGCGGATGAGTACCGATGGCGAAAGCCGGCCGTCCCGTGGCCGCTCGGCACGTACGGCGCACCACTTCCGCTGTGATTCCAGCTCGGGGCATTCGGCTACGGACACACCGACTTTAGGAGTACGTTGTACACCTATGCTGGATTTCCTGCGCACACCGACACGGCGGGTAGCGAGCCGTTCGGTCACCGATGTAGCGCCGATACCCCTCGCCCGGCCGCGCCTCGCGGAAGCAGCAGCTCTGCTGTTCAGCGGGTTGCTCGCCGGTTCTTTTCTCTACGGCGGGGTGAATGTGCTGCACGCCTTCCGGTCGGTGCCGCTGGATATGCGACTCACCTTCCACACCGAGTTGATGTCGGCCAACGGCGTCGTCATGCAGGCGCTCATGGCATTCACCTTCATCTGCGGCCTGGCTCTCACCGTGCGCGCACGCGGAATCGAACGCCTGCTCGCCGGAATCGCGACGGGCCTGTCGGTCGCGGTATTCCTCATCACCCGCCTGGGCAACGTCCCCATCAACCAGGAGATCAAGGTATGGGCGGTAACCGGCCCGCCGTCCGGCTACGACGAAATCCTGACCCGCTGGGAGCATTTCCATCTCGCCCGGGTGGCCTGCGCCGTGCTCGTCTTCGGACTGATCGTCGCCGCCACCGCCGCGGGCAGCCGGCCGCGCGCCGTGATCAGTTCTGGCGAGGTACGAGTTCGGTGACGAAACGATCCAGGAACCCGTCCTGCGGTCCGCCTCCCGCGGGCACCACCACGAACTTGCTCAGCCCGGCCGCGATGTAGCGGTCGACCAGCCGGTGCAGTTCCGGCCAGCTACCCGCCACCAGATCCGCGGGGTCGATCTCGGGGCGTTGCCGCCGGATCCCCGCTGTGAGCTGTGCAGGCACGCCGTCCTCGGCGAGCAACAGGGTGATACCGAAATGGTCGGCCTCGATTTCGCGGCCCGCGGCGGCCGCCTCGGCATTGATCGCGGCCACCCCGGCCGCAGCCTCGTCCGGGGTGAGGAAACTGCCCAGCCAGCCGTCGCCGTAGCGGCCGATCCGGCGGAACGCACCCGGCACTCGGCCACCGAGCCAGATATCCAGCGGCCTGTCCGGCCGTTTTCCCACCCCGGCCCCGCGGACGGTGAAATGGTCACCGTCGAAATCCACGTCGTCCTCGCGCAGCACAGCGCGCAGCAGCCGCAACGATTCGTCGAACACCGCACCACGCGGGCCCGGCACCGGGAACAGGTCGAGCTCGCCCGCGCCCGCCGGCCGCAACCCGAACACCGGCAACACCCGTTTGGGCGCGAGCACCGCAAGCGACGCCAACTGCTTGGCCACCAGCACGGGATGCCGGCCCGGCAGGATCGCCACCGAGGTTCCTACTTTGAGCCGGTCGGTGCGGGCCAGCGCCGTCGCCATCCCCACCACCGGGTCCACCGCCGGCGAGTAGACGAGTTCGGAGAACCACAGTGAATCCACACCCGCGCCCTCGAGCCGATCCACCAGCGCGGGCAGAGTCTCCGGATCGGTATCCGAACCTGTTCCGATACCGAAACGGATCTTCACTTGGCTCTCCTCTCGAGCGGACCTTCGCCGACGCGTTCCATGCGACAACACCCGCGCTGCGGCCGGCATTCCGGCCGGCTTCGAACTGCGCAGCTTTCGCCTGGCCCGAGCGCGACGAGGGTGATCGATCGCCACGCGACACTCGGCCGCTACCGGGACACCAGCGCGGCGAAACCGTCGAGGTGACGGGCGAGACCGTATTCGAACAGGCTTTCCGGGTCCGTCACCGGGTCCTCGGAAAACGAAGCCAACAGCGGGAATTCGCCGGTCGCCAGGAGTTCGTGCTGCCGGGCACGTTGGGCGGCGCGCCAACCGGCCAGGGTGACGCCGGTGTCCCGCTCCGTCTCCGCTTCCTCCGCCATCGACAACGCCGATCCGACGACCAGCCCGTGCAGGGTGAGCGCCTCACGCATCCGGGCGGCCGGCGAGAGCCCGAGACCGTCGAGGGCCCGCAATACCCATTCGGTCTGGGCCATCATGTTGGGCGCCGGCAGTGGGCGGGTGAACGAGACGACCCTGGGCAGCCAGAGATGCCGCCGGCACAGCTGCCATTGCCGGCGGGCGATCCATTCGAGGTCGGCTCGCCACTCCCCCGGTTTCGGCAGCCGCAATTCGCCGAACGCCTCATCGGCCATCTGGGTGAGTAGTTCGTCCTTGTTCGCCACGTACCGGTACAGCGACATCGGCCCGACTCCGAGTTCGGCGGCCAGCCGCCGCATCGATACCGCCTCGAGCCCTTCGGCGTCCGCGATCGCTATCGCACTGCCCAGCAGACGCTTTCGAGGTTCGACGTTCGCGCGCGATAGCGGCAGCATGTCGCGGCTCGGGGCGGCGGATCGGCGCCGGGGCGCGGCAACCACCGTGCCCGCACCGACGCGCGCTTCGACCAGGCCCGCGTCGCGCAGTTCGGCGAGCACCCTGGTCGCGGTCGCGATGGCGACGCCCCAGCGACCGGCGATCTGCCGTACGGAGGGCACCCGATCGCCGGGCCGCAGCTCGCCCTTCTCGATCCGGGCACGGATCTCACCCGCGATCACCTGATACCGCGCGCCCCGGCGCGGCGCCGACGTGGACATGGCTTGCCGATCTGTCGAGAACCCACTCACCAGCCCGCAGTGTACTAGATCACCAGAGTGGCGAACTAGTGCACTAATTCGCGCTATACGTCGCTACAACAAGCAGATATGGCTACGGTGGAACGCAGTACTGATACACCGTACGCACCACTGCGTAGCAAAATCCCACCTCCGCGGGGGGGGGGGGGGGGGGGGACGACCAGCCGCGGGAGGGGGTTGAGGAAGGGGGGGAGCGCGCCGACGCACATCTGATCGAGCGTCGCCAGCAATGCTTCTTCGTCGGCGTCCTCGCCCTGGATCAGCCACAGGTACAAGGTGTGGTCCACCATGGCGGACATGGCGCGGGCAGCCAACTCGGGGT
>NZ_JARWOV010000158.1 GCF_029868855.1 Nocardia carnea | reverse complement strand
GGTTCGGGCACACCGGGTTCGGGCACACCGGGTTCGGGCACACCGGGTTCAGGAACGCACGGTTCAAGGACGCCGGGTTCGGGCACGCCGGGTTCGGGCACGCCGGGTTCGGGCACGCCGGGTTCGGGCACGCCCGGTTCGGGCACACCGGGTTCGGGCACGCCCGGTTCGGGCACACCGGGTTCGGGCACGCCGGGTTCGGGCACGCCCGGTTCGGGCACACCGGGTTCGGGCACGCCCGGTTCGGGCACGCCGGGTTCGGGCACGCCCGGTTCAGGCACACCCGGTTCGGGTGGTGACTCGGGTGGCGGCGATGACAGTGGTCGGCGTGATGACGACGATGACAGTGGTCGGCGTGATGACGACGATGACAGTGGTCGGCGTGATGACGACGATGATTCGGACAAGAAGATCAGTAAGAAGGCCATGGCCGTCGGTGCTGTCACCGCTGTTGGTCTCGCTGCTGGCGGTGGTTTTCTGCTGGGCCAGGACAGCGGGGACGAGAATCCCGAGACTCCGAAAGAGCCGGAAGTACCGCCACCACCTCCTGAGGAGCCTCCTGCCGAGGAGGAGGAAAAACCGTATGAGGAGGACGACGACGACTCCGACGAGGAGAACAACGGCGGCGGTGACGACGATCCTTACTTCGGTGGACCGGACGATTCCGGCACAGGCACGGATGAATCCGGTTCCGACGACACCGGTTCCGGCGACCTCGATTTGGGCGACCTCGGTTTGGGTGATCTCGATCTGGGTGGCTCCGGTTCGGATGGTTCCGATTCGGGCCTGTTCGGGCCCGACGGCCTCGGTTCCGGCGAGCTCTCGGCGGAGGAACTCGGGTCCGGCACCGGTGGTTCGGATGATTCAGACAGCTCGCGTGATCCCAGCCCGGAACCGAGCCCGAGTCCCGGCCCCAGTCCGACGCCCACCCCGACCCCGACGCCCGGTGGCGGCGGTATCGGGGACATGATGACGCCGCTGTTGATGGCGAGCATGCTGTCGGGTATGGGCGGCAAGGACGAGGAGGACAGCGAAGAGGACAGCGAGTCCGATAAGGACGAGCAGAAACCGCCGCCTTCCGCGCCGGCTCCCGATCCGGGTCCGCCGCCGACCGGTCAACCTCCCGCTGAGGGTGAGCCTCCCGCTGATGGTGAACCACCTGCAGAAGGTGAGCCTCCTGCTGAGGGTGCGCCTCCGGGGGAAGGTGAGCCTCCCGCCGAGGGTGCGCCTCCCGGCGAAGGTGAGCCTCCCGCCGAGGGCGAGCCTCCCGCCGAGGGCGAGCCTCCTGCCGAGGGTGAACCACCTGCAGAAGGTGAGCCTCCCGCTGAGGGTGAACCACCTGCTGAGGGTGAGCCTCCCGCTGAGGGTGAACCACCTGCAGAAGGTGAGCCTCCCGCTGAGGGTGAACCACCTGCTGAGGGTGAGCCTCCCGCCGAGGGCGAACCACCGGCAAACGGTGAACCGCCGGGCGAGGGCGCGCCGGCTACGGAAGGTGATGCTCCCGCCGAGGGCGAACCCGGCGAGAGCGGAACTGCGGGCGAACCGCCTGCCGAGGGTGGCGCTCCGGTAGCGGACTACCGGCCGGTGCCGCCGCCGGAAGTTCGCACCCAACCGCGGGACGGGTCGACCTGACGACCGTGGCAGCCTGTTCGGGGCCTGTCGGCGCTTATGGTCGGCGCGGCGACGGGAATCCGCGGGGCAGAGGACGTTCGCTGTGGGCGGCCTTTGTCTCGACCGGGTGGAGGTTTCGGCTACCGTCCGCCCGGTCTGCGGGTCCGCGCCGAGGTGCCGACATCTCCGGCTCGGCGGGTGGTAGCGGGCCATCGAGGTGATCGGTGCTCTTCTTCAGGCCGCCTCGGAGCCGGCAGCCTGGCCGGTGCAACCTGACAGAGGTTTCCGCTGGTGATCACCGTTGCCGTGGTAGCCCTGGCGGTCGTCGCCGTGTCCGCCCGGCAGCCGATGATGCGGTAGCGACTGGGTCGGTCCGTCGTGCCTGCGACGGGTCAGGGCCCGGACCGGGACTGGTCCGGGCCGACCTGTGCCGCCGCGCATTTCGGCACGGGTGCAGTGCTGTGCAGCCTCCTACACGCCATCGCCGGCGGCTGAAGAATTAGCGGCGAAGGACCTACAGCGGACCCCACCTGGTATCGGTGCCCTCCCGGAAAGCCGAGAAGGAGGCATCGAGTTCGCCGGTGGCGCTGCACATCACCTGGGTGCGGTTCTCGATATCGAGGGCGTGCCGGAGACTGGGTGAATCCACGGTTTGCCACATGGTTTCCTTCGTCATCCAGACCGCGAGCGGGGAATGCCGGGCGATCTCCTCGGCCTTGGCGACGGCGCGATCGAGGAGGTCGTCGCGGCTGGTCACCTCCAGTACCAGGCCCATGCGTTCGGCCTCGTGGGCGTCGAAGATACGGCCGGTGAGCAGGAGTTCGGCCGAGCGGGAAGCGCCGACCAGGCGCGGCAGGTGGTAGCTGGTGCCCATATCGCAGGCCGAGATACCGTGCCGGATGAAGACGGCGCCGAAACTCGCGTCGTCGCTTGCGAAGCGGATATCGCAGGCCAGGGCAAGGGCGAAACCGCCGCCTACCGCGGCCCCGTTCACCGCGGCGATCACGGGCTGGCGGAGGCGGTGGATCTTCTCGAACGCCGAGGCCATCAGTTCTTGGGAGGCATAGATCCGGGCCACCGGAGAGTGCACCGAGCCCAGCAGGGCGGCCGTCGGGTTGGCGTCCCTGGCGGTGAAATCTTCCGGCTGCGCTTTGAGGTCGGCGCCGGCGGAGAAGCCGGCGCCGGAGCCGGTGATGACGAGAGCGCGAACCTCCGGCTTGCCGTTCACATCGTCGAGCACGGTGTGCAATTCCGCGACTGTTTGATTGTCGAGCGCGTTACGCCGGTGCGGGCGCTCGATCGTCAGCACGACAACGCCGGAGGGCAGGTATTCGGTGGAGAGCTGGGACACGGATCGGACCTTTCCGGAAGCGGACTCAGCGGGCGACGGTGCCGCCGTCGACCAGGAATGTCTGGCCGGTGATGAAACTGCCGGCGTCGGAACACAGCAGTAACGCCGTCCCGACCATTTCGTCGGGTTCGGCGAGGCGGCCCAGGAGCGACGCCCCGGCCATCGCCTCGATGAACTCGGGCGGATTCTTGCGGACCATATCGGTGTCCACCGCGCCGGGCGCCATGGCGTTCACGCGGATACCGTCGGCGGCGAATTCGGCGGCCATGGAGCGGGTGAACGACAGCAGGGCGGCCTTGCCCGCCGCGTACATCGACAGCGCGGGGGCGAACTGCATCGCCGCGACCGAGCCGAAGTTGAGCACGGCCGCGTGTTCGCTGGCCCGCAGATACGGCAGCGCCGCCTGGACCAGGAACAACGGCCCCTGCACGTTGACGCCGAATGATTTGCCGACTGCCTCCGGCTGCATACTCCCCAAGGGTTGCGCGAGCGCGTTGGCGGCGTTGTTGACGACGATATCGAGCCCACCGAACCGCTGCACCGTGGTCGCCACCAGATCGTGCAGGGCGCTCACCTCGCCGAGATGGGCCGGGACGCCGATGGCTTCCGCGCCGAGTTCGCGCAGCCGGGTCGCGGCCTCGTCGCAGGCTTCCGGTTTACGGCTCGCCACCACGATATTCGCGCCCGCGCAGGCGAAGCCCTCGGCCAGCGCCAGCCCGATACCGCGGGTGCCGCCGGTGATGATCGCGGTCCGGCCGCTCAGGTCGAACAATTTCCGGTAGGAGTCCTGATCCACCCGGGCCACCCTCTCGATCTCCGGGCGGTACCGCCCGCCACCTGACTACAGCCGCAGTCAGTTGTATCAGTCCGAGAGGTGCTCCCGCGCGACTTCGGCAGCGACGGGGAGCTCGGCCCGAGAGCGGCGGGCCCACGACCGGAGTAGCCAGACTTCGCGCGCCGCACCGCGCCGACCGTGACTTCGATCGTGAAACCCGTTGGTGGCCAGCGGACTGCGTGCCCACACACGTTTCGCCGGTGCCCCCCGGGCGGTACAGCCATCGAGCCGCTACCGGGCGAGTTCGGACCGTTCACTCATGAGCACTTGCCGACCGCGGACAACGGGCCGGTATCGGTTTCAGTGGTCGGGGGCGACGGTATCGATACAGGTGGCGGCGGCGGGTAGCTCGTCGGCGAGGAAGACCGTCTGGGCCATCATCTTGTAACCCGACATCTGCTCGCGGAAAACCTCGATGGACTCCTCCGGATGCACCGAATCGATCACCGCGTGCGGGCCGATCGCGTTGAACTGGTGGCTCACGCCGCGCGGAATCTGCATATCGACGAACGAGCAGGGCGGCACGATCAAGTTGTATCGGATGCGATGCACACCGGCGGGGGTATCGGGTAGGTCGTCTTCGAAGGTGGCCGGGCGAAACGGTGTGACGCCCGCGATATCGGTGACCTCGAAGGGGGAGAGGCTGCCGACCCTGATGCGGGTATCGGGTCCGGTCATCATTCGTACGAAACGCAGTCCGGTGTGCAGATGCATCCGGGAGCAGATATCGCGTTCGGCGACATCGTAGAAGTCCATGAGGTAGCGGTCGGCGAAGAAACCGTCGAACGGCTTCTCGATCATGTACACATCGCCCTCCTCGAAAGTTTGCGAGCGGACGATGCCGTCGGAGTCCGGGCCTGTCGCCGCGGCGCTCTGTTTGGCGCGGGTGACGATATCGGCGAAAGCGTTCACCACCGCCAGCGCGACCGGCTCCGGGAACTGCGCGACCGGGGTGACCGCATTGCGTCCCGCGTCCCGGAACGTGGCGACATCGTGGATCTCGTTGTCGTCGTCGGCCTGCTGTTTGAGCGGGGGCGGGGTGTGCGGTGCGGACATCGGTGCGGGACTCCTGGTTTCGAACGGTGACGGCAAGCGGCGCGGAGAGGTTCAGGGGCCCACCTCGAACGACCGCAACCACAGTTCCAGCGTGAGGACCAGCCACAATTTGCCGCCGTGGCGCGGCAGCAGGGAGCCGTCACCGCGCAGCCAGGCACGCAGCGTATCGGCGCGGAACAGGTCGCGGGCCCGCGCGCTGGGGCCGAAGAGCACGTCGTTGCCCAGATCGGCGAGCGGTCCGGTGAGCCACTGCTGCACCGGAACCCGCATTCCGCTCTTCGGCCGGTCGACAATGGTCGCGGGCAGCAGATCGCGGACCGCTTCCTTCAGAATCCACTTCTCCGTCGTGCCGGCGAGTTTGAGGTTCGCCGGTATCCGGAACGAGTAGTCGATGACATCGCGGTCGAACAGCGGGGCGCGGCCCTCCACTCCGCTTGCGGCGGTGAGTCGTTCCACTTTGGTGAGGATGTGGTGCGCGCCTTTGGTGCGCAGGTTGGTGTGCAGGAGTTGATTGAGCAGGCCGGTCATCCTGCCCTGTTGCAGGTACGGGGTGAGCAGATCGGTCAGCGGCGGGGCGTCCGACAACTCCGCCAGCACCCCGGAGGTGAGCAGGACGGGCAGGTCGCCGTGGCATTTGCGGTAGCTGTCGAGATAGGCGCGGGCGCGGGACTGCGGACCGGGATCGTCGCGGAACAGTTCGAAGATCAGCATCGGCAGGTTCTTCGGGCCACCGAATACCGGGTCCCCGCCTTCACCGTTGAGGATGGTGCCGGCGCCGTCGGCCGCGGCGGCCTCGGCCAGCAACAGGTTCGGCACCGTGAGGGGATCACCTACCGGGCAGTCCAGCAGGGAGACGGTATGGGCGAGCCGGTCGGCGACGGCGGTTCCGGGCACCGTGAGCACCCGGTGGGTGGTGCGGCAGTGGGTGGCGACGAGGCCGGAGTAGGCGAGCTCGTTCGGGGTGGTGCCGTCGAAACCGATCGAATACGACCGCACCGGATGCTCGTGCAGTTTCGTGGCGAGGGCGGTGACCAGGCTGCTGTCGATACCGCCGGACAGCAGGACGGCGACCGGTTCGCCCGCCGGTAAACGCCGGGCGGTCGCGCTCTCGAGGAGTTCCCGCAACCGCTGCGCGTGTTCGCGGGCGGGCCGGTCCTCGGTATGTTCCGCAGGCTCCCAGAAGATCTGCTCGTCGACCGAACCGTCGGGTCGCAGCCGCAGGCATCGGCCCGGCAGCACCTCGTGGACGCCGCGCAACAGGGTTTCCGAACCCGGCAGGTACGCGAAGGTCAGGAACGAGCGCACGGCGGGCAGATGCAGCCCGGTCTCCAGTTCGGGCCAGCGCCGCAGCGCGCGTAACGAAGTCGCTGCCGCCCACTGGCCGCGGGCACGGGCATGGAACAGGGTGCGGGCACCGACATGGTCGCGGACCAGCACCAGCTCGGTGCCCTCGGAGATCGCCAGTGCGAACATCCCGTCGGCCGCCGCCAGACCGGTAGCGCCGAAACGTGCGTAGCAGGCCAGCAGCAGGAGCCCGTCGGCGCAATCCGGTGGCGGGGCATCCGGCCCCAGGCCCCGGCGTAGCTCCGCGACATTGAACAGGGTGACCTCCCCGATTGCCGTCAGATCACCCCAGGTGAACGGCCCCGCAGCCCGGCCCGGTTCGTCGAGCAGCCCGAATGCGGTGCGCCCCGATACCGGAACCGGGTCGCCACCGACCGCGCGGACCTGCGCGGCCGGGTCGTGCGCTGTCAGGAATGCACACCATCGGCTCACTGCTGCTCCTCAGCCGAAATCGCCGTCGGTATCGGCGTCGCCGCCCCATTCGCCGTATTCGCCGGAGCCGCCCGTGGCCGCGGCCGGGTCTTCTTCGGCGGCGAGGCGTAGCTCTTCTTCCTGCTCGGGGGTCAGCGACTCCGGTGGCGCGATCAGACTGCCCACCAGTACGACCCCCGCCGCGGCGGCGAGGATACCGCCGAGCCGGCCGCCGAACGACGAACGATTGGCGGTGAGGACGCCGTCACCCCACAGAGTTCGCCCGTAACCGGCCTCGCGCCCGTAGACGATGCGGCCGTCGCCGTAGGTGCGTTTGATCAGGTGCCGGCCCAGCGGTTCGTCGGTGCCGGTGGAGCCGCGGTCGTCGCGCCACGACACCACCCCGTCCGGCCCGCGGGAGCGCCATTCCTGCCGGCCGTCGGAATACCGGCGATGCACGGTCCGGTCGGCCAGCAGCTCGTCGGTGTAGGTGATCTCGTCGCGTGCGCGCATACTCGGCTCCTTCATGAGGCGGGCCAGGTGAGAAAGCCCGTCCGCCGGGCGCGGCGGATATCGATCGAGGTGCTACCGGGCCGCTGGACACTGCGAACCAGCCGGTGCACACTGCGCAGCAGCACCGCGGGATTCACCGATTCCACTTCGACGGCCCGGGTCCGGACGGGGTCCGTTGTGCGGATATATGTGAGGTGCAGCGGTGCGGTCTGGGCGGGGCGCAGGCCGATCGGCACGATATCGACGCCGCCGGGGATATCGGTCAGACCGGGCAGCTGTTCCGGGAAGGTGCGGTCTGCCGGGCTCGCGTCGTGCAGGACGTAGACGGTGCCGTGCACGCGGGCGAGCATCGTCGTGATTCCCGGGTCGAGCGGTAGTTCCGCGGCGCTCACCACCGGGCACGCCGATTCCATCGGTATCCCGTTGGCACGCAACATGGCCGCGACCGCCGTGGAACGGCAGATCAGCAGCCGCGGCAGGCCGTAATCGAAGAGATCCGGTTCCGGGGTGTGCGCACCCGCCTCCGCCGGGCGGGGCCGCGGCGGGGCGAGTAGTCCGGGCACTGCACCGATACGGTCGAGCGCCGCCCGGAAAGCGCGGTACGGCACCACCGGCGGCACTGTGAACGCGGGCCGGCGTGGTAGCCGCTGCACCGGCAGCACCGTGCGGCACACCTCGTAGTACAGCTGCCGTTCGGTGAACAGCAGTCCGTTCGGCGCCGCGGCCCGTTCGGCGGCAAGACCTACGATGCGGTCGAAGGTTCCGGTGATCATGCCGCCGGCCACGTCAGGAAACCCGTCCGGCGGGCCGCGCGCCGTTCGGCGTCGGTTTCGTCTTCGAGTTTCTCGGCCGCCCGGGAGACCACCGCGATCAGCCGCGCCGGTGGGATAGCGGCGATCGGCGACCACCATCCGGCCGCGAGCCAATCGATTTCCCGCTGGGTGAGTCCCACGGTGTACAGAAACGAGATACGGTCGGCCGTCGGTGGTCGTTCGTGCAGGCGGATGGCGGATTCGTTGTCCATCACCGCCCGCGGGGCGAGACCGAGAATCCGCACCCGGTCACCGAGAGTCAGCCGGGCGGCTTTCGCGTTGGCGAAACCTTGCAGGCTCGCATCGTGCAGCAACAGCACCGGGACCCCCGCCGGGGCGTTCTCGATACGGTCGGCGAGTGCCATATCGTAGGCCTGCGGTATCCGGTTGGCTGCCAGACATGCCCGCACGCTGGGGTCGTCGCAGACCAGAGCGACCCGCGGGTGCTCGATCACCGGGACCGGCACCTGCTGTTCGTCGACCACCCCCGGCGGGAATTCACCGTAGACGCTGATCCAGCGGCCGAGCACGTCGGTCCGGAATCCATACGCCGTCACCGGCATCGCGATCCGCGTCCGCCGCTGGAACCACGGGCGGCAGCTGTAGATCACCACCATCCCGGCCACCAGGGCGAGCGCACCGTACAGGATCACTTTCCAGAACACGAAAGCACCGCTCCATCCCTGGATGCCACTGATCAGGCACAGGATGTAGGTCACCAGGACAACGAGGCCCACCCAGGTCCCCGCCGTACCGCCGACATGGCGGTCCAGCCCGGGCAGCTGCCGCCGCGCCGCCGCGTACCAGAGCTGCGTCACGGTCGCGGACAGGCCGCGACCGGCGGTCAGGCGTTCCGTGAGCGACCGTAACCGCAGGTCGTGCAGGCCCAGCGGCTCTGCCTTGGGGTCGAGGGCGAACTCCCGCCCGCATTTCGAGCACCGGTGATCGGTGCGTTCCCGGCGCAGCAGATTCTCACTGCAGTGTGGACAGATCATGATCCGTCCTCCCTCCGGCGCACCACCAGCAGGTCGTGCCTCGTTCTCGCGGCAGGTCTGAATGACCGCTCTTCAACATTTAGCACGGAATTGCGAACACTCAGTGACCGATTCGGCTGTGGCCGTCACGTCGAGACTGGAACGTGTTCTTGCGAAGGCCGGGGGAGTGCCCGATGCTGGGGCGATGGATATCGGGATCGCATTGCCCACCATGTGCCGAGGCTATGACCGGGCGGCCACCGTCGAATGGTCGCGGCTCGCGGATCAAGGGCCGGTATCCAGCGTTTCGTGCGGTGAACGGATGACCTTCCACAACCCGGAGATGTGGACCACCCTGGCGGCCGCCGCCGCGGTGACCGAGCGGGTGCGGATCCTCGCGAATGTGTCGGTGGCACCGGCCCATCCGGTGGCGCTGGTGGCCAAACAGGCCGCGACGCTGGACGTCCTGTCGGAGGGCCGTTTCACCCTCGGCGTCGGCGTCGGCGGGCGCGGTGATGATTACCGCAGTCTCGGGGCCGGTTCCGAGCGCCGCCACGAACGGCTCGACCGGGCGGTCGCCGAACTGCGGTCGCTGTGGGCGGGTGAGCCGCCGTTCGAAGGGGCCGATCCCGTCGGCCCGCCGTGTGTCCAGCCCGGTGGCCCACCCGTGCTCGCCGGGGCGCTCGGCCCCAAATCGCTGGCCCGTGCCGCGCGCTGGGCCGACGGAGTGGTGTCGTTCAGCGTGGGCGGGGTGCCGGAGGAGATCGCGTGGTCCGCCGACGCCGCCCGCCGCGCCTGGGCCGCCGCGGACCGCGGAACGCCCCGGCTGGTGAGCGGTTGCTTCTACGTCCTGGGCGTGCCGGATGCCCAGACCGTCCTGCACGGTTTCACCGCGGAATACCTGGACTTCTTCGGTGCCGATCATGCCGCATCGGCCGCGGCTGCCATGAAGACCCACGACGCCGACGCATTGCACCGGACGCTGGACGCGGCGGAAGCAGCCGGACTCGACGAATTCATCCTGGTCCCCGGCTCGGCCGACCGCGCCGTCCTGGACGCGACCCTGGAACTCATCGCCGCCCGCTGAGCCCCGCGCCCGGCCGGTCGGCGTTGTGGCGTAGAAACAGCCACGGCCTGCGCCGATATCCATTACGACTCGTGCGCGGCGGGTCGAGCTATTTGCGGTAACCGACCGGGCGGTGATGTCCTGCCGCGGTGACCTACCCAATTCTTTCCCAGCTGAACCCACGAAACCGGAGACGGTTTCTGGCCGCCGCGCTGGCGGTCTCCGCGCTGTCGTTCAGCGCGGCCTGCGATTCGGCGCCGAATACCACCGCGACATCGGAACCCACGAGCAGCATCGCGGCACCGGCGGCCACCCAGGCTTTCGCGGACCTGGAGAAAACTCATGGTGCGCGGTTGGGGGTTTTCGCGCTCGATACAGCCACCGGTAGCAGTGTCTCGTATCGCCCGGACGAGCGGTTTGCGATGGGCTCCACGTTCAAGGGGCTCGCCTGCGGCGCCCTGCTGGACGCGCACCCGCTGTCGTCGGGGTTCTTCGACCAGGTGATCCACTATCCGCGCCACGAACTCGTCGAGTACTCGCCGGTGACGGAGCAGCACGTCGACACCGGAATGACGGTCGCCGATCTGTGCCACGCGGCGATCACCGTCTCCGACAACACCGCCGGTAATCAGATTCTGAAACTACTCGGCGGACCCGCCGGTTTCACCGCGTTCCTGCGCTCGATCGGAGACGACATCTCGCGATTGGATCGCTGGGAGACCGAACTCAACACTGCCATCCCCGGCGATGAGCGCGATACCACCACACCGGCCGCGCTGGCCGGCGACTATCGCACCCTCGTCGTCGGCGATACTCTGCCGGCACCCGAACGCGAACAGCTGAAAACCTGGCTGATCGCCACCACTTCGGGGGCGGACCGCATCCGCGCCGGCCTGCCCGCCGACTGGCTCGTCGGCCACAAAACCGGAACCCCCGCCTACGGTTCCGCCCACGATGTCGCCATCGTCTGGCCTCCGGGCCGCGCGCCGCTCGTGATCTCCGTGCTGAGCACGAAACCGGAACAGGACGCCGAACCCGACGGCGCGCTGCTGGCAGCGGCGACCCGGGCCGCCCTCGCGGAACTCGGTGTCGGCGAACCCGGCTGAACACAGCGCCAGGCCGAGACCTCTAGATCACCTTGGCTTCGATCAGCAGATTCCAGATCTCGCCCTGATCGACGATGTCGACGCCGAGTTTCTCCGCCTTGGCCAGCTTGCTGTCGCCGACTCCGGCGCCGGTGACGAGCAGGTCGGTGTTGGCCGATACCGATGATGCGGCTGTCGCACCGGCCTTCTCACACAGGCGCTGGAACGTCGGGCGGGCCACCTTTTCCCCGGAGCGCGGATCGCTGAGGGCGCCGGTGATCACCACCGTTTTGCCTGCCAAGGGAGCGCCGGCCTCGACGACCGGTGGAAGATCCTCTTCGCGTACATCGAGGGAGACCCCGGCCTGCCGCAGCCGTTCGAGTTCCGGCCGCAGGCGAGTGAGGTGTTCGACCAGTGAGGCGGCAACCTTCGGCCCGATATCGTCCACCGCCACGAGGCGTTCCTCGCCCGCGTCGGCGACCTCCTCGAGCGAGCGGAAGCCCGCCCGGGCCAGACGAGCGGCGGTGCCGTCGGAGGCCATCGGGATCGCCAAGCCGATCAGGGCACGGCGCAGCCCGACCGCTCGGCTCGCGTCGATAGAGTCGATCATGCGTGCGGCCGAAACCTCACCGATACGGTCGAATTCGAGCAGGCGCTCCGCGGTGAGCCCGTAGAAGTCCGACGGGCGTTCCAGGATCCCGGCCTCGGCGAGGCGCTCGATCCACACCTGTCCGAACGCATCGATATCGGCCGCCGCGCGTGATGCCCAGTGGATCAGCCTGCGCACCGTCTGCGCGGGACACGAGACGTTGGTGCAGAACAGTTCCCGGCTGTTTCCCTGTTCGGTCACCGGCTGCCCACACGACGGGCAGACGGTGGGGGGAACGATCTCGCGTTCCTCGCCCGTGCGTTTCGAGGCATCGAGTACCCCTGCCACGAACGGGATCACGTCACCCGCCCGGCGGACCAGCACGGTGTCACCGACCTTGATATCGCGGGCGCGGATCACCTCCTGGTTGGCCAGCGTCGCCTTCGTCACGGTGGTACCGCCCACGAAAACCGGTTCCAGCCAGGCGACCGGGACGATCTTGCCCGTTTTGCCGACATCCCAGACCACCTCGTTGAGCAGGGTGGTCTTCTCCTCGGCGGCGAACTTGAACGCCAGCGCACCACGCGGGCTGGCGGATCGGGTTCCGGCGGCGGCATAGGCGCCGCGATCGGCCAAGCGCAACACCGCGCCGTCGATGTCGTAGTCCAGGTCGTTGCGACCCTGCTCGATCGCAGTGATCGCCGCCCGGGCCTGTTCCGCGTCGGGACAGACCCGCATCTGCGCGCCCGCGATCCCCAGCGCCCGCAGGCCCTCTTCGAGATCGGCCGCGGCGCCGCCTGCGGAGGTGTCGAGGTCGAAGCCGAAGAACTGCAGGCGCCGCTCGGCGACGGTGGCCGGGTCCTTCGCCCGCAATGTTCCCGCCGCGGCGTTGCGGGGATTGATCAGGGGTTTGTCCGCGTGTCCGGTGTTGTAGGCGAGGAACGTCGAGCGCAGCATCACCGCTTCCCCGCGCACCTCCACTCGCCCCGGGACGTCGATCCGTTCCGGAACGCCGTCGACGAGCGCGCGGACCAGCACGGTCACGTCGTCACCCGTGGTGCCGTCGCCCCTGGTGACCGCACGCACGAGTGGCCCGTCCTCGTAGACCAGGGCCAGGGACAAGCCGTCGAGCTTCGGCATCACCACCACGGGCTGGCCGGGGAAGCGATCGAAGAATGCCGCAACCTGCTCGGGTGTGGTCGCCTTCTCGAGCGACAGCATCGGACGCGAATGCCGGACCGGGGCATGCAGCACCGCGGGCGCACCGACCTGCTCCAGCGGGTTCGGGTCGGGCGCGAGCTCGGGATATGCCTCGATCAGGCCGCGCAGCTCGTCCTCGATCGTGTCGTACTCGGCGTCCGCGACCAGCGGTGAGCCCTGATAGTAGGCATCCCGCAAGACCACGATGCGGTCGGCGAGCTCTCGGATACGTTCCCCTGTTTCCACAGCTGCCGACGCTACCGAGAACCACCGACATCCGGCGCGACGACATCACCGGCGGCGGGGACCGCACCGCGGCCGCGAACGATCCGGCCGGCGGACGCCTGTTCCGATGCGTCGCGGACCCGGACATCCCGCGCCGGTTCGAAGATCCACCGGGCATCGCCGGGGGTGGGTACCATCGAGGCGTTCGCGCATCGCGTATGACCCCTGCGCACCATTTCGATTCAGTTCGAGGATCGGTCCACCGGAGAATCGAGTCGAAGGCATCGACCATGGCACATTCGAACGACTCCCCAGGTACCCCGGCGCGAGCCGGTGTCCGGGTGAACGCGGGCGCCCGCGCGGCCGATCTCGGGTACGCGGCGGCCTGGCGGCTGGTGCGGCTGCTGCCGCAGCGGTGGGCCGCGTGGCTGTTCCGGATCGCGGCCGATCGGGCGGCCCGCGGGGGCGGCCCGGAACAATTGCGCCGCAACCTCGCCCGCGTGCTCGGCACCACCCCGGCGGAAGTGCCCGACGACCTCGTCCGGGAGAGCCTGCGTTCCTACGCCAGATACTGGTGCGAGGCGTTCCGGCTGCCCTCGATGGATCCGGTGCGGCTGGCCGAGACCATCGAATCCTCGGCCACCGGGGTCGAGTACATACGTGACGCGGTCGCGCGTGGCGGTGGCGCGGTGCTCGCGCTGCCGCACAGCGGGAACTGGGACCTGGCCGGGGTGTGGGTGGTGCGGCGGCTGGGCACGCCGACCGTTGTGGCCGAGCGGCTGGCACCGGAGTCACTGTTCCAGCGTTTCGTCCGGTTCCGGGAGAGCCTCGGTTTCGAGATCATTCCACTCACCGGTGTGGAGACACCGCCGTTCGAACAGTTGGCCGCCCGGCTCCGGGCCGGCCGCATAGTGGGGCTGCTGGGCGAACGCGATCTGTCCGGTGCGGGCGTACCGGTCGACTTCTTCGGCGAACCCGCCACCATGCCCGCGGGCCCGGCCAAACTGGCCATCGAGACCGGCGCCCCTCTGCTGCCGGTGCACTGCTGGTTCACCCCGGACGGCTGGGGCTTCGACATCGGCGCACCCGTCGACACCACCGGTGGTGTCGCCGCGACGACGCAGCGGCTGGCCGACAGGTTCGCCGCCGGTATCGCGGCGCACCCCGCCGATTGGCATATGCTGCAACGGGTCTGGACGGCCGACTTCACCGCCGAGCAGCTCGCCCGGATCGAGGCCCGCCGCACGCGATCACGCTGAGCGTCGTCCCGGGCCGACCGGAAGGCTGCGCAGCGGCGGTCATCTCGGCGGGACCGCGAACCGGGCGATCGCTTCGAGATCCGGGCAGTAGCCGTCGGTGGTGTCGACAGTGAGGGCGGGCACGTCGAGATCGACCGATTCGAAATGCTCAACCGAATGGCTACCGGAAGTGATCGCCGCGAGGAGGTCCGCGTCGTTGTGTGCCCGCCGATGAGGGTCCATCTCGGCGCGGCGGATGATCCGGTCCCGGATTTCCGATATCGATGCCGTGCAGTGAACGACCCGGATATCGGCTACCCGAGACAGCGCCAGCAGATTCGGCACCCACAATCGCCGCTGGTATGCGGCTTCGGCAACCACTGTGACACCGGCCCGCACCATGACGCCGAGAACGTCGAAAAAAGCGGTCAGCACCGGCATGTTCAGCTCATCGCAGTCCCGCCCCGCTGTCCGATCGGCGGCCAGGGCCATGCCCTGCTTGATTTCGTCGCGTATCACCGCAGGAACACCGAGTCGCTGGGCCATCGCGTGCGCGAGTGTGGTCTTGCCGCTGCCCGGTGGTCCACTCACCACGATCAGCACCGGCGCCGGCGCCGGAATGGTTCCGCTGTCCTGCCCTGAGCCGCTGTCCGACACGATCTCGCCCCTCCTCGTCGGCGCCGGTGTCCGAGTCCGGACACGTAACCATCATGTTTCTTCATTCTCCGGAACTCTTCCCCGGACCCGCCCCTTGTGTTAGAACTCATGTCAGTTGTCATACAAATTGGAGGAACTGTGGAAGCGGCCCTGCTCATCACCGATGCCGAGGTTGTCGACGAAACAGGTGTCCGGACCGCCGATGTAGCGGTCGAAGGTGGACGTATCGTCGCGGTGGGGCCGCGGCTGCCGGTGGAATCCGCCGGCGAGCGCGTCGACGGCACCGGCCGTCTGCTGCTTCCGGGTTTCGTCGACCTGCACGCCCACTCCGCCCTGCGCCCGTTCGACGATCCGCTGCTCACGCCGAAGATCGCGCAAGGTTTCACCACGGATCTGATCTGCCCCGACGGCCTCGGCCCCGCGCCGATCACCGACGCGACCCTGCCGAGCCGGCGCAGCTACCTGCAAGGTCTGGAGCCGAGTACCTCCGCTCCGTGGACGTGGCGGAGCATGGGCGAGTACCTGGACGCGCTACAGCAGGCCGGGCCCGCCGCCAATATGGTGGCCTGCGTTCCGCACAGCGCGGTCCGCGAAGCGGTGATGGGCAATGCCGACCGCCGGCCCGACGCCCGCGAAATGGCGGCGATGAAAGACCTCGTCGAGGAATCGCTGGCGGCGGGCTGCCGGGCGGTTTCGTTCGGCATGATCTACGCACCGGGCCTGTACGCCGATACCGCCGAGCTCATCGGTATCGCCGAAGCCGCCGCCTGTTTCGACGTCCCGCTGGTACCGCATGTCCGCAACGAGGCCGCGGGCGTACTGGATTCGATCGCCGAGTTCGTCCGGGTCTGCGAACACACGGGCGCGCCGCTGCACGTCTCGCACGTGAAGCTCGTCGGCGTCCCCGAACTGCTGTCCGACCTCATCGATCTGCTGAGTTCGGCGCAGGACCGGATCCGGCTCACCTTCGACCAGTACCCCTACGGGGCCGGTAGCACCCTGCTGAGCGCGTTACTGCCGCCGTACGCCTTCGACGGTGGGCCGGCCGCGACGCTCGAACGGGTCCGCGACACCGGGGAACGGGAGCGGATGTGCCGGGATATGCATCGCGGGCTGCCCGGATGGGAGAACCTGTTCGGGGCGTGCGGGCCGGAGAACATCGTGATCACGCAGGCCGGTGCGCCCCGCGAGGCGGCGGTGAGCGCAACGGTTGCGCGGATCGCCGGGGAAACCGGCACCGACCCGGCCGTCGCGGTGCTGGACCTGCTCGCCGATACCGCACTGGACGCGGCCATGATCGACCACTACTCCGCCGAGGAAGTCGTGCGCGAGATCTTCGTCCGCTCGGGCGCGCTGGTCGGTTCCGACGGGGTCTTCAACCCGCATCCGCACCCGCGGCTCTACGGCACCGCACCGAAAGTGCTGGGCCGTTTCGCCCTGCGGGACAAACTGATCACGCTTCCGGAGGCGGTCACCCGACTGGCCGCCGGCCCCGCCCGTCTCCTCGGGCTCGACGATCGGGGCGCGGTAGCCGAAGGCCGGCGCGCGGATCTGATGCTGATCGACCCGCGGCGGTATGTGGACACCGCGACGTATGCCGAGCCACACAGCACTCCGCCGGGCGTCGAGCTGGTCACCGTCGGCGGGGAAGCGGTCTGGCGGTCCGGCGGACACACCGGCCGGCGACCCGGAACCGTCACCGGCGGTACCGGCCAGGGCGGAAACTGAGATGGGCGGCGGGGAAACAAACGTGCGAATCGATCGAGACGGCCTGCGGGACTTCCTGTTACGTCTCGTCGCCGCCCGCAGCCCGGCCACCGCGGAACAACCCACTGTCCGGGTGCTCGCCGACGAACTCACCGCATTCGGCTTCGATGTCACCATCGACGACTGGGGCAATGTGATCGGCATCCTGCGGTTCGGACCGGGGCCGGTGGTGCTGGTGGACTGTCACCTGGACACGGTGGCGGTGACCGACCCGGACCGATGGTCGCACAGTCCGTGGGGCGAGGTGGCCGACGGCGTCGTGTACGGCCGCGGCACCGTCGATATGAAAAGTGCGCTGGCAGCGGTCGTCTACGGCGCGGCGGCGTTGCCGGACGGGTTGCGCGGCACGATCGTCGTCGCGGGAACGGTCTGCGAGGAACTGGTCGAAGGGCCCGCGCTGAGCCGGGTGCTCGAGCAGGTCCGGCCGGACGTGGTCGTGATCGGCGAACCGTCCGCGAACCGGCTGATGCTCGGCCAGCGCGGCCGGGCGGAGGTGAATATCGAGGTGCGCGGGCGGTCGAGTCATTCGGCGTATCCGGAGGCCGGAGTGAATGCCGCCGAGGTGATGGCCGATGTGCTCACCGCCGTCCGCGACCTGGAGTTCCCGCATCATCCGGAACTCGGGCCGGCGATGATCGCCCTGACCATTCTCAAATCCGAACCGTACCCGAATGTCTCGGTGGTTCCCGACCGTTGCGTGGCGACCTACGACCGTCGCACAGTGCTGGGCGAATCGGCGGCCGATGTGCTCGAACCGCTGCGCGAGCTCGCGGGACGGATTGCCGGACGGGCCGGTGCCCGCGTCGATATCGACCTCGCCCGTAGCGAGTTCACCACCTGGACCGGCGTCGAGGCAAGCGCAGAATCCTTTGCGCCCGCCTGGTGGGTACCGGCTACGGAATGGCCTGCTGCGCAGGCTATCCGGGCGCTTGTGGCGGCCGGCCTCGACCCGCGTCCCGGTTACTACCAGTTCTGCACCAACGGGTCGGCCAGTGCGGGCCGGCACGCGATACCCACGCTCGGTTTCGGCCCCGGTGACCCCGGCCGGGCCCACACCACCGACGAATCCATCGACCTCGACGACCTGTACCTGGGCGCGTACGGCTATGCCGTGCTGCTGCAGGCGCTGCTCGCCGCGGAAACCGATAAGCCTGCGCTCGAGCAGCTCTGAACACCGAAGGATCGGCAAATGAACGCGACCGTCATCACCATCATGGTGATCTATCTGGCCGTCATGGTCGGTATCGGCCTGTACGCCCGGACCCGTATCAAAGACGGCACCGATTATCATCTGGCCGGTCGCCGGCTGGGGGTGTTCATGATGGCCGGCACGCTGGCTGCCACGGAGATCGGCGGTGGTAGTTCGGTCGGTGTGGCGAGCAAGGCGTACGGCGATTGGGGTCTGTCGGCCGGATGGTACGTGGTAGCCGCCGGGATCGGCATCCTGCTGGTGTCGTTCGTGGCCCCGGCCATGCGGCGCACCATGGCCGTCACCGTGCCCGAGGTCATCGGCCGGCGCTACGGTGCGGCCGCCCAGACGATGTCGGCGGTACTCGGCAGTGTCGCGCTGGTCGCGCTGACCGCGGTGCAGATCACCGCGACGGCGACCATCGTTTCCACCCTGGGTGGGATCAGCCTGGCCTGGTCGATCGTGTTCACCGGAATCGCCGTCATCTTCTACACCTGGATCGGCGGGATGTGGAGTGTCACGCTCACCGATTTCGTGCAGTTCTTCCTGATCGTCGGCGGATTCGCGGTCGCCGTTCCGTTCGCGCTGCACAATGCGGGTGGCTGGGACAACGTGGTCGCCAACCTGCCCGAGGGCCAGCTCGGCTTCACAAAGATCGGCTGGCCGACCATCATCGGGCTCGTCGTGCTCTACTTCATGACCTTCTCCACCGGTCAGGAGGCGGTGCAGCGGTACTACTCCGCCCGTACCCCCCGCACCGCCGTGCTCGGATCGGTGCTGTGCGGGTTGCTGATGTCGGTCTACGCGTTCATCCCCGCGGTGCTCGGTCTGATCGCGCTGGCCGTCTACCCCGATATTGATCCGAACAACGCACTGGCCACGGTGTCGGTGGGGCTGCTGCCGGGACTCATCGCCGGTCTGCTGCTCAGCGCCGTGGTTTCGGCGACGTTGTCCAGTGCCAGCGGCAATATGCTCGGTTCGTCGACTATCTTCATCAAGGATCTGCTGCCCAAGCTCGGCGGGACGGTCACCGCGGACAACGAGATCAAGTACAGCCGGATCGGCGTACTGGTGGTGGGCGTGCTCGCGACCTTGATCTCGCTGTGGAGCCAGGCCATCATCCCGCTGCTGGTGTTCGCGTTCACCATGCGTTCGGCCGGGCCGTTCTCCGCCTTCCTCTTCGCCCTGATACTGAAGAAGACGAGCCGGCTGGCGGGTGTCGTCTCCATCATCGTCGGTACTGTCTGCGGATTCGGCTGGGAACTGGCCGATGAACCGTTCGCTGTCGCGGCCATCATCTTCGGCAGTGTCTGCGGGCTGGCGTCGTTCCTGGTCATCCATATGATCGACGCGCGCCGCGGCAAGCTGGTCCCCGACGCCTACGGGCCGGAAGCCGACAAGCGGCAGGAGCCGGCCGCGGCACGGTAGGGAATTCGCCCCGCCGCCTGTCCGAACAGGTGACGGGGCGGCCGCGCTGTCAGCTCTCGCGGCGGCGGCGCAGTTGGAAGCGGAACGTCTCGGGCGACAGCCACGCCTCACTGCGGTCGACCACCGCACCCACCGAGTTGCGGGTGAGTTCGCTGAGTTGCAGTAGCGGGCTGCCGTTCTCATATTCCAGCCGATCGCGCAGATCGCCTGTCGCCACCACCGGGGTCAGCGTGCAGTCGGAATACTCGGCGAGTCCATCTGCCAGGAGCAGGTCCAGAACGGAACCGTCGAAGCGGCGCCGGAGCGCCTCCGGCGGAAGTACCGATTCCGGCACATAGTCCACGATCAGCGCGACCTTGCGGCCGTCGACGGTCTTGGTGCGGCTCACCACGGTGATCGGGCCCGGCTCGAAAACGGCGGCGAGTGGATCGTCGTCCCGGTCGATCCTGGTGAATTCCAGGTCGGCCGTGCGAATTTCCTTACCGGACTGTTCGGCGAACGTATCGAAGGACGAGAGACGGTCGATACCCGAGCTGATCGATTCGGGTAGCGGTAGCACGATCGAGCCCGACCCGCGCACGATCCGGATATAGCCCTGGTCTTTGAGGCTTTGCAGCGCGGCGCGGATCGTCACCCGGGAGGCGCCGAACAGCCGGGACAGTTCGCTTTCCGAGGGCAGCCGGTCGCCGGCGGCCAGTTTCCGGGACAGGATGAACTCGTTGAGGATGGCTTCCCGGATCTCCGCGTGCAGCTGGCGCCGGGAACGGATCCGGGAGATGTCGTCGCCGAGGCCCGCCGAATCGGCGGGGGCGCTGGTGGCCATCGCGGGTGCCCTTTCACTGTGCTGCGGTCGGACGTACGTGTGGACGCCTGCGCAGCTTATCAGGGCGATTTGGCTTAAGTCACTTGACAGTTGTCATACAAATTTCTATTCTGAATCGGTCATTCGCAGCCCGGGAGGAACGTGATGCCAGAACCGCGACTCGTGCGGAATCCATTGGTAGCCAAGGACACCGTGCGTCCACTGGTCGACGGGAGCCGGGCTTTCCACCGGTCGATGCCGGACTACCGCCCCACTCCGCTCGCTGCCCTTCCCGCGGCCGCCGCCCGCCTCGGCGTCGGCTCGGTACACGCCAAGGACGAATCCGCCCGGATGGGTATGCCGTCGTTCAAGATCCTCGGCGCTTCCTGGGCTACCTATCGGACGCTGCTCGCATATCTCGGCCATTCCGTCGACAGCGGACTCGGGCTCACCGAGCTGAGAACCGAGCTCGGCGTGCGGGCGCCGGGCCTGCGGCTGGTCTCGGCCACCGACGGTAACCACGGACGTGCCGTCGCCAGGATGGCGGCACTACTCGGGCTCTCGGCCCACATTCTGGTGCCGGAGGATATGGTGCCGGCGCGCATCGACGCCATCGCGGCCGAAGGCGCGCAGGTAGAGGTGGTGCCCGGTGGCTACGACGACGCCATCCGCCGCAGCGCCGAACTCGCCGATACGGATTCGCTCGTCGTCTCCGACACCTCATGGGAGGGATACGTCGACCCGCCGTCCTGGGTGATCGACGGATACTCCACGATGATCGGCGAAATCCTGGACGAGATCGCCGCCGGTGGTGCCCCCCGGCCGACCGTGGTGGTCGCGCAGATCGGGGTGGGTGCCTTCGCCGCCGCGGTCGCACGCGGATTCCGCACCAGCGCGGGCACCCGGCTGCTCGGTGTGGAACCCATCGACGCCGACTGCGTCACCGCCAGTATCGAAGCCGGCGGTATCACCACCATCCCCGGCCCGCAGCGGTCGATCATGGCCGGACTCAACTGCGGTACACCGTCGGTGATCGCCTGGCCGGATGTATCCGGCGGCTACGACGTTTTCGCGACGGTCACCGACTCCGCCGCCGAAGACGCGATGCGGCTGATGTTCGCCGACGGGGTCGTTTCCGGAGAGAGCGGGGCGGCCGGGCTGGCCGGATTGCTCACCCACGCCCGCGAACTGGAATTGGGTCCCGACGATCACGTCCTGATCTTCTCCACCGAAGGCGCCACCGATCTCGCCAACTTCAACCGTGTCACCGGCGCCGTGCCGGCCGGCGCGTGAGTGGAGGAATACATGTCAACCTCCGATATCCGGATCGACGCCGAACGGCTGTGGCGATCACTCGGCGAATTGGGTGAGGTAGGAGCCTATTCCGACGAGGACACCGGTCTGCGCGGAGTGTGCCGCTTGGCCCTCACCGACGCCGAACTGGCCGGGCGGGAACTGGTCACCGGGTGGATGCGTGCGGCGGGGCTCACGGTGACAACCGACCGGATCGGCAATATCTACGCCCGCCGCGACGGTAGCGACAACACCCTTCCGCCGGTGATGGTCGGATCGCATATCGACACCGTCGCCACAGCGGGCCGGTTCGACGGATGTCTCGGTGTCCTCGGCGGACTCGAAGTGGTCCGCACACTGAACGATCACGCCATCGCCACTGAACGCCCGCTCGAGGTGGCCGTGTTCACCGAGGAAGAAGGGGTGCGGTTCGGAACCGATATGCTCGGCAGCGCCGTCGCGGCCGGACGGATCGGCCTGGACGCTGCTCGGCAGCGGTCCGATCCCGATGGGGTGACCGTCGGCGCCGAACTCGACCGCCACCGGCTGGCCGGCGAGGTCGCCACACCGATCCGGGCGCCGTTCGCGTACTTGGAATGTCATATCGAGCAGGGCCCGATCCTGGCCGCGGGAGACACCCGGATCGGAGTCGTGCAGGGCGTTCAGGCGATCACCTGGCTCGAACTCCAGATCACCGGCCGGGCCGCGCACGCGGGCGCCACACCGCATCATCTACGCCGCAATGCCGGACTCGCCGCCGCGCTGATCACGGTGCGGCTCAACGAGATGGTCGAATCCGGCGAGTACGGCGCGATGCTCGCGACGGTCGGGCGGCAGGTCAACTATCCGAACCTGATCAATATCGTGCCCGAGAAATCGCTGATCACGGTCGATCTGCGCAATCCCGACGGCGCGGCCATGGAACGTGCGGAAGCCGACCTCGCGGCCTACCTCGCCGAAGTGGAGAAACTCGCGGGGGTCACGATCACCTCCCGCACCACCGCCAAGACCCCGCCGGTGGTGTTCGCGGAACAGATGCGGGATCTGGTCGAAAAGCATGCCGCGAATCTCGGGATGAGCAGCGCCCCCATCACCTCCGGCGCCGGTCACGATGCGGGCGAGATCGCCGCATTGTGTCCGGCCGGCATGATCTTCGTTCCGGGCCTGTACGACGGGATCAGCCACAACCCGCGGGAATACTCCACTCCGGAAGCCTGCGCGGACGGTATCGATGTGCTGCTGCATGCCGTGCTGGAACTGGCCGGAGCCGTCTCGGACCGAGCGGCACCAACACATCCGTAATTCGGTTGACCGCGACCTTCCGGGCGACCGAAGATGCGGCCATGCGTGTGGGTGTCGTGGGTTTGGGGATGGGTTTGTATCTGGCCACCTGGTGTCGCCGGCTCGGTATGGAAGTGGTGGCCGTCTGTGATCGCGATCCCGGCCGGCGCGCCGAAGCGCGGGAGCTGCTGCCGGGCGCGGCGTCGGTCGACGAGTGGCCGGCTCTGCTGGACCAACGGCTCGATGCGGTGGTGCTGGCCAACGATTTCGACGAGCACACGCCCCTGTCCGTCGCATTTCTCGACGCGGGCGTGCACGTGCTCTCCGAATCCGCGGCCTGTGTGGACGAACAGCAGGCGCGGGCACTGCTCGCGGCCGAGCGGCGCTCGGCCGCCACCTACTCGTTCGCCGAGAACTATGTGTTCCACCCGCATGTCCAGCTCGTGCGCACCATCGTGGAAGCGGGAGAAATCGGGCGGGTCACCCTGATCGAAGCGGACTACCTGCACGGGATGGCGCCGGACGCGGTCGCGGGGTTGATCGGCGATCCGGCGCATTGGCGTGGCCGGATCGAACCGACAGCGTATTGCACCCACACCCTCTCGCCGGTGCTCGCGCTCACCGGCGCGATGCCCACCGAGGTGGCGGCCTTCCCGGTCGACGCCGCCGATCCGCGCACCGCAGTGGTCATGGTGGTGCGTCTCGACGACGGTGGGCTGGCGATCACCCGGCACGGTTTCCTGCAGGGCGAACCGGACAGCCATTGGAGCTGGTTCTCGGCACGTGGCACCGAGGGACTCGCCGAGTCGGTGCGGGCGACCGGCGAGCGCGCGTGGTCGGTTCGGGTGCGCAAGGAATCGTGGACCGATCCCGGCGGGAACGTACGCGACGAAGAACGCGAACCCGCACCGCTCTTCCTTCCCGACGGGACGCGTGTGGAGCCGAAGGCGGAAGGCACGGTCCGGATCCTCGAAGGGTTGCGCGCATGCGTCGAGGACGGCCGCCCGCCTCTGGTCCCGGCGTTGCCCGCGGTCGCCGCGTCGCTGGTCGGGGTGGCCGGTGCCCGCTCGCTGCGCGAGAACTCGCGGCCGATACCGCTACCGGATTTCGTTGTCCGGGGCGCGTACCCGGTCTCGTGACCACGCCTGCCGGGATCAGCCGTCGGTCTTGATCTTCTTCATGATCAGGTGGGAGTCGACTCGGGCCACGGCCCGCAGCCCCATCAGTTTGCCGGTCAGGAAATTCTCGAAGACTTCCCGATCGGTGACGGCGACCCGGACGAAGTAGTCGGGCCGGCCGAACAGGCGGTGGAACTCCACCACCTCCTCGTAGGAGGCGATGGCGGTCTCGAATTCCTCCACTGTCTGCAGATCGTTGATGCTGATCTCCACCGCGACGACCACCTCGAACCCGCGACCCTGCGCCGCCGGGTCGATCTGTGCCCGGTAGCCGCTGATCACTCCGGCCTGCTCGAGCCGTTTCACCCGGCGCAGGCACGGGGGTGGTGTCAGCCCCACTCTTCTGGCCAGCTCGACGTTCGTGAGACGGCCGTCCTGGCGGAGGTGAAACAAAATATCTCTATCCACCGAATCGAGATGCATATATGTCTCACAGTGCTCATATGTGGTCAGAACAGGAAACCATATTACGCCTCTCGGCACATAAAATGACCTGGTGAGCAGCACTTCGACACCGACGGCAGCATCCGGCTCCCCGGCTCCGGTCGCACAGCGATCGGATCTGCGGGCGGCGCTCGTGGACACCAGTTCGGTCGGTCTCGCGCTGTTTCCCCTCGGGCTCGCGCTCGGGGTACTGGTGGTGCACAGCCAGCTGGCCTGGTGGTGGGCACCGGTATTCGCCGGGGTCGTCTACGCCGGATCGCTCGAATTCCTGCTGATCGGCCTGGTCACCGCCGCCACGCCGCTGGCGCAGGTGGCGCTGGCCGCGTTCCTGGTCAATTTCCGCCACGTCTTCTACGCACTGTCGTTCCCGCTGCACCGGATCCGGGGCCGGTGGGGCAAAGGGTATGCGACCTTCGCACTGACCGACGAGGCCTACGCACTCACCACCGGCCCGGCCGCCCAGCGGTGGACCGGCCGCCGCATCCTGTGGCTGCAAGTTCTGTGCCAGGCCTATTGGGTGGCCGGGGCGACCGTCGGCGCCGCGGGTGCGGCGCTGGTGCCGGTGCAGCTGGAGGGTCTCGATTTCGCCTTGACCGCCCTGTTCGTTGTGCTCGCCGTGGACGGCTTCCGCGCCGACCGGGATATTCCGGTCCCGGTGCTCGCCCTGCTCTGCGCGCTGATTGCCCGTGTTCTGCTGCCGGGGCAGATGTTGCCCGTCGCGTTGGGCCTGTTCCTGGCGGCCCTGCTCCTGCGCCGGGCATTCACCGAGAAGGAGACCGCCGATGCCTGATACGGGCTATCTGATCGCCGCCACGGCACTGTGCTCGTTGATCACCTGGTCGCTGCGGGCGCTGCCGTTCGCGGTACTGGCCCCGCTGCGCGCCAGCCGTATCGTCGACTATCTGGGCCGCCATATGCCCGTCGGCGTCATGGTCATCCTCGCTGCCTACACCCTGCGCGATATCGCCCCCGCGCAACTGTGGATCACCGGGCCCGCCCTCGTCGTCACCCTCGCCCTGCACCTGTGGCGCCACAATGCCGTCCTCAGCATCCTGACGGGCACCGCGGTCCACGTAGCACTGACCACGGTTCTGGCCCACGCCTGAGGAATCCTCGCGCGCGGATCTCGCCGAAGTCCCGCCGGACCGGTCGGCACCGTTACAGCGCGCGACGGGCCCCTGGACGGCTCAGCGTGCCCGGGCGCGGGACAGATTCCAGCTGTTCCAGGTGTCGTCGTCGAGCTGGTGGTCGAGCCGGTCGAGCAGGTCGTTGCGGATCGGGGCGGGCAGGCGGTCGAGGGCGGGGACGATATCGACCGACAGGCCGGCCAGGTAGTCGACGTCGAGTTTCTCGCCGCGTTCCCAGCGGTCGATGTTCTCGGCGGCGACCAGGCCCTCGGGATTCAGCGCGGCCAGAGCCAGCAGTGCGGCCGTCCCCGTCGCGATCGCACTGCGGGGCAGCCACGCCGTTTCCAGGCGCAGGACGGCGATGATCACCAGCACGTATCCGATGCCGAGCCAGATCTCGCAGGTGCCCACCAGCAACCGCAACACGGTGAATCCGTACGCCTGCTGGTAGGTCCACATACGTCCGAGCGCGGAGGCGATCATCACCAGCGTCAGCCCGCTGATCGCGCACAACAGTCCGCGCAACCACAGCCGGTCCACGGCGGTGTCCCGGGTGGCCCGGTGCAGGACGGGCAGGATGACGGCGAGCGTGAGCACGGTGACCGCGGAGAGCTGCCAGAAACCGCCCCGGGCGTACTCGGCGTAGGTCAGGCCGGCGGTGCGCTGCACGTAGTCGTCGCCACCGAACAGGGCCACCAGTTGTGCGCCGAGGAACAGCGCGAAAACGGCTGTCAGCGCGCCCACCGGCAGGCCCCACTCCAGCCGGGCCAGCGTCCGATTAGCGACCTGCTGCTGTCCGTCGGCCGGGAGCGGGGGACCGGCGAGCAGGTACAGGGCGCCCAGCGTTCCGATACCCGCCGCTACGAACACCACGATCCAGCGGGTCAGGGTGTCGCCGTCCATCCGCGGGATCAGGCCGTCGATCAACGCTGCGAACGTGGCGTCGGCGCCGGCCAGCAGCGGTACGAACACCGCCAGCAACGCCACCGTGACGGCGGCGGATACGCCGAGCCGGCGATTACGTGTCCCGGCACCGCCGCGCCGCTTACCCAGCGCGGTGTACACCCAGGCGACGGCCCCTGCCGATGCCAGCGGAACGGCCAGCGCATCCCGGAATATCCCGCGTTCCGAACGTCGGCCCACCACCGCCAGCGACCCCGCCACGGCGGCTGCCGCCACGCATAGCACGAACAACCAGCCCGCGGCCCGGAAAGTGCCGACCGCCGGCAATGCCAGTGCCGCGATCGCCCACCACAGGCGTTCCCGGCTCCGGGACTGTCCCTGCTCCGGTCCCGCGCCACGACGTGCCCGGTGATGGACGATACCGACCGCGGCCGCCGCCGCGGAACCCGCGAGCAACCAGCCGATTCCGGGCCGGTCGAGCGGAACGGTGGCCGCCGCGACCAGACCCGCCGCCCCTGCCGCGGGCAGGACACCCGCCGGGTAGGCGACCAGGTTCCGGCGAGGTACGGCGGCAGGCGGTCTCGGGTACTCCGGTGCACTCGGTGCGCTGGGCGGTTGCACTGGGGCCCGGCTCCCGGGGCCCCAGAGCACGGCGTCGGAGGTCGAATCCGCGTCGGGTTCCGTGCCGGAGGCAGACCCCGCGAATCGGGCGGCCGCGACCGGCGAACCATATGCGGACGCGTCCGGATCACCCGCTCCGGACGCAGGCGCGCGGGTCCCGGCCGAGTCCGTGGTATCGGCTGGTTCGGTCGCGGTGCCGGTCGGTTCGGTAGTCCCGGCCGATACGAGCGTGCCGGCAGGATGTGCCGAAGTCGTCGAATCCACCGCCGCCGCCGACCCGGGCGATTGCAACGGCCCGGTCCCGGACGCCACGGTCGGTGTCGCCGGGTCGGTTGGTCCTGCCGTGTCGGCCGACTGCGGCGAGTCGGTTCTTGCGGACGGCTTGGTGGGTGTCGCCTGATCGGCCGTTTCTATCCAGTCGGCTGGTCGCACCTGACCGGTACCTGCTGGGCGCGCGGTCGGTGTTGCCGGGTCGGTCGTACCCGGCGGCCCGGCCGATTTCGCCTGGTCGCCTGGTTCGGCAGAAGCTGCCGATTCGACGCTGACGGTCGATCCTTCGGTTTCCGTTGTCCCCGTCGGCTTCGCCGAGTTCTCGATCGCCGAAGAGCGTTCGGGCTCGGGCGATTCCGCCGATTCCACCGGCGCCGGTCGTTCCGGGTTGTCACCGTTCGGTGTGGATCGTCTGGGCATGGGGGTCCCTCCTGAAGATGTGCGTTATCGACCCGGAGCCGATCGGCGGCCGGGCTGTGTGGATGGAGAAGTCAGTGGTCGGGTGGCTCGGTGGCGGGGAGGATCACGCGGATCCGGGAGCCGGGGTCGGTGACGGCGATGGAGCCGCGGTGCAGATCGATCACCCAGCGCGCGATGGCGAGTCCGAGACCGGTGCCGCCGCCGTCGGTGCGGCCGCCGCGGGTGAAACGGTCGAATATGCGCTCGCGCTGGGCGGGGGGTATGCCGGGACCGTCGTCTTCCACATCGATGACGAGGTCGCCGCCCACGGTGTGGGCGCGGACCCGGACCTCACCGCCGGTCGGGCCGTGGCGGGCGGCGTTGTCCAGGAGGTTCAGCAATACCTGGTGGAGGCGGGCACGGTCGGCGTATACGGTCGCGGTGTCCGGTTCGACCCCGCTGCGGAAGCGGATACCGCGGCCCGATGCCGCCGTCATGACCTCGACCTCGGCCACCACCTCCGCGAAAAGCGGTGCGATGGCGAATACGCCGCGGTCGAGCGGGACGGCGCCCGCCTCGATACTCGAGATGTCGAGCAGTTCGGAGACGAGCCGGCCGAGCCGCTCGGTCTGCGCGAGCGCCGTTTCGAGGGTTTTCGGATCGGGCTGCGATACCCCGTCCACCAGGTTCTCCAGGACGGCGCCCAGTGCGGTGATCGGGGTGCGCAATTCGTGCGAGACATTGGCGATCAGATCGCGGCGCTGCTGGTCGGCTGCGGCCAGATCGTCCGCCATCCGGTTGAACGCCTCGGCCAGCTGACCCACTTCGTCCCGGGAGGAAGCACGGACCCGGCTCGAGTAGTCACCGCGCGCCATTCGCTGCGCGGCGGCGGTCATCTCGCGCAGCGGCGTGGTGATGCCGTGCGCCAGGAACTGGGAGGACACCAGCGCGATCACCATCGCGGCCAGGGTGGTCATCGGCGGCAGCCAGCCGATCTGCAGGCGGAAATAGCCGAAGGCGAGTCCGCCCGCGAAGGTCATCAGGACGGCCAGTTTGAGTTTGATGGAACGGATCCGGTCCAGTGGCCGGGGCAGCACCGCCGCCACCCGGTCGGATACCCGCCGCAACCCACCCGGGAACCGGCCCCGGTCGCCGGTGACCGTATGCCCGCTCATCTGGTCTCCAGGGCGTAGCCGACACCGTGGACCGTCCGGATCAGGTCGGCGCCGAGTTTGCGGCGCAATGCCTTGATATGGCTGTCGACCGCCCGGGTACCCGCGGCATCGGCCCAGTCCCACACCTCCTCCAGGAGCCGTTCGCGGGCCAGCACCGCGCGGGGACGCTGCGCCAGCCTCGCCAGCAGGTCGAATTCCAGCGGTGTCAGCTGTGCTTCGACCCCGCCGCGCCAGACCCGCCGCTGGTCGGCGTCGATCCGCAGATCACCGACCACGGTGATCGTGCCGGGCAGTGCGGCGCGATCCACCCGGCGCAACAACGCGTGCACCCGCGCGGTGAGCACCCGCAGGGAGAACGGTTTGGTGAGGTAGTCGTCGGCGCCGACGCCGAGACCGATGAGCTGATCGGTTTCCTCGGTTCGCGCGGTGAGCATCAGTACCGGGACAGAGCGTTCGGCCTGGATCCGCCGGCACACCTCCAGGCCGTCGAAACCGGGCAGCATGACGTCGAGAACGACGAGATCGGGCTCGAACGTGCGCGCGGCGGCCACCGCCGCGGGTCCGTCGTGGGCCAGCTCCACCGTGAACTCCTCGGCCCGCAACCGCGCCGCCACGGATTCCGCGATGGTGAGTTCGTCGTCCACCACCAGGATCCGCCGCGCCGTCGCTCCCCCTACCGGTGCCTTCTGTTCCATGATCGGGGAGCCTAGCCACCCGTTGTGGAGAGACCAGGCGTCAATTGTGGAGATTCTGTGTGCCCGGCAGAGGGGTCGCCGGTGCCGTCTTCGGTGCCGGTGCCGAAACTTGTGTCCACCAACCGCTCCGACCGAAACGGGTGCCGACACACCACACGGCGGGCACCGCCCCGGGTGGAGCGGTACCCGCCGTTCGGTACTGCCGGTGTCTCAGAGCGCGAGCACCGCGGGGATGGTCAAGACGGCCACGTAGTAGCCCATGAACAACACCCCGGCGTGGATCTTGAAGAACCGGCAGAGCAGCCCGCCGACCAGGCCGACCGTGAGTGTCACGGCGAGGCCGAGGACCCCGCCCTCCCAGACGCTGATCACCACGACCAGCCCGGCGAACGCGGCGATGATGGCTTCGTGGCTCACGTAGCGCACGACGATACTGGCGGCCCGGTGGGCGAAGTTCATCGCGAACGGGTAGGCGATGAGGACCGCCACCGCGACGGCGGCGAGTCCGTAGAAAAGGAATTCGGTATTGGTGAGCGCGGTGGACAGATTGTCGATATTGCCGTTGCCGTCGTCGGTGGTGAAAACCGGTGGGGCGTTGAACAACGGCGCGGCGGGCCCGGCGGCGACGGGGCTCAACGGTAACCCGAACGCGATGAGCGGGATGAGCGCTTCGGCGATATAGGTCGATTCGGTGGTGCCGTTGCGCGCGGCGATCACCGAGGTGAGCCGGCGGTAGCCGTGTTTGACCCGGCTCGCTACCACTTCGCCCATCAGTACCGTCATGGCGACGGGACTGAACACGAAGGTGGCACTGGAGACCGTGGCGGTGGCCGCGACATAGCCGGTCTGCCCGCGGTCGAGGATCCGGAACGGATTGGGGAAGTAGCCCTTCCAGGTCTTGACATCGGGGGCGAGCCATACCGTCGCCGGTTCCTTACGCGCCATTTCGGCACGTCCCTGCGGGCCCAGGGACAAGAACAGGTCGGCGATCAGTGGTCCGACGGCGATACCGAGGAAATAGCTGATGTTGAGTGCGACATCGTAGGACTCCGTGAGCTGTTTGAGCCCCAGGATCAGGACGACGAACGGTACGAGCGCGACCACACCCGCCCATTTTCCGGGCGAGGCATAGGCGATACCGATCGCGGCCAGCAGGAACAGCCACGGCGCGGCGGACTGGACGTGGTCGGCGATCGGGGCCAGCAGCGTGGCGAACAGGACGGCGGCCGGGACGGCGATCACAGCGGCGATCACGGCCGCGGAGATCGCTTTACGCAAGGCGATATGGGGTACGCCCAGCGCACGCAGCATCCGGGCTTCGCGCATGAGCGGGACGGCCATCGTGTCCCCGGGTATGCCGAGCAGGGTGGTCGGCGCCGCATGCGTCATATGTTTGGCCACGGCTCCGGAGAGGAAGAACGTGAACACGGCCGCCGGTGGCGCGCCCAGCAGGATGACCAGCAGGGTCAGCGGGGCGATGGTCGCGGTTTCGTCGGTACCCGACACCATGCCGATCAGCGAGAAGACGATCGCGCCGATCACGGCGAGCATGACGGCCAGCGCGATATCGCTGGTGAGGATCGCACTCATGACGCGGCCTGGGTGTTCTCGCGTTCGGCCGCGGCGAACCGCGGGCGCAGCCCGAGATCGTCGAGTTCACGCCGCGTGTGGTCGGGCAGATCGTCCAGCGACCCCAGGCCCTGCCGTTCTTCCCGCAACGTGGCGATGACCTCACCGACGGCCGCGTCCTCGGACGCGTCGGTGACCACGATCCGTTTCGGCCGGAACAACCGCCCGCAGATCACCCCGGCCACCACACATCCGGCGATACCCACCAGCAGGGCGTAGGCATCGGCCAGCGATTCGTTCGTGACGAACGAGGAGAACGCCCAGTCGGACAGCAGCAGCGCGGCCAGGCTCAGGCCGACGCCGATGACCACGGAGACGGCCAGATGGCGACCGACGACGGTGTCACCCCACACCTCCAGGTACTGCGGGTGTTCGCCGGCCGGTGCGGTGGCGGTTGGGTCGGCCGGTGCCGCCGGCACTGGCGGCGCGGGTTCGGTGGGCATGGGTACTCCGTCGGCGTCGAGGGGTCGGGCGGGTCAGGAAGTCGAGGCGGCGAGTGCGGTGACCACTCGCGAAGGGCTGGGGCGGCCGAGGACGGTGGACATCCACCGGGAGACCGCGGCCAGCGCGTCCAGGTCGATACCGGTGGCGATACCGAGTCCGTGCAGCATCCACACCAGGTCCTCGGTCGCGAGGTTCCCGGTGGCTCCGGCGGCATACGGGCAGCGGCCCAGGCCGCCGGCCGCACTGTCGAATTCGGTGACGCCGGCGGTCAGGGCGGCGTAGACGTTCGCGAGTGCCTGGCCGTAGGTGTCGTGGAAATGCATCGCCAGGGTCTCGGGCTGGATATCCCGCGCGAACAGGGCCTCCAGGAGGTCGTGGACGTGTCCGGGAGCGGCGACACCGATGGTGTCGCCCAGCGAGATCGAGGCCACTCCCATGTCGAAGAGGCGTTCGGCGATATCGGCGACGGCCCCGGTCCCGACGGCGCCCTCCCACGGATCTCCGAAGCACATCGAGATGTACGCGCGAGTGGCGAGCCCGCAGGCGGCGGCGCCGGCCACGACGGGACGTGCGGATTCGAGCGCGCCGCCGATCGTGGTGTTCAGGTTCTTCGCCGCGAATGTTTCGGTCGCGCTGACGAATACGGCGAGTTCCGTGGCACCGGCGGCCAGCGCCCGATCGAGCCCGCGGCGGTTGGGAGCCAGGACCACCTGGCGGATATCGCCGGGCAGATCGAGGCCGGCCAGCAGCTCTTCGGCATCCGACAACTGCGGAATCCAGCGCGGCGAAACGAAACTCGTGAGCTCGACGGCCGAAACGCCCGCGGCGACGAGCCGCCGGCAGAATTCGGCCTTGGCCGCCGTCGGTACCACGGTGGCCTCGGCTTGGAGACCGTCGCGGGGGCCGACTTCGTAGACCCGGACCGCGGCCGGTAGACCCGGCCTCGAGTGCACGTGTGGCGCCGGCCGCCGAACGGTTGTGGGATCCGTGCTCATCTCAGCTCCGGCTCCGCAGGTCCGCGAGGACCTTTTCGGCGTGCTCGACGCGGATGTTCTTGTCCTGGATCAGTTGCGCGACGACGACGTCGAGCTCCGCGGCGTCCGCGCCGGCGGTCACGGCGACGGTGCGGGCGTGCAGGCTCATATGCCCGCGCTGGATCCCTTCGGCGGCCAGGGCACGGCAGGCGGCGAGGTTCTGGGCCAGCCCCACCGCGACCACGACCTCGGCGAGCTCGGTAGCCGTCGTCACTCCGAGAATCTCGACCGCTGCCTGCGCCACCGGATGCGCCTTGGTGGCGCCGCCCACCAGACCGACCGCCATCGGCACTTCGAGGGCTCCCGACAGATGCCCGTCGGCGGTCTTCTCGAAATTCGACAGCGCCGTGTACCGGCCGTCGGGGCCGACGGCGTGCGAGTGACAGCCCGCCTCTACGGCGCGGGTGTCGTTGCCGCAGGCGAGCACCGCGGCGGTGATGCCGTTCATGATGCCCTTGTTGTGGGTGGCGGCCCGGTACGGGTCGGCTTCGGCGAGTGCCGAGGCGTGCACGATATCGTCGACGACCTGCTCTCCGCCCAGCAGTTCGCGGTCGAACACGGCGCGTGCCCGCACAATCCGCCGGTCGGCCATATTGGTGAGAATGCGGAGCAGGGGGCGGCCCCCGGCGATCTCCGCGAGCCGGGGTGCGATGGCTTCGGCCATGGTGTTGACCGCGTTGGCGCCCATCGCATCGCGCACATCCACCACCAGATGCGCCACGACATGGGTCCCGGTCCGGGTCGGGACCAGGCGCACGTCGAGATCCCGGGCGCCGCCGCCGAACCGGACCAGGGTCGGATCCTGCTCGTTGGCGAGGTCCACGACGGCCGAACGGTGTTCCAGGATGCGGAGCCGCGCGGCTTCGGGGTCGGGTAGGTCCAGCAATTGGATCTGCGCCTGCATCACCGGCCCGGTGCCCGAGGTGAAGAATCCGCCCCGGTCGCGGGCCATCCGCGCGGCATTGCTCGCCGCCGCGACGACCGACGGCTCCTCCGTCGCCATGGGGACCAGGTAGTCCCGGCCGTTGATCCGGAAGTTGGTGGCGATACCGACCGGGATACCCAGCACCCCGATCACGTTCTCGATCATGTGATCGGCATGTTCGGTATCCAGGCCGTGCGCGGGGTCGAGGACGTTCAGGTCCGCGACAGCAACCCCGGTCCGTTCGGAAACCACCGAGCGGCGCTGCTCGACGGACAAGTCCTTGAAGCCGGGAATTCTGCTGTTGACGGTCACTGCGCCCTCCATATCGCGGGAACGCGGTATCCGCGTCCCCGGGGAAAATCTGCCGGGTCCGACGCTACGACCGCGATGTAACCGGCGACATGTGGCGAGAGCACATGAAATCGCTGAATCGGTGGGTTCATCCCACACTCCGCGGTCATTGCCTGGATACCGACCGCAACTCGTCCAAGCGGGTGGCGAGCGAGATGCGGAACAGGTTCTCGTCCTGCCGCCAATCCGCGCCGAGCAGGGCTTTGAGGCGGTCGAGACGCTGCAGGATGGTGTTGGTGTGATAGTTCAGCGCCCGAGCCGTCTTCGTCGGGCTCGCCTCGTGCCGCACGAACGTGCGCAATGTGGTGAGCAGATCGGTGCCGTGCCGGGCGTCGTAGTCGACGACCGGGCCGATGGTGAGGTCGAGGAAGGATTGCAGGGCCTCCGGGTTGGCGCCGAACAGGACCGTATACGGGGTGTAGGCCTCGGTGGCGACGGCGCGGTCGCCGATACCCAGACCCGCCAGCAGGCGCACGGTCTGTCGCGCGGTACGGAAAAGGCGCGGGAGATCGTCCGGAGCGGCGGCCCGCGGTGCGGTCACGACGAGAACCGGGGCGCCGAGCGCGCCGACGAGATGGGTGCGGAGATCGGCGGCGAAGGACATCGGATCGACGGCCGATCCGATCACCACGACGGTGGCCGCGTGCTCGCCCACCAGCCCGCCCTCGCCCAGAAATCCCGCCGTGGCGCGTTCGGCGCGGGCCCGCCGGTCCGGCGGTACCTCGACGATGTGCAGCGTTTTCAGGTCCGACAACGTCAGGCGGTGCCTGCGCATCCGCTGATCCAGATCGCCTCGCCTTTCCGGCGACGAATCCAGTAGGTCGGCGATGAGTTCGCCGCGTTCACGGCGGTATGCGTCGGTGACCGCCCGCTGTTGCAGGGCGAGCAGCGCCGCGACCTGGGCCGCCCGCTCGATCGTGCGCCGCTCCACCGGACCGAGTTCCACACTGCCGGGGGTGAGCAGTAGCGCGCCGAAATACAGTTCACCGGCGGTGACGGCGGCAACTGCCTCGACTGCTCTGTTGTTCTCGACCGACCGGCAGTGCCCGCTCGACCGGCTCAGGGAGATGGCGGCTCGCACGCCCGGCGACAGACTGACCGCGACGTGCTCCTTGTCCGCGGCCGCCGAGGTGGCGATCGGGAAGGATTCGGCGTCGATGATCGTCACCCGACGGTCCAGCGCCGCCGCCAAGGTGCGTGCGACCTGTGTGAAGCCGCCACCGGACAGTACGGCGTGGACAAGCTCCTGGTGGACCGCGCTCGACCGGTCCCGGGCTGCCAGGTGCGCGGTCAGCTTCTCCAGGGCACCGCGGGTGCGGTCCTGCGATTCCCGGAGCTGCGCGAGGATATTCGCGGTCTGCAGTACCACCGAGGCATGGTCGGCCAGCGCCGAGAGCAGCGCGATCTCTTCGGGAGTGAACCGGTGCTCCTGCCGGGTCGCGGCGAAGAGGACGCCGAGCACGGTGCCGTCGGAGAGCATCGGCACACCGAGGATCGAGATGATCCCTTCGGCGAAGACCGCATCGTCGATGGTGTGCTCATGGGTGCCCTCGACGTACTCGCTGTAGCGGGGGACCCACTGCGCCGACCGGGTATCGGCGATCCGGCTCGCCAGGCCCGTACCGGCCGGGACGTGCAGATCCTGGAACTGCGGGGTCACCGCCCCCATTGTCTTGCGGACGTGCAGGTCCCGGGTGGTGGGATCGAACTCCGACAGGTAGGTCACATCGGTGCCCATCATCTCGTGCGCGCGCGCCACCAGCCTGGCCAGCAGCGCATCGATATCGCGCACTTCGGCCAGATCGCGGGCACTGGAGAACAACGCGGTGAGCTCCTGTTCGCGCCGGCGCAGGCGCGCGACCTCGGCGCGGTCGCGGCGCGCCCGGTCCACGATCGCACCGACCGTCCCGGCATCCAGGCTCAGCTCGGTCAGCGAGCCCGCCAACGCGGTGACATCGGGTTCACCGTGGGTGACGGTGCGAAGCACCTCGTGAACGAGACGCGCGACGTCACTGCTGTCCATGGGTACATGATTGTGTGCCGCCGCCGCGGTGGATGACTCACCCGCCGTTCTGGCAGGATTACGGCACCGGTGGAACCTCTGCAGGAGAGCGATGCACAGTGCGTGACCTACTGCGCTCCGGTGTGGCCGGGCAGGCCGCGGCACTGCGCGACGGCCGAGTCGGTGCAGTGGAGCTCACCGAGGCGGTGCTCGCCGCCGTCGCCGAGCTGAACCCGCGAGTGAACTCATTCTCCGAGGTCCTCGCCGAATCCGCGCTGCGGGAGGCGGCGGGACTGGACAATTGCCCTGCCGGATCGCGCGGTGCGCTGCACGGAGTTCCGGTGGCGATCAAGCAGGAGAACGATATCGCCGGCTCGGTGACCACATTCGGTGGTCGCGCGAACCACACCCCCGCCGCGGCGGACAGCGAAATTGTGCGGCGGCTGCGCCGGGCCGGTGCGGTGATCATCGGCAAGACGACAATGCCCGAATTCGGTCTGTGGCCGTTCACCGAATCCGAGGCCACCGGGCGGACCGACAATCCATGGAATCCCCGGCATACTGCCGGTGGTTCCAGCGGTGGCTCGGCGGCCGCTGTCGCCACCGGTATGGTGGCGGCCGCCATCGGCGGAGACGGCGGTGGGTCGATCCGGATTCCCGCTTCGTGTTGCGGCCTGTTCGGTCTGAAGCCGTCGCGGGGGCGGGTCAGCACGGCGCCGCATCCGGATCTCTGGCATTCGCTCGGGGTGCTGGGCCCGCTCACCCGGTCGGTGCTCGACAGCGCCATGGTCCACGATGTGATAGCCGGGTCGGCGCCCGGCGATCGCTACGGTGCACCCGCATCGCCGGTCTCCCTGGTCGAGGCGGTACGAACGTTCCCGGGCCGATTGCGGATCGGATGGTGCACCACGCCTCCGGCACGCGGGACGCAATGTGATCCCGAGGTGGTGGCGGCGACTGCCGCCATGGCCGCGACACTGACCGATCTCGGCCATGAGGTGCGTCCGGTGCAACCGGATTACCCCGATATCCGGTTCAGTTTTCTCACCCAGGTACTCGGCGGGGTCCGCGACGAGGCAGCGCGCGTAGAAGAACGCAGCAGGCTCGAGGCACGCACCCGCACCGTCCTGCGTTTGGGCGCATGGGCCCGCCCCGCAGTGATCCGGCAGGCCATTGCCGCGGGCGCCCGGGCCGCGGCGCGCGTGAACACCGTCTTCGACGAAGTGGATGTGCTGCTCACCCCGACGCTTCCGGTGGTGCCGCCGCCGGTCCCCGCCCTGCCGCGCGGCGCGATCAACGGGTTGATCGCCGCGTTGCCGATGACCTCCTATACGGCGATGTGGAATGTATGCGGCAATCCCGCGGCGTCGCTTCCGGTCGGTTTCGCGCGATCCGGCTTGCCGATCGGTGTTCAGTTGGTCGGCCGGCTCCACGACGACCCGACGCTCATGGCGTTGGCCGCGCAGGTCGAACAGGCGCGGGGCTGGACCGACCACTGGCCCCCATGATCGGGCGATGATCGCCCGGCTATCCGGTCAGCCCGGAGACGCGTTCAACCACTACGAGCGGGATTTCTCGTTCGGTCTGCTGCTGGTGGGCGGCCATATGCGGAAACCGGTCCGCCAGCGCTGCGAACAGCCGGTCGCGTTCGGCCCCGGCGGCGGTATGCGCGGTGCCGGTGAACAGGTCGATCCCCGCGGAGGTCGGGCGTTCCACGATGACCTGCGGATTGGCGGCCAGATTCCGGTACCATGCCGGATGCTCGGCCGCGGCCATATTGGACGCCCACAATACGATTCGGTCGTCACTGTCGGTCAGATAGGCCAGCGGCACGATATGCTGCCGCCCGCTGCGCCTGCCGACTGTGGTCAGTAGGACGAGGTCGGCCCCCTTCAGCATTCCGTCCATTGTGATTTCACCGTCGTGGGCGCGGAAATCCTCCACCACGGACCGATTGAACGCTGGCATATCACTCGGCAACGACATCTGCCGGATACTAGTCCGCGCCGGTGGCGGACCGGTGGCTGCCCGATTGCGCGGCGGGGCCGAGATGGCCCGGCCGAATCGGTGGCGGGGTACTCAGCGGTCCCGGATCTCCAAATCGATGATCTCCAGGTCCTTTTCGATCTGGTCGCGGGTATCGAGCAGCAGCGGTACGAAAGTCCGGTCGGCCAGTCCGGTGAAGCGCGCGGCGTGGCTGGATACCGAGACCGCGCCGACGGGGTGGCCCGCCCGGTCGTTGATCGCGACCCCGACAGCGGCGACGCCGCGTTCGGTCTCCTCGAAGTTGACGGCGAACCCGCGCGCCGATATCTGCGCGAGAGATTCTGTCAGCGAACGGAATTCGTCCTCGGTGAGGACCGGGGTGCCGCCGGGACCCGATCGGCGATACAGCTGGCGGAGTTCTTCTTCGGGCAGCGTCGCCAACAGCGCTTTTCCGCCGGACGCCCGGTGCGCCGGCATCACCACGCCGTCGCGATCGTTGGTGGCGAACACCGACTGGGCGCGGACGGTGCCCAGGAACCGGACGGTATCGCGGACCCGGATCATCAGGTTGGCCGATTCGCCGCTGCGCCGGGACAGCACTTCGAGGTGTGGCTGGCAGAGGGCCCGAAAGGTTTTGGTCCAGGCGAGCCGCGCGGGTGCCGCGTCCAGGGAGGGGCCGGGGAAGTAGATATGCGATTCGTCCTGCACCGCGAAGCCCCGGTAGGCGAGGGTTTGCAGCAGCCGGTGTGCGCTGGAACGGGAGATGTCCAGATCGGCCGCCGCGTCCATCACCCGCAGGCTGCCGTAGTCGCGCAGTAGTTGCAGTAACCGGAGGCCGCGGTCGAGGGAGCCCACCGCGCTGGGCGGACGTTCGGGCAGTGGCGGGTTGCGCATAGCGGAATCTTATTCCGTCCACCGGACGGCGCGCTCTAGCTTTCTCGCATGATTGAGTGTGACCTGGATAACGGTGTCCTGGTGGTCGGTGGAGGCATCGGCGGTCTTGCTACCGCACTCGGCCTCGTCCGCGCCGGTCGGAAAGCCGTGGTAGTGGAGCAGGCCGGCGAGTTCGGTGAGATCGGCGCGGGGCTGCAGCTGGGTCCGAACGCCACCCGGATCCTCGATTCGTGGGGACTGCTGGATGAGGTGCGGGCGGTCGGCGTGGCACCGGAGAATATCGCTATGCGGGACGCGATCTCCGGTGCGGAGATCGCCCGGCTCCCGTTGGGGGCCGATTTCCGCACCCGCTACGGCACCCCGTACGTGGTGATCCACCGGACCGATCTGCACGCGATCCTGCTGGAAGCCTGCCGCCGGGCCGGCGTCGAATTGCTGACCGATGTGCGGATCGAACGGGTCGACACCACGGATACCGGGACCGTCGCCCACGCAGCCGACGGCCGGACCTTCGCGGCCGCGGCCACGATCGGGGCCGACGGTCTGCATTCGGTGCTGCGGCAGGCCATCGTCGGGGACGAACTCCAGCCGTCCGGGTACGTCGCCTACCGCGGCACCGTCCCCGCCGACGAGGTGCCCGCGGGTGATCGCGACCTCGACGATGTGCTGGTCTGGGCCGGGCCCGGCTGCCATCTGGTGCAGTACCGGCTGCGGTCCGGGGAGGTGCTCAACCAGGTCGCGGTGTTCGAATCGCCGGGCTTCCTGCGCGGTGAGGCGGACTTCGGCGGGGTCGACGAACTCGAGGCCGCCTTCGCGGAATGCCATCCGCAGGTGCGGACGGCGATCGGGCATATCGGCAAACAGCGCCGGTGGCCGCTCTACGACCGGTTACCCGCCGACGACTGGGGTCACCACCGCCTGGTTCTGACCGGTGACGCGGCCCATCCCATGCTGCAGTACCTGGCCCAGGGCTGCTGCCAGGCGCTCGAGGATGCGAACACCCTCGAAACGCTGGTCCGCGACGGCGCCGGCGATATCGAATGGCCGGAGGTGATCCGCCGCTTCACCGAAGCCCGGATTCCGCGTACGGCCGAGGTGCAGACCAAGGCGCGCATGTTCGGCGAGATCTGCCACGCCCGCGGCGTGCACCGCCACCTGCGCAACGAGCTACTCGACCGGCTCGGCACCGCCGACCTCTACGAGCACGCGGATTGGGTCTACCGCGGCCCGCTGTTCGAACCGGTCCACTCCTGAGTCCGAACCCTCTCCCAGACAAGGTTTTCCGTCAATGCGTCTAGCAGTTCTCGACGGCGATCACGCCGCCGTCGTCTCCGGTACCGACGTCTACGACGTCACCGCGCACCTGCCCACCTCGCCCGGTCGATACGGCGGCCCCTGGCTGCCGTGGCTCGAACAGGGCGGTCGCGTGGCCGATCTCGCCGCCATCGACCTGTCCGAATGCCCCGTCCAACCACTGGACCACGCCGCGTTGCGGGCACCGATCTCGCGTCCCGGCAAAATCGTCGCGGCGCCGGTCAACTATCTCGACCACAAAGTCGAGATGCACGAGCAGAAGACCATCGCCGAATACGGTGTCTTCCTCAAGGCGAACTCCTCGGTGATCGGCCCGGGGGACCAGGTCGTGCTCCCGTACAGCGATATGCGGACCGATCAGGAAGGCGAGCTCGCGATCGTCATCGGCCGCACGGCCCGCAACGTCAGTGCCGAAGACGCGCTCGACCACGTCTTCGGTTACACCGGTGTCCTCGATATCACCGTGCGTTCCACCGAGGACCGGTCGACCCGCAAATCGTTCGACACCTTCACCCCGCTCGGGCCGTGGATCGTGACCGCGGACGAGATCGGCGACCCCGACAACCTCCCGCTGCGCTGCTGGGTCGGCGACGAGCTGCGCCAGCAGACCGATACCGCCGAGCTCATCTTCTCGGTTGCCGAACTCGTCGCCTACAGCAGTTCGGTGATGACGCTGCACCCCGGCGACATCATCGCGACCGGCACACCCGCCGGTGTGGGCCCGCTGTCGGACGGCGCGCGGATCCGCCTGGAGATCGGCAGTATCGGAACCCTGGAGGTCGGGGTCACGGCGCGGGACGCCATCGCCTACGCCGAGCGCCCCGGCGCCCGGCACGACGTGCGCGCGGCAAGGGGATAGGGCCGTGGATATCAAGACCCGGATCGAAACGTCGCCGATGCGGCCGGTGCAGTACGCCGTGGTCGCGGTATGTGTGCTGCTGAATATGCTCGACGGTTTCGATGTGCTTGCGCTGGCGTTCAGCGCCTCGCATATCTCCGGCGAATGGGAGCTGTCCGGTTCGGAGCTGGGCGCCCTGCTCAGTGCCGCGCTGATCGGTATGGCGGTGGGATCGATAGTGATCTCGCAGGTCGCCGATATCGTCGGCCGCCGCCGGACCATCGTGGTGTGCGCGTTCGTGGTCGCGGCCGGGATGGCGCTGTCCGCGGTGGCGACCGGTTTCGCGATGCTGCTCGTGGTCCGGGTGCTCACCGGCCTGGCGATCGGCACCCTGCAGGCCTGCCTGAACGTCATGGTGGCGGAATACTCGTCGGCCCGTTCCCGGTCGACCGCGATCAGCGTCTACACGGCCGGTCAGCCGATCGGCGGTACGGTCGGCGGGATCATCGCGGGTGTGTTGCTCGCACAGTTCGATTGGCGGGCCGTGTTCCTGTTCGGCGCCGGGGCCACCCTGGTGACGGCGCTGGTCGCGCTGGCGGTGCTGCCGGAATCGCTCGACTATCTGCTCACTCGCCGGCCTGCGAAGGCGCTCGAGCGGGCCAACGCCGTCCTGGTCCGGCTGGGTCAACCGGAACTCGACACCCTGCCGCCGGCACCGGAACGTGCCCGGGGTTCCGCCGGACGCTGGAAAGAACTTGCCACCGGCGCCAATCCGATCACGACCCTACTGCTGGGGTTCAGCTTCTTCGTCCTCATGGCGGGTTTCTACTTCGCCAATTCGTGGACACCCAAACTCGTCACCAGCAGCGGGTTCACCGACGCCGACGGGGTGCGGGCGGGTGTGCTGTTCAGTGCCGGGGGTATCGCCGGTGCGCTGATCTTCGGCCCGCTGGCCGCCCGGTTCGGGGTCCGGCGGACCCTCACCGCGCTGTTCGCGGTGGCGGGTGCCGCCTTCGGGCTCTACGCGGTCTCGGTGGAATCGCTGAACGCGGCCTTCGCGACCGCCGCTCTGCTCGGTCTGGCGACCAGCGCGGTGATGGCCGGGATGTTCTCGATCGGGCCCATGTACTACGGGTCGTCGGTCCGCGCGACGGCGGTCGGTCTGATCATCGGCCTCGGCCGGGTGGGCGCGATCCTGTCGCCGATACTCGCCGGCGCGCTCCTCGATCTCGACTGGGCGCCGCGCAGTATCTACTTCCTGTTCGTACTGCCCATGCTCGCCGGTGCCGTCGCGATCTACGCCATGCGCACCCGCCGCCCGGTGCTCGCGGAAACCCGTGCCGAGACCGCCGAACCCGGCCCCGGTCCGGGCGCCACGGTCGTCGCGCACCGATCGGCCGGCTGAATCCTTCCCACTCCCGTCTGCTGAGGAATATTTCGTGACAAGCGAGAACACCACCACCGCCGAACCGACCGCCGAACTCGACCGCCTCTACGCCGATTTCGCGCGCAACTCGACGGCACCGCTGTGGACCCAGACCACCGATCTGATGCCTGCCGCCCCCGCCCCCGCCGCCGTACCGCATGTGTGGAAATGGTCTGAGCTGCTCGATATCGCCCGGCGCTCGGGCGAATTGGTGCCCGTGGGCCGCGGCGGCGAACGCCGGGCGATCGGCTTGGCCAACCCCGGCCTTGCCCCGACCGCGTACGCCACCCCGACGCTGTGGTGCGCGATCCAATGGCTCGGGCCGCGCGAGACCGCGCCGGAACATCGGCACGCCCAGAACGCTTTCCGTTTCGTGATCGAAGGTGCGGGGGTGTGGACGGTCGTCGACGGTGACCCGGTCGCCATGCGGCGCGGTGATCTGCTGATGACCCCGGGCTGGTGCTTCCACGGCCATCACAACGAAACCGACGAGCCGATGGCCTGGATCGACGGCCTCGATGTCCCGCTCGCGCATGATCTCGATTTCGGGTTCTTCGAATTCGGCCCGGAAGCGGTGACCGATACCAGTACACCGCCGATCTCCCGGTCCGAGCGTTTGTGGGCGCATCCCGGCCTCACCCCACTCTCGGCGCCGGACTCGGCCGGTTCGACCCCGATCGCGGCCTATCGCTGGGAGCACACCGACCGAGCTCTCGCCGAACAGTTGCTGCTGGAGAAAGAAGGCCACGCGGCCACCGTCGAAACCGGTCACGCCGCGATCAAATACACCAACCCGACCACCGGCGGTGACGTGCTGCCGACCATCCGCTGCGAGTTCCACCGGCTCCGCGCCGGGACCGTCACGGCGCCGCGCCGCGAAGTCGGTTCCTCGGTCTGGCAGGTGTTCCAGGGTGACGGGCGCGTGACGCTGGGTACCGAGGAACGGACGCTGACCACGGGCGATCTCTTCGTCGTCCCGTCGTGGGTGCCGTGGTCGCTGGCCGCGGAGACGGAACTGGACCTGTTCCGCTTCTCGGACGCACCGGTGGTGGAAAAACTGCAGTACCACCGGCCCCGGTGAGCTCCGCGAGCAGCTCGGTTCGATAGGGCGGGCCGATCAGTCCCGCCCCCCCCCCCCCCCCCCGGCGGGGGGGGCGCCCCCGGGGGCGGGGAGGGCGCCCCCCCCCCCCCCCCCCCCCGCCCCCCCCCCCCCCCCCCCCCCCCCGCCGCTGTTCCGGTCAGCGCGACACCTCCGCGCTCACCTCGGCCAGCACCGAACGCAACCACTGGTGGGCCGGGTCGGCGCGATGGGTGGGATGCCACCAGAACGCCTCCACCAGCGGCACGACCTCCCAGGGGCAGGGGAGGACCCGGACGTTCGCGGCGTCCGCCAGCCGATCGGCGAGCCGGCGTTGCAGTAGCGCGACGCAGCGGGTGCCGGTGACCATGAACGGCACCGCGAGGAAACTCTGCACCACCACCCGGATATCGGGTTGGATCCCGATCATCCGCAGCTGCCGGGCCGCGGGGGTGAAGGCCGTCGGTGCGTGATAGGTGACCACCCAGGGCAATTCGGCGAGCTGTTCGAGGGTCACCGTGTCCCCGACCTCGCTGTTGTCTGCCGATACGATCAGCACCCAGCTGTCGGTGAACACATCGATGGACGGCATATCGGTCAGGAAGCCGTGCGGCAGGAAGGTGCCGTCGGCGGTGCGCAGCGATTCGGGGGCCTGGTCGATATGCGCACCGGTCTGCTGGTCCAGGCGCAGCCGCACGCCCGGGGCTTGTTCGGCGAGGACGGTCGCGAGCTGGTCGCAGAACACCGTGGCCGCGTAGTCGGAGACCAGGACGGTGAACTCCCGGCCGGAGGTGGCGGGGTCGAAAACGGGGACGGCGTCGAAAACCCGCTGTATCCCGACGAGCGCCGCGGCGGCCGGTTCGCGCAGTTGCTCGGCCAAGGGGGTGAGTTCGTAGCGGTTACCGCTGCGATGCAGGAGTTCGTCGTGGAAATGGCGGCGCAACCGGCGCAGCGCGGCCGAGACTGCGGGCTGGCTCAGGCCCAGGTTCTCGGCGGCCCGGGTGACATTGCGTTCGGTGAGCAGCGCGTCGAGCGTCGTCAAGAGGTTCAGATCCAGATTTCGCAGCGAGCCGGCGGTCATACCTCGAACCATAAACGCCGTGGATGGTGAGCATAAGTGATCCGCTCTTCCGTGATGGTGATCTGGGTCGCAGAGTGGTGCCTACCACCTCGTCGCGGAGGACCGGGCGAGGTCACGAGAGCCACTGGAGTCTGTTGTGTCTGCTGTCCGGAATGTGTTGGTGATCGGCGCCGGTTCCGCCGGTACCGCCGCCGCGATCCTGCTCGCCGAGGCCGGGATATCGGTCGATCTCGTCGAGGCCAAACCCGATATCGCCGCACTGGGATCGGGTATCACCCTCCAGGGCAATGCTTTACGTGTGCTACGGCAGCTGGGGGTCTGGGACGAGGTGCGGGCGAAGGGCTACCCCTACGACACCCTGGGCCTGCGGGCCCCGGATGCCACGGGCACCCTGCTGGTCGAACTCGACGAGTTGCGCTCCGGCGGCCCGGACCTGCCGGCCAATATGGGCATGTTCCGGCCCGACCTGGCCCGCATCCTCGTGAACCGGGCCGCCGCGGCGGGCGCGAAGATCCGCTTCGGTCTCGCACCCACCGGCCTGACGGCCGACGAGCAGGGCGTGGACATCGACTTCTCCGACGGATCCACCGGCCGCTACGACCTCGTCGTCGGCGCGGACGGTATCCATTCGTGGACGCGGCGCATCCTCGGGATCGATATCGAGCCGCGGCCCACCGGGATGGGTATCTGGCGGCTGTTCGCCCCACGCCCGGCGTCGATCACCCGCACCGATCTGTACTACGGCGGCCCGGCCTATATCGCCGGCTACTGCCCGACCGGCCCGGACACCCTCTACGCCTACCTGGTGGAAGACGCCCGCGACGATGCCCGCCCGACCCCGGAACAGGGCCTGGCCGCGATGCTCGAGCTGGCGGCGGCCTACCACGGTCCGTGGGACGAGGTGCGGGCGTCGATGACCGATCCGGAACGCATCAACTACGCGAAATTCGAAAGCCATGTGATCGACGGGCCGTGGCACCGCGGCCGGGTGGTACTGATCGGCGATGCCGCCCACAGCTGCCCGCCGACCCTCGCGCAGGGGTGCGCCCAAGCGCTGGAGGACGCCGCGGTGCTGGCCGAACTGCTGATCGCGCACGACGCGGTCTCCGAGGACCTGTGGCGCGAATTCACCGATCGCCGGCTGCCCCGGGCGAAGGATGTCGTCGAATCCTCGGTCCAGCTCGGGCGGTGGCTGCTCGACGGTGAACAGGGCGATGTCGCCGGCCTGATGACCCGTATCTCGCACATGGTCGCCGAACCCGCGTGAGCAGCGGCTTTCTCCGTCGATCCGGCATTCGAAACGAAGGACAAGAACATGAACGAACGATTGATCACCCATCTACGGCATGTCGATCTGGCCGTCCCCGACTACGACAAGCAGTTCGAGTTCTACACGAATATGTGGGGGCTGGAACCGCAGACGTCCGAGAACGGCCTCGCCTTCCTCGCCGCGGCCGGCTCACCGGAACAGTATTCGGTGCGCTTGCGCAAGGCCGAGGAGAAGCGCCTGGACCTCATCGCGTTCGGCGCCGCGACCCCGGCCGATGTGGACACCATGGCGGAACGGCTGGCCGCCGACGGGGTGAAGCTGGTCGGCCAACCCGGTGAACTGCAAACCCCCGGTGGCGGTTACGGTTTCCGGTTCTTCGACAACGACGGCCGCACGCTCGAGGTGTCCTCGGACGTCGCCGTGCGCCAGCACCGCAAGGTCGAGGTGGGGGAGTCGGTGCCGGTCAAGCTGTCACATGTCGTGATCAATTCGCCGAATCCCGAAGCGACCGTTGCCTTCTACCAAAAGCGTCTGTCCTTCGCGCTGTCCGATACCCTCTTCCACCCGCACATGGGCGAGATGATGTGGTTCCTGCGAACGAACCGGTTCCATCACAGCATCGCCATCGCACGGTGCCCGCATGTTTCGCTGCATCACGCCTCGTTCGAGATGCGCGGGATCGACGAATACATGCGCGGCACCGGCCGGCTGCTGCGCGGTGGAGTCGAGAAGGTGTGGGGTCCGGGCCGGCATATGGCCGGTAACAACACCTTCAGCTATTTCCTCGACCCGCACGGCAACACCGTCGAATACACCACCGAACTGGAGGAACTCGACGAGGACACCTGGCATCCGCATCTGTACGACTTCTCCGACCCCACGGTGAGCGACCAATGGGGCACCGCGAACCCCATGGAGGAATTCGTGGCGAAGAAATCGTTCAACGACCCCGATCGCGGCTGCTTCGTCGCGCCTCCCGTCTGATGCGGCTCGCGACCTTCACCGCGCCCGGCCTCCCCGAACCACGCGTCGGGGTGGTCGACGGTGACACGGTGTATCCGTTCCCCGCCGGGCTGAGCATGCGCGATGTGATCGACGCCGGCCTGCCCGAAGCGCACCGGCTGGCCCGGGAAGCCCGCACCCGGGAGACCGGGCGCGGGCTGGACGAGGTGCGGCTGCTGGCCCCGCTTCGCCCCGCGTCCATCCGCGACAGTGTGGCGTTCGAGGAACACGTCGAAGGCGTGCGGCGCAGCGTGGACGGCAAGTCCGGGGTACCCGACGCCTGGTACGACGCGCCGACGTTCTACTTCACCAACCCGCACGCCGTCCTCGGACCGGATGAGGAGGCGCTGTTCCCCGCGACCTGCGTGGTGCGTGATTTCGAGCTCGAGGTCGCCGCGGTCGTGGGCCGGTCCGGCCGGTCGCTCACCGAGGAACAGGCGCGGCAGGCGATCTTCGGGTACACGATCATGAACGACTGGTCGGCGCGGGATCTGCAGAGCCGGGAGATGCAGGTATCGCTGGGGCCTGCCAAAGGCAAGGATTTCGCGACGAGCCTGGGGCCCTGGATCGTCACCGCCGACGAACTCGACCCGTACCGCGACGCCGACGGGTTCCTCGACCTCGATTGCGCAGTGACCGTCAACGGTGCCGAAATCGGCCGTGATGTGCTGAGCAACGCGGGCTGGACCTTCGAATCGATGATCGCCTACGCGTCGCGTGACAGCGGGGTCGTACCCGGTGACGTGATCGGTTCGGGCACCGTCGGCAACGGTGGCTGCCTCGGCGAGCTCTGGGGCCGGCGCGGCGAACAGGATCCGCCGCCGCTGCAACCCGGTGATGTCGTGACGCTGACCGTCGAGGGCATCGGCGCGCTGAGCGGCCGGGTCGGAGTCGCCGATCCGGCGCCACCGCTGAGCCCGGTTCGGCGCCGTGACTACCCGGCCTTCCGGCGAGGTGCGATATCCCCGCTCTACCAGCCCCCACACCCCACCCACTGAGCAGAGGAAATCATGTTCGAATACTTTCCGGGCAACTACATCTGGAATCTCGGCGTCGTCGCGACACTCAACAGCGGCGGCCTGATCGACGAGGTCGACCGCGCCTGCCGTCCCATCCGAGAGCTCGCTGCCCAGGGCGCCGATGTGGGCACCGCCGAATTCATGGCCGCCTGGCGCGCCGTCGCCGACCGGCTCGAACAGCAGGCCGTGGAGGCGGAGAAAGCCGGGCATACGCGCACCGCCGGGCAAGCGTATTTCCGTGCGTCGGTGTATGTCGCGCAGGCGGAGCGGATGCAGAGTGCGAAGGATTCGAGTCGTAACGCCGAATACCGGCGCAGTGTGGATCTGCTGCTGAAATCGTGCGCGCTGATCGACCCGGCGACCACCAAGGTCGCGATCCCCTACGAGGGCACCACCCTGCCCGCGTACTTCCACAACGCCTCGGCCGACGGCGCCCCCACGCCGGTGATCATCATGTGGAACGGCCTGGACTCCACCAAAGAGATGATGGTCGGCGCCGGAATCCATACCGAGCTGGCTGCCCGTGGAATCTCGACCCTCATGGTCGACTGCCCCGGCAGTGGTGAGGCGCTGCGATTGCAGGGGCTCACCGCGCGGATCGACACCGAGGTATGGGCCGCCGCCTGCGTCGACTGGCTCGAAGCCCGCCCCGATATCCGCAACGACCGGATCGGGCTGGCCGGCTGGTCGCTCGGCGGCTACTACGTCCCGCGGGCCGCAGCGTTCGAGAAGCGTCTCGCCCTGTGCGTGGCCTGGGGTGCCAACCACAACTGGGGCGCGGTGCAGAAACGGCGGCTCGACCGCGAAGGCGAGAATCCGGTGCCGCACTACTGGGACCATGTGCTGTGGGTGTGGGGACAGCCCGATATCCCGACGTTCATCGAGTTCGCCGAGGATATCCACCTCGACGGCGTGGTCGAGAAGATCACCGTGCCGTTCCTCGTCGCACACGGTGAGAAGGACCGGCAGATCCCGCTCGAATACGCCCACCGGTCCTACGACCAGGCGGTCAACAGCCCCAAGCGGGAACTGCGTCTGTTCACCCCGGAAGAAGGCGCGACCGAACATATCGGCCTCGACCACCTACCGCACGTCACCACCTTCATCGCCGACTGGGTGCGCGACACGTTCACCGAACTCGACGCGGGCGGGCTGTCATGACCGCCGAAGAACTGGACCGCACCGATCCCGAGGGTGCCATCGCCGCCGCGGCCGCCCGGGTCTCCAACTGGGGCCGCTGGGGACCCGACGACGTCCTGGGCACCATGAATTACCTCGACGCCACCACCCGCCGCGCCGCTGCCGCCGCGATACGTACCGGCCGTTCCTTCTCGCTGTCCCAGTCCTTCGATATGGACGGCCCGCAGAAGGGCTGGCGCCGGCGCACCAACCCCGTGCACACCATGCTCGACACCGGCACCGACGCCGTCGCCGGAATCCAGGGCTTCCCGCACGGTCTCGGCGGCGCCGACGATGTGATCGCCATGCCCCTGCAATGCTCCACACAATGGGACGGCCTCGGTCATATCTTCGACCACGGCCGCGCCTGGAACGGCCGCCCCGCGGACCAGGTCGTCACGAGTCTCGGCGACCAGGTCACCGGTATCGAAACCGTCGCCGACGTCATCTGCGGCCGCGGCGTCCTGCTGGACGTGGGCCGGGCGATCGGCGAAAACGGTGAGCTCCCCGATGGTTTCGCGATCACCCGGGCCCACCTCGAACAGACCGTCGCCGCGCAGGGCCCGACCTCGGAGATCCGTCGCGGCGATATCGTCGCCGTGCGCACCGGGCAGCTGACCCGGGCCCGCCGCGAATGCTGGGGCGAGTACGCGGGCGGCCCCGCGCCCGGCCTGTCCTTCACCACCGCGGACTGGCTGCACGGCACCGAGATCGCGGCAATCGCCACGGACACCTGGGGTTTCGAAGTGCGGCCGAACGAATTCGAGGTGGCCTTCCAGCCGCTGCACCAGATCGCGATCCCGCAGATAGGCCTGTTCCTCGGCGAAATGTGGGACCTCGACGCGCTGGCCGAAGCCTGCGCCGGCGACGGCTATTACGATTTCTTCCTCACCGCCGCCCCGATCAAGATCACCGGCGCGGTCGGCTCGCCGGTCAACCCCATAGCGGTCCGATGAGCGGCACGTTCCTGCCCTTGTGCAGGGATTATTTGTAGAAGCCCGCGCGCAGGTTGATGCCGTGCTCGACCCAGACCTTGAGCGCGGCCAGCATGCCGGTCCATCCCTCGCAATTGCCGAATGCGTTCTTCGCGCCCGCTTCGGTCGGGCGCCAGGACGATTCGGTAATGGTCACCAGGGTCCGGGTGTCGTTGTCGATCGGCTCGAACTCGAAGGTCGTAGTGGTGGTGCCGGCCTCGTCCGTGGTGGCCTCGCTGTCCCACTGGACGACGATGGTCCGCGGCGGATCGGCCTTCAGTACCTGTACCGGAAACGCACCCGGGAAGTCGTGGAAGTCCCAGGTCACCTCCGCTCCCGGGACGAGCCGGCCGCGGGCTCCTCCGGTGGTGAAGTACTTCGACAGCTGTTCGGGGTCGGCGACCGCTTCGTAGACCTCGGCGCAGGGTTTGGCCACCCGGCCGGAAACGGTGAAGGAGAGTTCTTGGAGTTCAGACATGTGATAAATTTACAACATGTCTGCGGTTGATGACAAGGATCCCGACGATCTCGTGTTCAAAGCGCTGGGATCGGCGACCAGGCGGGCCATGCTCGACGCGCTCAAGGAAGCGCCGCGCACCACAGGTGGGTTGTGCGATTTCTTTCCCGAGCTGGATCGGACGACGGTCCTGCAGCATCTGCGGGTGCTGGAGCGGGCCGGCTTGGTCACCGGCCGCAAAATCGGCCGGGAGCGGCATCTCGCGCTCGCGCCCATGCCGATCAAACGCATCTACGACCGCTGGATCGGCGAATATGCCCGCGCTGCAGTCGAATTGCTCGATGATCTCGACGCGGAGTAGTCGCCGGTGCTTCCCGGCCGAATCGAGTGTTGTTGTGCTCGTGCCGCGACCGGCCCGCCGACTGCTGCGGGCCGACGGCTGCGGGCGGGTGGCAGCGCTGTGGTCCCGGTAGTGGGAAGTGCCCCACGGGTTCGATGAATAGGCTGATCCACGTCGATCTTTCCGGGGCGCGTCGGTGGACGTGCACAATCCGCGGCCGCCGGTAATTGCCGTCTGTGCTGAGCGCTGATTCGAAGGGACTTCCGTGGCATTCACGGGTTACAGGGCAGTAGTGCGGTTTGTCCTGGCCGAAGCGAAGGACGTCCTCAAGGTGATCGGTTATCTGCTTCTGTATCAACAGATCGTCAAAACTTTTCAGGCAATTCGCGCTGCGCGTCGGATTTCCCTCGCGCGGGAACAGTGACGGTCCTCGCGCGGCCCGGCGCTGTGCAGAATCGACTGTCCCAGCTCACCGGGAGTTGGCCGGACGTCATCGAGGCCGTCCGCACGAAGTGAAGGTCCGGCGAGAATACCCTCGCCCGAAAAGTGCACGGGAATTCGGTGGCAATAACTGATATCAAGGCGTTCTCGCACCTCACCGAGAACGAGATCGAGACGTTCGGGCGTGAACTGGACCGCATTCGCGGCAGTATCGAGCGGTCGGTCGGTGAGAAAGACGCGGCATATATTCATCGGGCCATCCGGATCCACCGTGGACTCGAAGCGACGGCGCGCCTCTTGATTCTCTTCTCCGGGCGACGGCACCTGCCCCGAGCCGCCGGAGCGGTCGTGCTGGCGGTCGCCAAGACGATCGAGATGATGGAGCTGGGCCACAACATCAGCCATGGGCAATGGGACTGGATGAATGATCCCGAAATTCATTCCACCAGCTGGGAATGGGATTTTGCCGGACCGTCGAGTCAATGGAAGCAATCGCATAATCACGTGCACCACACCTACACGAATGTGTACGGAATGGACGATGATCTCAGCTTCGTTGTCCTGCGCATGACCCGGGACGAGCCGTGGCGCCCGGTACATCTTCTCCAGCCGGTGTCGAGCATCGGCATCGCACTCCTCTTCGAGTGGGCGATAGCGATACACGATTGGGCGCTCGTGCGGCGTCGGCAGGGAATTTCGCGCGGTCGGCTGCGCTCGGAGCCGGACGCCGAATTGGCTCGGAAGTTGATTCGGCAGGTGGGAAAGGATTTCCTCCTGTTCCCGGCTCTCGCTCCGCGTACGTTCAAATACTCGGTGGCGGCGAACGCCGCAGCGCTACTGCTCCGGAATCTGTGGTCCTATATCGTGATCATGTGCGGGCACTTTCCGGACGGTGCGGAAAAGTTCACCACGGCACATTTCGAGAACGAGACCCGCGCCGAATGGTATCTGCGACAGCTGCTGGGGAGTGCGAATTTCACCGCCGGTCCACGTCTGGCCTTTCTGACCGGGAACCTCTGCTACCAGATCGAGCACCACCTCTTCCCGGATCTGCCCAGCAACCGGTACCCCGAGATCGCGGTACGTGTCCGGGCGCTGTGTGATGAGTACGATCTTCCCTATACATCGGGTTCGCTGGCCGCGCAGTTCTTTCAGACCGCTCGCACGGTGTGCAAGCTGTCGCTACCGGATCGGCTTCTGCGTGCTACCTCCGATGATGCCGCGGAAACAAGATCCGAACGAAAGTTCCGCACCGTGCCGTCCGCGGGCGCGACTCCGTCCGGTGGGCAATCGACCGGTACGCGCCGTGGCCTGCGCACCGCATTCGCCGAGGCCGAATCGGCGGTGCGCAGCCCCGGGAGCGCCGGGGTGCGGGTCGCGACTCTTCGGAACGTGCTCACCCGTCTTCGCCCACTCCCGAGGTGGTCGCCGCGCTAGCGCGGCGGCAGGGCGCTTATTCGGCCGTCGCCGTACACCTGCTGCTCGATCAGCGGCGGCGGCCGGCGCAGGGGGCGGCGCGGGCGGTTTTGGCCCGGTCCACCTCGTCGTCGGTGAGTGCGCGCACCGGTAGTTCCTGGCGTGCGACGCTGTCGGCGCGAATACCGTTGAGCGTGATGGCCATATAGCGCCGCCAGATCTCCGGATTGATCGGTTTGGCGAATTCGGCGAGTCCGTCGACCATATGGATCATCGCGAAGAGATCCGACGGTTCGATATCCGGTTGTAGTACGCCCGCGGCCCGTGCGCGTTCGACGATCGCGGCGACCGCCGGTTTGATCCGGTCGCGGATGCGGTGGAAGCGCTCGGTGTCGAGGTCGAGTTCGAGGATCACCTCACTGAACCCGCGGTTGATCGCCAGGTGGCGGCAGGCGTATTCGACGAACTGGACGAGGCCGAGCCATGGGTCGGGGTGCCGCACGCTCTCTTCGGCGGCGTCGGCGAATTCGCCGAGATGGTGCTCGAAGACCTCGGAGATGAGTTCGGTCTTGTTGGCGAACCGGCGGTAGACCGTGCCGACTCCCACACCCGCGCGTTCGGCCACATCGTCGAGGGTGATCTCGAGTCCGCGGTCGGCGAACAGTTCACGAGCGGCCTCGACGATGCGTTGCTGATTACGGACGGCATCGGCGCGCAGGCGCCGGGTGCGCAAGGTCGTGGCGGGTTTCACAGCAGAAGTCTATCAACGACGGGATTAAGTGGAGGCGTGATCTCCGTTATTGTGTTAGCGTTCAGGTAAGCGGAGATGCTTCCTCCATTTAATCAGACCATTCAAGGGGCGAGATGACTACCACGTTCGAACGCGGGCCATCCGCGCAGGAAAAACCGTCCGGCAGGCGCGGGTCGCATGCGCTGCGATGGTGGGTTCTCGCCGTTCTCGGCGTCGCCCAGCTCATGGTCGTGCTCGACGCGACCGTGGTCAACATCGCGTTGCCCGAAGCCCAGCGTGACCTCGGCTTCGACGATGCGAGCCGCCAGTGGGTGATCACCGGTTACGCACTGGCCTTCGGCAGCCTGCTACTGCTCGGCGGCCGGCTCAGCGATCTGTTCGGCCGGCGCAACACCTTCATCGTCGGCCTGATCGGTTTCTCGGTGGCCTCCGCTGTCGGCGGTGCGGCCGCCAACTTCGAGATGCTGGTCGCGGCGCGCGTCGGCCAGGGCGTTTTCGGCGCACTGCTCGCACCGGCGGCACTGTCACTGCTCACCGTCACCTTCACCGAACCGTCCGAACGGGCGAAGGCCTTCGGTATCTTCGGCGCCGTCGCCGGGACCGGCGGAGCCATCGGCCTGCTGCTCGGCGGTGCGCTCACCGAATGGGCGTCGTGGCGGTGGGTGATGTTCGTGAACCTGATCTTCGCGGCGGTCGCGCTGGTCGGCGCGGTACTGCTGCTGGCCCGGCATGCCGGCGGCGCGCGGCCCAAACTCGATATCCCGGGCACAGCCGTTGTCACCGCCGCCCTCTTCGCGATCGTCTACGGCTTCTCCCACGCCGAGAGCGAAGGCTGGACCGATTCGGCCACCCTCGCGTTCCTCATCGGTGGCGCAGCCCTGCTCGCGCTGTTCGTATGGCTGGAGACACGGGTGGCCCATCCACTGCTGCCGCTGCGTATCGTGCTCGACCGCACCCGCGGCGGCGCATACCTCGCGGTATTCGTCATGGGCATCGGAATGTTCGCGATCTTCCTGTTCCTGACCTACTACATGCAGCTCACGCTGGGCTATTCACCGATCATGACCGGTGTCGCGTTCCTGCCGATGGTCGCCGGAATGGTCGTCTCCTCGACCACGACCCCGTCGCTGCTGCTGCCGAAGATCGGCCCGAAGGTGGCGGTCAGCGGCGGGTTCGCGATCGCCGCGCTCGGTATGGCCTGGCTGACGCAGATCGGGCTCGACACGGGTTACACCACCCATATCCTGCCCAGCCTGATCCTGCTCGGCCTCGGCCTCGGCGCCGCCATGTCGACGGCATTCCAGAGCGCCACCGCCGGGGTGCGGCACGATGATGCCGGTGTCGCCTCGGCGATGATCAACACCAGCCAGCAGGTCGGCGGGTCGATCGGTACGGCGTTGCTGAGCACCATCGCGGCGTCTGCGGCAGGTGACTATCTCGCCGGGCGGACGCCGAGCCAGATCACCGTCGCGCAGTCGGCCATCGAAAGCTACACCACCAGCTTCGCCTGGGCTGCAGGGGTTTTCGTGATCGGTGCGGTCGTGCTGGGGGCGCTGCTGCCGTCCACCCTGCCCGCTCCGGCCGAAGGTGAACCCGTGCTCGCGCACTGATTCCCGCGGTACCTCGCACCGTGCTCGCCTCCGTGATGTCCGGAAGCGGGCACGGTGCGTTTCCGGGACCGCCGGTTCGGTGAACGCATCACGCTGTGCGGGTCTACGGGTCGGTCGGATCGAGACGCCCGAACTCGCGAAGTCGGCGACGGAGGTGGGGAACCTGCTGCCGCGTCAGGACTCCGGTGGCAGGATCGGCGAGCTGAACACATCCTCGAGCGGAGTGGGTCCGGTGTAGCGGCGGCAGTTGCATTTCACCCATTCGCGCAGACCGTGCGTGCCCCGGCGGGAGGACTCTGCGTGACAGGTTCCGGTGGCGCGATCGTGCAGGGCCAGATCGTGGCCGCAACCGCAGCGGGCGGTGAGTTTCCGGGCCGATCCCGATCGGCGCCGTGTGCCGAACCGGCCGCAGGCCCAGCCGATCGCGAGAAGGCCTGCGCCGACAGCGAGGCTGAGAGGATCGAGCATGCCACCAGTTTATGGATACGCACAGCGAGCCGGGCCGGTTCGGCCGGTCAATGCCGGGACAGCGGCGGCGGCAGGGCGTATCCGTTCTCCTCGAGGATGTTTCGTAGTACATCGGGGCGGTTGGTGATGATCCCGTCGACGCCGAGACCCAGCAGATGGGCCATGGTGGCTGGGTCGTCGACCGTCCACGGCACCACCCGGAGTCCGCGCCGGTGCGCGGTATCGACCAATTCCGCCGTGGTGAACGGGGTGTAGCCGGGGTCGGTGATCGAACCGTCCTGTGGCGCTCCGTGTACCGGTGCGAGGGTTTCGACGCCGAGCGCGGCAGCCGCGGCCACGTACTTCTCCGGCAGCGAACCCGCGAAGTCGTCGATATCCAGCCCGCCCAGCCAGGGTGAGGGTCCGGGTACACCCTCCTGGAGGAACTGTGCGCCGTTCGTCAGCGCGACCAGCGGCAGTTCGGGATCCAGCTCCCGCACGATCCGCAGAGTGGACCAGTCGAAGCTCTGCACGGTGACTTGATCCCGAAGGCCGGCGTGGCGGATCTCGTGCACCACGATGCGGGCGAAATCGGCTCCCGGCACGGTCTCGTGCGGGGCCGCGGCCTCCACCTTGGTCTCGATGTTCAGCATCACCGATTCGGCGCGATACGCCCGCACCAGATCGAAAACCTCCGACAGCAGCGGCATCTTCGCGGCGGGCGCCGGCCGCTGTTCGGGATATCCGGAAAGCGGCCGGGAACCGCAGTCGAGGGTGCGTACCTGGTCGAGGGTGAGGTCGCGGATGAGGGCGCGGCCGGGGACATAGGGGAATTCGGGGTCGCCGGGAAATGCCGGCGCGGTATCGGCGCATTTGGCCGGATCCGGGTCCCGATCATGGGTGACGACCGGGTGACCGTCCGCGGTGATCTGGATATCCAGTTCGAGTGTGCTCACCCCGAGTTCGAGGGCGTGGGCGAAAGCGGGCAGGGTGTTCTCCGATATCAGGCCGAGTCCGCCTCGGTGGGCCTGGAGGTCGAAAACCGGCCGGTCGGGCTCCGGCGTCGCGCCGGTCGAGCAGCCGGCGATCAGGGCCAACAGTACCGGCGCATATGCCCACCGCATGCCGTCATCCTGTCCGGCCCGGGCCGGGGTGGGGGGCCCGTGTGGGGCCGGGAGGGGGGGGTGTGGGGCGGCGGGGGAAGGGCGGGGGACCGAGCGGGGGGGGGGGGGGGGGCGGGGCGGTGGGGTGGGGGGGGGGGCCCGGGCGGGGGGTGGGGGGGGGGGTGGCGCCCGGGGGGCCCGGGGGGGGGGGGGGGGGGGGGGGGGGGGGGGGGGG
>NZ_JARWOV010000157.1 GCF_029868855.1 Nocardia carnea | reverse complement strand
CGGAGGGTAAACCCTGCCACCCCTGGGCGCGCGCGGGGTGCCCCCACGCGCCGGCATCATCGAAGCCGAACGGCCGACTCTGATCATTCTGGTCGAACCGGCCATGGACGGCCGGATCGTCGATACAGAACTGGCGGCCCGCCCGGAGCTGTTGACGATGTCGAAGCAGCCCGGTGTCGAGACAAGGTTTGTCCTTCTGACGCTGGATCAGGAGGGGCGGGCGCAGGCCACGCTGGTTCCCGCCGGCTTGCTCGACAACGAATTGCCCATGGACCGGCAGATTTCCGGCGCGAAAAACCTGCCATCCCGGATCGTGCGCTCGGGCCCCGATGAGGCACTGAACGGAGCCATCGAGCGATTCATTGCCGGCTCGTCCGATTGGAACGGTGCCGACAGCTGCTATATCCGTGAAGTCCGTAACGGCGAAGGACAGCTGACCGGCCATGTAATGATGGGCTCGGACACCTTCCTCGGGCCGATCGCGCCGGACGGATCTCGTGGGAACGAGATCGTGAACAACAGTTTCCTTTTCATGGGTATCGATGGAAATTTCCAGATGATATCCCCGGCGGGAACCGATGGCCGTCCGGCTCCTCTGGTGGCCGGCGGGAATTACACCTACTACTGGATGGGTGGTTCGCATATCACTCATCGAAATACACTCGACATCATATTCCTCGGGATGCACGCTGCGTGGAACGATGGCCGAGAGGGTGAGGTCGCGTTCGGTGACGCGATAGATTTCGGCAAATTGCGCATCGACAATGTGGATCGACTGCTCGTCCGCTTCGATCCCGGCACATTGGAGAAGCTGGACACGACTCCGCTGCCGTGTGCGACGGATGTGCATTGGGGATCGTGGGTGGAACCCGATGTCGACGGATACACCTACGTATACGGCGCCAGAGAAGACGGTACGCGGAAAACTATGCATATCGCCCGTGTCGAGGGCGATGATCTGCGGCAAACCTGGGAATTCTACGATGGCCAGGGCTGGTCGGCCGATGAAGCGAATGCTGTGGAAGTCATGGAAGGCGTGGCCAACGAGTACAGCGTAACGCGCTTGGATGATGAGAACTATCTGCTCGTCACTTTCGATACCAGAACTCTCTTCAGCCCTGACATCGTGGGTTATCTGAGCAAGTCTCCGACCGGACCGTTCATTGAACCGACATTACTGTATCGAACCACGGAAGGGGGTGCGGTCGGAAAATTCGAATCCGCATACGTCAGCACCTACAATGCTCATTTGATTCCGGATCTCAGCTCCGACGGAGTACTTCGAGTCGTTTACAGTACGAACAGCTCGATGCTCGATGAAACCCTCCGCGTTTCCGGCATCTATCGGCCGCGATCGGTCGAGATCGAACTGCCGTGGCCGGGGCTGAATATGCCCGGCAGAGAACTGCCCGGATGGGTCCGCGGTGATGGTTCCGCTCATCGAGAATGGGCCCCGGCTCTCGAACCCGCCGACGCCCGCACCGGCCCGGCCGGATTTGCGCCCGGATCTCCATCGGCTGCAGAACCGAGCTGGGAGCCGGTAGGTGACGGATCTGTCGCTCCGCGTGATGGGAGAGCGGCGCTCCCCGAGGAACCGAAGACCCTCCCCCGAGGTTCCGGGCTACTCCCTACGGATGGCAGGTCCGGAGGGTTCGCCACGCAGTACGCGGGGGCGGACGGTTCGGCGCGCCGGGCGGTCGTGGTCCGGAGCGTCGGCACTGTGGGGGATTCCCTCGACGGCAGCGTGCCGGTGCCGGCCGACAGGGTGGATAGCAGTGGGCCGAATCTGGAGGTGGAGCCGGGGGGCTGTGCCGAGTGGGTCGCGGAGGAGGTCGACAAGGTCCGGCCCGAGGGGGACAAACTTCCGGATTGGGCCGACGAGCGGGACGAGCAGGGGCGGAAGCTGTACGGGCACAGTGACCTCGGTGTGCAGCGGAAGTTCGAGGCCGAGCTCCGGCTGTACGGCCGGAGGCTGGAGGATCTCGGGCCCAGGGAGGCGTTCGGGCCGGAGAAAGAGGGGGCGGGCGAGCACGGACGGCTGCGGGCTTATCAGGAGGCGGGTGAGTACCGGAACAGCCTGTGGGCGGTTCATGACGCGGTGGAATCGCTGGGCGACGGCTGTTCGGCGGTGGTCGTCGAACGGTATGCGCAGGAGGACGAGCTCGGTCTCGGCGCACATGCGTACCGGTTCCGGAACGAGAACGGCACGGTGCTGGTCGATGACCCGGCCGGAAATTTCCACGGTGTGCTCTTCGCGATAGACGGTGAACTGAATCCGCTGATCGCGGCGGAGCTGATCGGATATCGGAGCGGGGAGGTCACCGGCGTCTGGGCGATCCTGACCGATGCCCACGGACAGCCGGTGGATGCCGAGGGGAACCCGGCCCGCTTGACATCCGGCGAACTCGAGGCACTCGAACCGATCAGTGAGTACGGGGAGAGCATCCATATCGGTATCCCTCCGGCCGAGGGCTCCGGCTCCGCCGGCGGCGAGTTCGGACCCGCATCCACCGCGCACGAAGCGGAAGCCGCCGAGAGGGGCTACGAATGGCTTCGGCGGAACCTGGCCGAGGTTTCCACGGGCATCTTCGAGAACAACCGGGAATTCTTCTACGACAACTACAACTCCGAGGAGGAGCCCGCGGCGGGCGTCGCGCCGAAACCCTTCCGGCGCGGGCAGATCGACGAAATCCTCGACTACCTCATCACAGACGAACATTGGCTGCTCGACGATACGTCGACCGAACCGGTCCGGCGCAGGTTCACCCCGAGCCTGGCCGTGTACGAGGCCGTCCGCCGTCTGATGGAAGGCGACTACGACGGTCCCTACGGGACGAAACAGCATGCCCTGGATCTGATGCTGTTCGCTCGCGAGGTGGTCGAAGAGTCCCTCATGGAAGACGGCCTTTTCGCACGGGAGATCGCCCCGCGCTGGGACAACGGCGACCTCCCGTACTTCGGTGCGCACGCCGCGGCGGACAAGGTCGCCGACTGGCAGGCAGCCCGGGACGCATTCGAGAACGACCCCGATTCCTGGGAGCCGTTCGAGAACGACCCGGATTCCTCGTGGCCGGAGCGGCTGCTGCCGAACCTCACGGATGCGGCGATCGAAGCCGTGCGGAATCGGCAGCAGCGCAGCGTCGACATCATGCGTGAGATCGCCGATACGCTCGGAATCCCGGCCGACATCACAGGTATCTTTCGGCTCGAAAGACTTGTCCGGCAACGGATAGCGGCCGCGCCGGCCGACCAGGTGGATCCGTACGAGAGGCCGCTGATCGACCCCGGGGAGGCCCGGATCCGGGTGGGGCAGCGGTGGATTCATGACGGTCTCATCGCGTCAGCACACAGGTCCTGGGAGGCTTCCGTTGCCTACTCCATCGCCCATATGGAAGAGATGCGCCTGCGCGGTCGCACTCCTGATCCCGAGGTGGAGCAGCTCGACCAGATGTCCCCCGGCTGGCCTGTGCTCGAGAAGCGCCTCCAGGAGATCGGGATGCGGTTCCTGGGCCGCGCGGGGCTGTCACCCGATGATGTCAAGACCGCCGTCGACGAGAGCTTCGAGAGTATGGAGCGATGGCCGGAAAGTGTGGTGCGCGAACCCTATACGGTCGACGGTGACTCGTTCAACCGCTATCTCGACGATCTGATTTTCGCGCCGGGGGACTCCGCGGTCATCACCACCGGACTCCACGAGTCGCCACACGATGTGTGGGAGGAGCGAGACCGGTACCGGCATGGGATCTGGCGCGCCACCTATGAGCTGTGGAGTGCCTACGAAGGCACGGATCTCTCCCGCGAACTCGACGCCCGGGAGACCGAGCGCGCCGACTCCGGGCTGGCACAGCTGCGACGGACCGTTTCCGGCCTGGGGCTGATCCCGGACGACACCGTTCGGGCGGGCACCGACCTCCCGGACATCATCCGGCAGGTGCCGGATCTGGTGAATCTCATCGAAACATGGCAAACCGGCGAGGCGAAGGCCATTGTCGAGGACGCGAGCAGCGACTCCGAATCCCGGCGCCGGCTGGCGCGGCTGCGGGCCTATCGGCGTTACCGGGTGCGCCGGGACAGTCTGTGGGGGCAACTCCGAATCCAGTCCGCCCGTGCGGAATCGGCTCGGATGCGTGGCGACTACGAGGGGTTCGACCAGGCCATGGACGACGTCGTCCCAGTGTGGTCGCAGGCCGTCGAATTGATCGACGAGTACTGCGAATCACTCGATCCGCGACCGACCCCGGGTCCCTATGACACCGAACCCGCCACCGGCCTGTCCTCCTACTATGACCACGCCCGCTTCAACACCGAATACGCGAGCTTCCGCGCCGCGGGCGCCCGCATCGACCTCGGCCAGATGCGGTTGGAATTGCCGGCCGCCGGATTCGACGGTCGACCGGCGGGCGACGGTGTTCGTCTGTATGCCGCCGTGAAAGATGCCGAGCCGCAGTGCCAGGCCGCGTTGACGACGGTGCGCTTGCGTGGCAGGCAGGCCAGGGCTGCCGTGGATGCGATAGCGGTCACGCTCGGTCTGCGTCGACCCGGAACGATACTGCCCGAATTCGGGGCGCCCAGCCCAGACGCTCTCACCGAACTGCGGAACAGTCAGTTGCCGGAGCCGATGCGGCCACCGCCGGAGCGTGTGCTCTTCGAAGAAACCGTCACCGAACTGCGGAGCAGGCTCGAAGAACAGAACGATCCCGATATCGGTCCCGCGCGACGGGCGATGCTGCGCGAGATCGGCCGCTCGCTCGAGCGGGCGGTTCACGACATGTATGTCGTGATGGCCGACACCGCGGCCATCACCGACTATCCCGGCCTCGGGATGGACCTCACCCGTCCCGGCGATATCCACGACGAACGCCTCGTCGAGCGCACCGGTTCAGTCGAGTCGGCGCTGATGTTCGAGGCGGAAAAGGTGGCACGGCGCGCGGAATCGGCCGCCCTCGAACACGCGACACCCCATGCCGCCGATCTCGAGCAGATCACGCGGCGCCTCGCGGATCTCGAAGCCGGACCGGAGCTCGGAACCTCCGACGAAGAGGTCACAGGCCCGTGGCATATAGACACCTGGGAATCCGAAGTCATGCGGCGGCTGGACGCGGCAGCCGAGCGTCCGGGCGCTCCGGCCGGGGTTATCGCCGATATCCGCCGTGACACGTACTACATACTCCTGGGCTGCTACCAGGCTCGGCGCGAGATGGCGAGTTCCGCCGGGATCGAGTCCGACCTGGAAACGGCTACCGTACACGTGAATCGGGTGCTCGCGGTTCTGTACAGTTCCGCGGTGGAGCGGCGTGGTGCCGCGTTGGTGGAAATGCGATCGGGGAAGGTTGCCGAGTCGCTGACACATGCGCTCACCGCCGCCGAAGATGAACTGTCACTGCTGTCTGTGCTGGCGGATCCCCGGCAGCGAAACGGTCATATCCTGAGGACCGCCGATACCGGGTGGGGCCCGAAAGGTCCCGCATATGAGCAGGATATCGCCGCGGCACTGGCCGAGGTGATCGAACAGTTCACCGGCGATGTAGAGGCCGTCGCGGAAACGATCGCCGGTTTCGCAGCCGCCGAGCTCCGGCGCGCCGACGGGAGCACGATCGGATTCGCGCCCGACGATCTGCGCGCGATCAAGAAATACCTGTTCGGCTCCGCCACTGGCCTGGGAACGGTGACCACCTGGCTGCGACTGGCGGCCGACGACTACCCGGATGACCGGCAGCGGCTGTCCGATATCGAGTTTCTCGACAGGGTCCTGGCCGAAATGCGGTCCATGGCCGTCCACACCGCGAACGGTGGCACCTACACGCCGGTACACACAGTCATGGATTGGCGGCCCGGGCACTATCCGGCCGCCGGCCAATCAGCGGTGGAGGGTGGCCTCCGGGGTGCGGAATCGGCGGTAGCGCAGTACCTCGGCCTCGGCGAAGTCCGGAGCTCATCCGCTGTGGCGCAGGCATTCGGGGAATGGGCGCGGGGGAGCCGAGAGCTGGACGAACCCGTCACCGTCGGTGAGGCCGACTTCGCGAACCGTGATTTCGGCGACCCCGGCGAGCGCGACAAGTTCGTCACTGTGGTGCGAGAGCGTGCTGAGAAAGTTGCTGCCGGCCGGGCACCGGTCGTCCGTGCAACACGGGACTACTATCGCGCGCTCGCCCGCGACACGCGCCGCGCCGGCGACGACCGAGCCTCCGAGGGCGCGGTGGAGGAGACCTTCCGCCTGTTCGGGCACGCACTGCTGAACGATCGTGCCTATTCGGCACTGCGCCGCGTGTGGGCGCTGGCGGCGACACTGTCCGGCAGGCTCTTGGACACGCGCAGCGGCCACAGCGTCTTGCGGGAGGACCCCGCCGAGCTACTCGGCCACATACGCGCCTGGTCCGGGATACCCGCAAGCCAGTGGGCGGATGAGAGCCTCTGGCGGACACGCGAGTTCGCCATGGCCGAAACGCTGCATTCGGATCTCTCCGTAGTGGAGCAGGTATCGGCGCGGCGCGAGCTGCGGCACCGTGCACTGCGGGTCACGTTGTGGTTGCTGCAGGAGCATTATGGGGCTTTGTCCGAGATCTACGAACACTGGCGAGTATGGTCGCCGACGATCGGGGAGCCACACCGACTCGCGCGTGCGGCGGACGGGAGAACCGCTCGCGAAATGGTCGGCCGGCTGTCCGGCGAACTGGCTGAACTCACGGATACTCGCCGGGAAGGTGCCGTCGGCGATATGCGGGCGCTGATGCGCCGCATACACAAAGCCGGTCGCAGTGAGAGAGCCAGGCGCACCGAGGGAACCGGGCGGCGCGGAGTGGCCGCCAAGGCCGCCGCGTATCGGCGGCTACTGGACGAGCAGACCGACAAGATCAAGTCGGCGGCGTCCAGCACGCAGAGTGTCGGCCCGCTGCCCTGGGACGATCTCCAGTACTGGCGGGGTGCATCCCAGCTGTACTGGCTACGTCGTGAGCTCGATCAGCTGATATTCCGGGCCTTCTGCGCGCGAGCCGAATCGGAGCTGCTCGCCGGAAAACCGGAGCGCGCTGCCGCATTCCTGGCCGAGGCTCAGATCGCTTGGAAGGATTTCGTGACAGCGGCCGACATCCGACGAGCGAAGCTACGGGATGTGCTGGTCGCTGTGGCGACCCAAGTCCTCGGGGAAGACGCCGTGCGTGAGCGCGAATTGGGCGACAGGGAGATTCGTGACCTGCACCGGATGATCTCCGAAGAAATCAGCAGCCGGATCTACGTCGCCACATCGAAATTGAAGACAGAGAGCGATATCGAGAGCGGCCGGGGAGCGGGGCGGTTCGATATCGCGCAGCAGGATGCCAACCGCCTGGGGGGTGGACGTTTCGCCCGGCGCACGCTGACCCGGAGAGTTACCCGGCTGGCCGAGCTCGGTTTCGAGGCGGCGGTGGCGCACAATGAAAACTGCCGTATCGAGGTCGATCTCCACCGGTTCCGGGGAGATCTGCCCTACGCCAGGGGTACGGATTACCTGCGGGATCCGATCGCCCCCCTGGTAGCTTCCCAGGATTCGGTCGACTCCTGGTCCTACATTCGGCTGGCCGCCGCCGTCCGCAACCGGGGTTGGTTGCAAGACCACGACACGGACCTTCACGAAGCCGGGTCCGGGCCGCGTTACGACTTGATCGTCGCCGGGAGGTCGTCATTTCTCTACCAGGTCGAGGATACCGTCGAGGAGCTCACGAGCCTCGCGGACCGTGGGCGCCGGAACTTGGAGGAGGCGATACGGGCCGGTGTCCCGCCTGTTCGCCGGCACCTTCTGCACGAGCTGTCGCATCGGGCCGAACACGCGGCGGGGCAGGCGAAATTCGCCCTCCAATGGTCGGAAGTGGATCTGGTAGCGCGCCGACCCAATCCGAATGCCGAGAACACGGTCGTGTCGGTGAAATCCCTCGAAGAAATGGGGAGCGGCCGGGTCTCGTCCTTCTCCGATCTACGGCCGAGCCAGGTGATGGCCGGTGCCGTCGATACCTGGCATCATATCCAGGGGCTCATCGCGTCGAACCTGACCTATATCGATCAGGAATTGGAGCGCATCGAAGAGGAACTCGGGCTACCTCGTGCCGGCGATACCGTCGAGCGGGCACAGGCGTGCGCGGACCGGCTCGACGCCGAACTCGAGAAGCTCGACGCCGAGCTGGAGAAATCCGCGCGCAGCGCCGCGAACCCGATCGGGATGATCGCGTACCGCCAGACGTACTCGGATCGACACCAACTCCAACGTGAAACGAAATACTTACTGCGCCACGCGAATCTGGCGTATGCCGACAGACATGCGGATATCGTCGGATCGGATTCCCAGGAGAGCCCGCCGGATTCCTATGAGCGGGCGGCGAGCGAACTCTGGGACGTGCTGTGCACGGACGCGGAGAACCGGCGTGCAGGTGCGTGGGAAGATATCCGTGCCGTGCAGCGGACATTGGCATTGCCGGAGACCGGTGCGACGGTGCGCGCTGCGGCGGCCACCGTGTCCAAGTGGATCCGTGAGCGAAAAGCCCAAGGGGCATCGGGTCTTGCGGCCGGCCCCGATCCGGATTTCGTGCGCGGTGTGGTCGTCGGCATACTGAACGAACACTCCGACGCGACCTGGGAACTGGGTATCCTGCACGCCGACGACGCCGAGGAACCGGATTCCTCCGAGCTGCGGCTGCCAATTTTCGGCGCGCTCCGCGACTTCCCGATGGATGCCGAGGTGCAAGCGGAAGCCGATGCCGATTTCGAACGCATCAGGAACGATCCCCACGATATCGCCGCCATCGCCCGCACTATCCGCGAGGCGCGTGACGAGCGAGGCAACCTGATCTTCCCGAAAGCGGATACCGCCGAGATCCTCCGCAACCTCGGAGACATCAAGAACCACATCTTCGGGAACGAGGATCAGCGGCTCGATCCCGATACCGGGCGCCCGGAAGACGGGCCCCGCCTGGGACAGAGCCACCCGGATATGGTCACCGTCTGGGACCGGCTCGTCCGGAATACCTATGAGACCGACGAATGGGGTGTCGACCTGACCCCCGCCGAGCAGATCGCGCAGCGACGCTCCGATGTCGAATTTCTCCGCCACGAATTCTATGAATGGCTGGGCCTTTTCGCGGGATGGGACCTGGAACGCGCCCACGCCGAGGCCGACCGGCTGGCACCCTGGCAGGAAACCCGCTTCGACGCCGAACGCGCGCGAGCGCTGGCCGATTCCCGGTCAGCGGCTGCCACCGAGCATGGCCTACCGCCTGCCGAAGGGCTGCCGGGCGCGGTCGACCGCACTTTGGACCTGCTACGGCAACTCCCCGCGGGCAAGGAGCTGTACCACACGATTCGCGAGGGAGAACAGCATCCCGGTGAGGTGAACGCCTACTCCGGCGATATTGTCGAGCGGGCCGCCGGGGGGAATGTGCCGGCGGCGGAGGCGGTCGAGCGGCTGGCCGAATCGGCCGCCGCGGAGGATCTGGCGGCCTCGGGGCGGGCGGCGGCCGCCCGGGTGCACGAGATGCCTCCGCTGGCGAATCTGCGGGCACAGGCCGCAGACCAGGCTCGAATCTGGGGTGCCCGGTTCCGGATCGCGGCTCAGGTCCGCGAGCTCGGGGTGCCGGGCGCGCGCCCGCTCGACTCCACCGCTGCGGATATCGCCACACTCCGCGAGAACGGGAACGCCACCCGTGCGGCGCACCTGCGCGCCGCAGAGCGGAAATACCACGAGATCGTCCGTCGTGCCCTGGCCGAATTGGAACGGGACACGATCACTCCGCCCGGCCCCGAACTGCGCGCTCGCGCGCACGAGCGCGCCGTAACGGAACTGGGCGACCACCTGTACCGGATGGTCATCGACGACGACCTGTGCGAACCGCTTCGGGACCACGCGACCTTCGCCGATTGTCTTCGCGCCCAAGGTCTCCCACCGAATCTCGGTGACGAAGAAACCCGGGCCGTGGTCGAGGAACTCGTGCGCGCCCTCCGGAATCCCGTCCCCGACCACCTGGGCTACCCGGCGAGATCAGCGACGGAACTGCGGCAGTGGCTGGAACAGCAGCTAAGGTTCGGGGCCACCGCCGATCGGACCGCGGCCGGCTGGACTCGCTATATTCCGGCGGACCCCGCCTCCCACGCGACAAATCGGTCGAGTGCGTGGGAACGAACTGTGCTCCGCCGCAACTCCCTCAACTGCGCGAATGCTTTCGCCGATAAGGTCGCCGACCTGCCCGGATCGGACGTCGACCCGCGGATCCCGGCCAGCGCCGACGAACGGAACGCGCTCCGCGACCGGCTGGCGGTGGCACAGCAGCGGGTGGAGTCCGAGATCGCCGGGTACAGCCGGGACATCGCGCAGCCGGAGCTCGCCCGGTTGCGCCGCAGGGAACTGGATCTGCGACACATCCGGGATCTGCTCGCCGACTTCGAGGACGCCACGGCCGCCGCGGACAGCCGATATGACGGGGCAGTCCGGAGCGTCGCGAACACGCTGCTCACCGAATGGACCGGCAGTGTCGAAGGCGCCACCGTGCACCGGGAGCAGGTGGCGATCGTCCCCGGCGAACCAGGAGAAATGTGGATTGTTGCGAAACCCGGTGATCACCAGTGGCTCCGGACGGCAGTGGACGAGCCGCCGGCGGGTACGCGAATCCGCTGTTGGGAGATCGACCTCCTCGACGACGGTGCGGTGTTCTACCGGGAGACCGATGAACCGCTGCCCAGCGACGACGTGCCGTCCGTGGGCGGCTGGCATCCACATCTGGTCGATGAGTACACCGCGGCCAGAGTGGACGAACTGCGGGACCAGCTGCCGCCCGATGATCCGCGCGAGCTGATCCTCGATCGTCGGAAGATCAGCTTCGGATCCCGGCCGACCTATTACGAACCATCCCGTGATCGGGTGGTCCTCGATGCCGGGCGGACCGATGTCGAGCTGCTGGAGGAGCTGACCGCGGCAGGGATCGCGGTGGCCCGTGCGCGGCAGGGAGTGAGCCGCGACATTCTGCGTCGGATCTGCGGCGAACTCGGGATCCCCCCGGAGACAGACGATGTGGCCGAACTCGCCCGCGTTGTCCAGCGCCAGCTCACGGCTGCCGCCGAGGCCGGGACTGTCGAGCGTCCTGTCATCGATCCGGAACAATCCCTCGTCCGGGCGCGGCAACAACGCCTCGAGGACCGTTGTGCGGAACTGTCCAGCGAGGCCGAAGAAGCGCTCGACAAGTATCGTTCGGCTCTGGAATTCGAGACAGAGCTCCGCGGTGAAGTCCCTGGTCCCGACCTGACAGAGGGACGCAGGGACATGCCTGAGCAGTACGCCGCACTCGACGCGCGCACTGTTGAGCGACGCCTGGTGAACCTCGGCTTCAGAAACAGAATCACCGGGACTCAACCGCCCAAGATCGTGCGGGCAATCCAGAACAAGATGGAGGACGCGCGCTCGGCCGAGGAGCAGCGATCGAGTAGTCGTGCCTGGGCGGGCCCGAAACTATTCGCAGATTTCCTGGACGACGCCGTGTCCATCGGTGCCCACTATCATGCCTTCGACACCGCCGATCGGGCCGGTGACCAGGCCCAGTTCTGGCAAACGGTATACCGGGAGGCCCTATATCTGTGGCGCGGCCACCCCACCGGGCAGGCCCCCGACGCAGACCCGAACGTGGGTGTCGCCAGGCCCTGGGCCAGTCTCAGATCGCTGGATGCGACACGGCGAGTGGCGGCCGAGAGGGTGGTGCGGCGGCTCGCCGACCGTTTGACGTTGATCACCGACACACCTGGCGGTGGAAGCCCGAGTCCGTGGCGTCTGATGGATCTGATCGGGGAGTGGTCTGTCGCCGAGGCCGAAGCTGTCGAGCGTGACGCGGCGAGCGAATCCGGATGGACGCGCCGTCGTGCCCGGGTGCGCGACGAACGGCGCTACCTCGTACAGCGCGACACTTTCTGGGCGCGCCTCCGAATCCATTGCGCCGAAGCGGAACTGGCGCGCACCAATGGCGACGATACTGGTTTCGAGCTCGCCATGCGGGAAGTCGCCGCGGTATGGACCGCTATCGAGGAATTCATCGCGCGGCGATTCGCCGTACTGGCAGCGCAGCAGCATCCCGGGCTGGACGAATTCGCCACTCGCCACCTGGGTTTCAGAATCGACCGAGTCCGGGTCGACCTCGAGCGTATGCGAGCGGAGCTGCCGTTCGCGGGCCACACCGGAACGTCGTCCGAGGATGACCGCCTGCTGACACAGGCGCTGGAGGAATCCGAGAAATCGGGGATCGCCGCGCTCGGTACGACCATCGAACGCGGGCGGGCGGCCTACTCCGCGCTGGAAGACGCGGCCATCGCGATCGGTGTGCGCGAACAGAAATTACCGCCGCGCCGCAGAAATCTGGAGAGCTTCCTCGATCTCGAGCGGGATATCCGAACTCGGCTCGCCGATCGGCCCGCCTCCGGAGACACCGCGGAACTGGACGCGATCGCCCGCACCGTCCACCGGTCCGCCCATGCGTTCTACAGCGCAGCAGCCGATTTCGCGGCTATCCGCGAGACTCCAGATCCGGCCATGCCCCTGGATTATCCCGGTGAGCTCGACGATCACACCCCGGAGGACTATCCGGGGCCGCTCGAACTGTTCATGGCCTTCGAGGCCGAACGAGTTGTTGCAGAACACAATCCGGAAAGAGATGACGATCCGGGAGACAGCGATCCCGGCAACACAGGCCCCGGAGAGGGTCCGCCGGGAGGAGGCGGGCCTCAGAATTCCCCCGGCGATCGAGACCCGGATGCCGGTGGCTCGGCCCGCGAACCCACGTCCGACGGATCCGGGCAGCCCCCGGGCGGCAACAGCCGGGGATTCGTGCACTCGGACCACCCGGGACCGGATCACCCGCGTTACGGTGGCCCGGACGGCAGACGGCGCTATGTTTCCGATCAGCTCGACCTGGACGCGGCGGAACTCGTCCGGCAGATCGCTCCCCTCACCGGCGAGCACATCCCGGGCAGCCCGCTTGCCTCTCTCTATCGCAAGGCCGGGTCGGCGGCGCTCGCGGCGAGAGGTGATCACGCTGCTCAGGCGGAGCTCTTCGCGATCGGACGGGATCAGGGGCTGACTTCCGCGGCGCTGCAGGCCGGGCGCCGGGCGGGCCGGGCCGCGATCCGGGAGATCATCGCCGCCCGGCCGGCTCCTGGCGGTGGCACCTACGCTCAACGGCACCGCGCCGAATGGGACGAGTGTTCGCACGAAGACCCCGCCCGCCCGGTGATCACCGTGGAGTTCGCAACAGAAGGAGATACTGATGGCACTGCTGGTGTATTACCGCCTGATCCAGGACGGTCCGGCGGATATCGAGTATCAGTTCGGTGGGACGCAGGAGATGGACCAGCGGCTGACCATCCACAAGCCGACGCTGCAGTTCCAGGATCAGAACGGGGCCATACACGGGATGGTGGCGTCGACCGTGGCGCGGATCATGGGCCGGCATCGGGCCGAGGGCGTCTGGCCGGAGAACGGGATGATCCAAGCCTAGATACTTCCGATTCCGAGGCGGCCGCCCGGTTCGCCGCGGCCGTGGGTCGGCTGCGGCAACTCGGGGTCGCCATACCGTGGCAGGACACCGCTGCCCCGGATCCGCACCGGATGCTCGAACTCGTCGCGGCTGTGGAGACTCGTATCGACGCGTTCGAGGACCAGCCGGGGGAGTCGGCCGCCGATATCCTGCCACGGACGGAATGGATCGACCGCCGGACCTCACGCACCCTCGAAGATCTGCGGTACCTGCAACGGGAAGCCGTCGGCCGGGCGGTCGATCTTCACACCGCCGCATGGCGATCAGCACAGCTGGGCGCCGCCGGTCCGTCCGAGGTCGCGGCGGCCGAGTGCGCGCTGAACGAGGTCCGCGAGCTGGCCATGCGGATGGCGCTCACTCGCAGTGCATCCGGTGCGCATCAGCTGACCCGGATCGCCGATCGGCTCGGACTCGAACCCGCTGCAACCCCGGCCGCCCTCGGTGCCGCTGTCGAATCGGAGCTGTTCGGCCGCCTCCGGGCCGAAAACGACGTCGAGTTGTGGACCATGATGTCGTGGCTGCTGGCTGCCGCACAGACCGCAGTTGCCGAATATCATCGGGGTCTCGCGGAGTTCGCAAAGTTTGCCATTGCGGACGAAGGTCGTGTCATCGGCGCCGGGGAGACTCCGGCGGATGCGGGCCGCGCGCTCGCGGAGGTTGCGACCGCCGAGGCGAACCGGATGTCCGACGCGGCGGTGAATACCAGAATGGCGCGACCGAGCGGCGCCGCCGGCAGTGCAGAGCTCGCGGCGTCCAGCCCGGGCCCGGATCCGGACGCCGTCGCCACCGTGGTTGGGCCGGATGATCCCGAAAACCTGGATATCCCACTCCCGGCCGAACGTGATCCGCTGGTAGCCGCGAACCTGTTCCTGGAGCGGAATCGGCAGCAACACGCCCTGCAGGTACTGGACGATGCCGCGGATTTCCTCGGAGTGCTCGACTGGAGTGCCGTGGACGGGCCTGCCGACCTCGCGCGCGAGGCGCAGCTTCTGCTTGCGGAGTTCGACCCGGCGATCAGGAATGAGCGCGATGAGCTCGCGGCCCCGGTGCCGGACACCGACCGAGCCACACTCGCCGATCAAGGTGCCGACTGGGTGAGCGGGCATGCCCGCGGCGTTCTGCACGAAACCATGCGGTGGCGCCGCAGAACCATCGAGGCGACAGCGGCCTATTACTCCGCCGAACTACAGCTGGCGATCTGGGACGACCCCGCCCGCGCGCCGGCCGCCGAAACCGAAGTCCGCCATTGGCAGCGGCTGTGGCGGGAGGCAGCCGAGGACCGGGCCCGGGCCGGTTTGGTACGGCTCTACGCACTCGTCGACCATCTGCGGGCGGAAGATGCGGAATCGCGGGGCACCCAGACGTCGAGCCTGGTAGACGCGGCGATGGAACTGCTGTCCTCGGGCAGTGATCAGGACCGGTTGCGCCTGATCGGCGAGCAGTTGGTCGATGCGGCCAAGGCGCAGCTGGAGCGGCGTGAACTGGCGGGCACCGCATCGGATATCAGGGCTCACCTGTGGGAGTTGTTCGACGCGGCGATCGAATTCCACAGTGGCCGTGCCGATTACCACCGCGCCACCGACGGTCTGCCCGGCCTCGATCGGGACAGTTCCGGGTTCGCCGATTCCCCGCGCGATCCTCTCGGCGAGACGGTGGACCAGCTGCGAACGGAGCTGGAGCAGGCCGCGGCCATCGCCGCCACAGTGGCCGAATCCGACCTTCGTGAGATCCACCGCAAAGTGGAAGGCGGCACTCTCGGTCCGGCCGATGTCGACGAGCTGATAGCGGTGCTACGCGGCGATACCTATGGTGATCCCGGCGACGGCGACGAAACGCTACCGGCGGACGATATGCCGTGGGATGGCTACGAATACGATTCGGCCGCTGACGAATCCGCTGGGAACGACATCGTTGCGCACCTGCCCGCCTGGAAAGAACGCACAACGCTGTTCTATGCCGCCCGGGAAAACGAGCTGCAGCAGCGCATCGGCGAGGCGTACCGCCGTCATCTGCTGGCGCTTGCCGATACGGCGTGGGCCCAGTTGCGTGAGCATGATCCCGACCACCGTGCGGAAGAGGACCCGGCTCGCCCCTCCGGGCCCGATCCGAGACAGGCCCGCAGCGACGTACTGAACCAGTGGAACAGTGCGATGCGCGAATATTCCGCGGCCTGGACCGAGTCGCGGATGCTGATGCAGCAGCGGCGGAACGCGGCGCAGAAAGCTCTGCGTGATCACGCGGCCGAGGCCGAGTTGGAACAGACCGCCGACCTCGACGATATCGACCAGGTGCGAACACGCACCACCGAGATCCTGAGTGTTCTCGATACCGATGCCCGCCGCCTGCGGGCAACCCTCACCGGTGGACCCGGCGATCCGGACGAGACCTGGCGGATCGCGGAACTGGCCGGCACCCGCGCTGCCCATCGCGCGGAGCAGACGGAACTGGACCGGGTCCTGAACCGCCGCCTGGAAGTCCTCGTCCAATTCTCCGAATACACCGCCGCCACCGAGACCTCGAACCGTCTCACTGCTGAGCTGGCCGCCGCTCGCAACCCCGACGCTGCCCAGTCGGCTGCGGGCGACTCCGCGGTATCCGGTCACCGGGAATGGGTCGAGGGGCAGATTCGGATCGCGGCCACCGAACGCGCGGCGGCCGTCGTCCGCGCGCTCAATGTCCTCGCGGTGAGTATCGGTTATCCGGCAGCTCACCTACCCGAACCGGAGGCCGAGGCCGGGGAGGTGCGTGCGGCGGTCACCCGGATCCGGAACTGGTTCGAGGTGCGCCGCGACAACCTGCTCGACGGGACACGCCGGGACGAGTCCTGGGCGCAGGATACGGACGCGCTCGACGAGGAACTGGAGCGGATCGGCTGGGCGCTGGACCGGGTTCTCGTCGATCATGCCTGGGCCCGCGCGGGTGCGCAGGTGACCGACACCGTACACCCCGAACCTGGGTCGAGTGCCCCGTTCGAGACGGCAATAGAGCAGGTGAGCGGACTGACGGCGGCCGCGAACAAGGCGGTTCGGTCGCGTCTGGTCGCTGTGCGTGCACAACTACTGCGGCTCGGCGGGCGGCTCGGCGTCGATTTCGGCACCGTCGCGCGGGAGGAGTGGCGACGGATCGGCGAGCGGCTCGGCGTGGAGTTCGGCTACACGCCGGGGGATCTCGACAACCTCGCCGAGGACGAACTGGCCGACGATATCCGCCGATGGCTGCTGTCGAATCCGGACGACGGGGCCCAGCACCTGCTGGATCGGCTCGCGGTCCGCAATCGACTCGCCCAATGGGATCTGGCCCAGCTGCGGGGCGATTCAACCGAGGCGTACCAGGTTCCGGATGATGACGAACAGGAGTGGGGTGCCGCGCCGACCGGACACGATCCCGGGCAGCCGTGGCGGTTCTTCGCATCCGCTGTCGAACACGAAACCTCCGATCCGCCGGGCACGGCCGAGGCCGCCCTGTTCCGCACCGCCTGGCTCGGACCCTACCGGATCGAATTCCCCTTCGGTGCGATGGAATTGCTGCACCGCACCCGCTCCGGCCGAGAAATCCTGGAATTCCTCGAAGAGCACGGAATGCCGCACAATGTCACCGCCGTACCCGACCCGGTCGAATGGGTGCTGGAGATTGCCGGTGAAATCCAGCGGTCCGCGATCGCTCTCGACCCGCACACGCCCACGGTCGACCCGGACGACTACGCGGACCGCGACGAGTATGTCGCCACGGCCCTACTGCAGCAGGCGACGGTAGCGGCCGCCCGCTACCGGCTGGAGGAGGAGCTCCGCGCACTCGGCTACCGGCATTTCACACCGGACCCCGACCGAGAGCTGTATCGGATCTCGTTCACACGCGCGTTCACGGCGCTGGGTGCGCAGGAGCCGGATTCGGCTCGCCACGAAGCACATCGGATCGCGGTAGAACACCTGGCCACACGGCTGGGCCGCACCGAGGATCTCGGCCGGACCGGCAGTCAGCGGCACGGCGAGTACTGGAACGCGGTGCGGTCGGTCCGCACGGGTAACTACTATGTCCCGGCGGACGAGAAGGTCGCCGGACACTTCCGGGCCGGGGGGGGGGGGGGGGGGGGGGGGGGCCGCGGCCCCCCCCCCCCGCCCCCCCGCGCGGGGGGCGCGGGCGACGCCCCCCCCCGGCGGCGGAGCGGAGGGGGG
>NZ_JARWOV010000156.1 GCF_029868855.1 Nocardia carnea | reverse complement strand
CTACACCCGGCTCCCCCCCAAAACCAACACCAAACCCGTTTTCAAAACTCCCGGCCCCCCCCCCCCCCCCACCCCCCCCCCCCCCCCCCCCCCCCCCCCCCCGCGGCCCCCCCCCCCTCGGGCGCCCCGCCCCCGCGGTTCGAAAAGAGTTGCCGGGTGGCCGAACTCAGAAGTCCATGCCGCCCATGCCGCCGGTCGGGTCGGCCGGCGCGGCGGCCGCCTTCTCCGGCTTGTCGGCGACAACGGCCTCGGTGGTCAGGAACAGGGCCGCGATGGAGGCCGCGTTCTGCAGGGCCGAGCGGGTGACCTTGACCGGGTCGGCGACGCCGGCGGCGAGCAGGTCCTCGTACTCGTTGGTCTGGGCGTTGAGGCCCTGACCGGTGGGCAGGTTGGAAACCTTCTCCGCCACCACGCCGGGCTCGAGGCCGGCGTTGAAGGCGATCTGCTTCAGCGGCGCGGACAGCGCGACACGAACGATGTTCGCGCCGGTCGCCTCGTCACCCTCGAGCTTCAGATCGTCCAGGGCCGGAGCCGACTGCAGCAGGGCCACGCCACCACCGGCGACGATGCCCTCTTCGACAGCAGCCTTGGCGTTGCGGACGGCGTCCTCGATGCGGTGCTTGCGCTCCTTGAGCTCGACCTCGGTCGCGGCACCGGCCTTGATCACCGCAACACCGCCGGCCAGCTTGGCCAGGCGCTCCTGCAGCTTCTCGCGGTCGTAATCCGAATCCGAGTTCTCGATCTCGGTGCGGATCTGCGCGACCCGGCCCTGGATGGCCTCGGCATCGCCGGAGCCCTCCACGATGGTGGTCTCGTCCTTGGTCACGACGACCTTGCGGGCCTGGCCGAGCAGCTCGACGCCGGCGGTCTCCAGGGAGAGGCCGACCTCTTCGCTGATGACCTCGCCACCGGTGAGGATGGCGATATCGGCGAGCTGGGCCTTGCGGCGGTCACCGAAGCCCGGAGCCTTGACGGCGACGGACTTGAAGGTGCCACGGATCTTGTTCACGACCAGGGTCGACAGGGCTTCGCCCTCGACGTCCTCGGCGATGATCAGCAGCGGCTTACCGGCCTGGATGACCTTCTCCAGCAGCGGCAGCAGGTCCTTGACGGTGGAGACCTTCGAGCCGACCAGCAGGATGTACGGGTCCTCGAGGACCGCTTCCTGACGCTCGGGGTCGGTGACGAAGTAGCCCGAGATGTAGCCCTTGTCGAAGCGCATACCCTCGGTGAGTTCCAGCGACAGACCGAAGGTCTGCGCCTCTTCGACGGTGATGACGCCTTCTTTGCCGACCTTGTCCATGGCCTCGGCGATGAGCTCACCGATGGACGGGTCACCGGCGGAGATGCCGGCGGTGGCGGCGATCTGCTCCTTGGTCTCGACCTCCTTGGCGGAGTCGAGCAGCTTGGTGGTGACGGCCTCGACGGCCTTCTCGATGCCACGCTTCAGGCCCAGCGGGTTGGCGCCGGCCGCAACGTTGCGCAGACCCTCGCGCACCAGCGCCTGGGCGAGCACGGTCGCGGTGGTGGTGCCGTCGCCCGCGACATCGTCGGTCTTCTTGGCGACTTCCTTGACCAGCTCGGCGCCGATCTTCTCGTACGGGTCCTCCAGCTCGATCTCCTTGGCGATGGACACACCATCGTTGGTGATCGTGGGGGCGCCCCACTTCTTCTCCAGCACGACGTTGCGGCCCTTCGGCCCCAGCGTCACCTTGACCGCGTCGGCGAGGCTGTTCAGGCCCCGCTCGAGGCCGCGACGGGCCTCTTCGTCGTACGCAATTGTCTTGGCCATTGCGGTGAGATCCTCCAAATGATGAGGCTGACACACAGGATGACCGCCTTGTCGGGTCACCCTTAGCTACGCTGTGGCCAGGCTCGGTGCCCGCGACGGACGACCAGGGGTGTCGTGTACCCGATCTCACCGTCCCGACCTAGCACTCTCCGATCGAGAGTGCCAAAGCCATTTTTAGCACTCGTCGATACCGAGTGCAAGGTAGATCCGCGCGAAGACCCCGAGACCCGCCGCCGCCGCGCCGCCCGGAATACCTCAAAGACTGTCGGTGACGCGGAGAGCGAGAGCCAGAAAAGCGTCCGCGCGCCGCTCTTCCGGGCTCCGGGGCTCACCCTCGTCGACGGTGACGAATTCGGCATCGTGCAGGAGAAGTTCGGCCTCGACCCGCATGATCGCCCGAATGAACGGCGGCGCGACCTCGGGTGGAAGATCACCGTTGACCACATAGCTGCCGTCGGACAGCGATTCGGTGGAGACGTAGGTGAGCGCGCGGAGCAGATCGTCCCGGTGTTCCCCGGCGACCAGATCGGGGTCCGTTTCATCCGCCATTGCTATAGGTTACCGGGACTACCACCCGCGCCGGGAGCGCCGACGCGAACTCGAGTGCCGCGCCACAGGCACCCCGCCCGTGACAGCACCGGCCCATCCGGGGCGCTGCATACCACCGCGGCCCCTGATCGACCCCACCCCCGGGGGGGGGGGGGGGGGGGGGGGGGGGGGGGGGGGGGGGGGCGGGGGGGGGGGGGGGGCCGGGGGGGGGGGGGGGGGGGGGGCGGGGGGCGGGGGGGCCGCGCGGCCCCGCCCCGCGGGCGGGCAGGGGCGGGGCGGGGGGGGGAGGAGGGGGGGGG
>NZ_JARWOV010000155.1 GCF_029868855.1 Nocardia carnea | reverse complement strand
GGGGGTCTTTTTCACTTATAGGGGGGGGGTCGCCGGGGGGGGGCTCTTGGTGCCCCCCCCCGCCCACCGCAGGGGCCTAAACCCGCGGCGCCGCGGGCGCCGCAAATAAACACAGCATAGGGTCGTCACATGCCGAGTTCTGCTACTGCGGCTTCGGCCGCTGGGCTGTGTGCCTTCATCGATGCTTCGCCTTCGCCGTTCCATGTCTGCCGGACCATCGCCGAACAGCTGGATGCCGACGGGTTCACCCGTCTCGACGAGACCCAGCCCTGGCCCGGCGCGGGCGGCCGGTACTACATCGTGCGTGGCGGATCGCTCGTAGCCTGGGCCGATCCCGCGCAGACCGGGCCCTTCCGGGTTGTCGGGGCGCATACCGACAGCCCCAATCTGCGGGTCAAACAGCATCCGGATCTGACGGTGGCCGGCTGGCAGCTGGTGCGGCTGGAGCCCTACGGCGGGGCCTGGCTGAATTCCTGGCTGGATCGGGAGCTGGGTATATCCGGCCGGTTGAGTGTGCGAGAAGGCAACGGACTGGCCGAGCGGCTGGTGCGGATCGACGAGCCGATCCTGCGCGTTCCGCAGCTGGCCATCCACCTCTCCGAGGATCGGCGCGGGGTCACGCTCGACCCGCAGCGTCATGTGAACGCGATCTGGGGTGTGGGCAGTGAACCCGCGTCCTTCCTGGACTATGTGGCCGAGGTCGCGGGGGTGGATCCGGCGGCGGTCCTCGGGTGGGAACTGATGACCCACGATTTGGCGGCGAGCCGGGTGATCGGCGCCGGTCGCGACCTGATCAGCGCGCCGCGACTGGACAATCAGGGCACCTGCTATGCCGGTCTGCAGGCGTTCCGCACGGCGGTGGACAACCCGGGCGCCGCGGTACCGGTGCTCGCGGTATTCGACCACGAGGAGGTCGGCAGCCAATCCGATCGCGGCGCCCAATCGGAACTGCTGCCCACGGTGCTGGAACGGATCGTGTTGGCGCGTGGTGGCGGCCGTGCGGATTTCCTGGCCGCGATGGCGGGCTCGGTCTGTGCGTCCGGTGATATGGCCCATGCCACCCATCCGAACTATCCCGAGCGGCACGAACCGGCGCACGGGATCGCGATCAACGGCGGTCCGGTGCTCAAGGTCAACCAGAATCTGCGCTACGCGACCGATGCGGTCGGTGCGGGCGCGTTCGCGCTGGCCTGCGCGCAGGCGGGAGTCCCGATGCAGCGGTACGTTCATCGGGCCGACCTGCCGTGTGGATCCACCATCGGACCGATGACCGCCGCCCGTACCGGTATGCCGACCGTGGATATCGGCGCACCGCAGCTGGCGATGCATTCGGCGCGGGAAATGATGGGTGCCGCCGATATCACCGCGTACGCCGCGGCGCTGGCCGCCTTCCTCGCCCCTGAGGACTGAGCCGGGCACCGGGGCGTACTGCGCGGCGTGTCTCGGCGCCGATCCGGGCTGGTGCCGTGCCCGGGGCCGGCCTGTCGTCGAAGACCGGCCCGGCGATACACCGCGTCCCGGGCCCCGGCCGAGTACTACTCGCTTCCGGTCCGGCGATGTCCCTGGTCGGCGGCCGGGTGCGGTGGTACCGGCGGGGAGCGACCGGCGGCCCGCTGCCGGTCCACTTGCCGGGGCATCGCCGCGACGGGGCCGGGAACGTGCCCGGCGCAGGTGAACGTAAGATTCGTGCTGGATCAAACCTGTCGGGGCCCCGCCGTCGAGGCCTCGTGTTCCGGCCCCAACCCGTGTTCCCGATATCCCGCGGCATCGACGCGAATACTGCAGCCGTGGAATGCGCGAGTACGCGGCCGGGTCCGGAGCCCGCGCGCGCCGGCGCGCCAACCTACGAAAGGATCCTGGTAATCCCGTGACTGAGCAGGTCGATACGGTCGCCACCGCCGCCGCACACCCGGATACGCCGCAGCCGTACGCCGAGCTCGGCCTCAAGGACGACGAATACGCCCGGATCCGGGACATCCTGGGTCGCCGGCCCACCGACGCCGAACTGGCCATGTACTCGGTGATGTGGAGCGAGCACTGCTCCTACAAGTCCTCGAAGGTGCATCTGCGCTATTTCGGGGAGACCACCACCGACGAGATGCGCGCCTCGATGCTGGCGGGTATCGGCGAGAACGCGGGTGTGGTCGATATCGGCGACGGCTGGGCGGTCACCTTCAAGGTGGAGAGCCACAACCATCCGTCCTACGTCGAGCCGTACCAGGGTGCGGCCACGGGGGTGGGCGGCATCGTGCGCGACATCATGGCGATGGGCGCGCGGCCGATCGCGGTCATGGATCAGTTGCGCTTCGGTGCCGCGGATGCGGCGGATACTCGCCGGGTCGTCGACGGTGTGGTGCGCGGTATCGGCGGGTACGGCAATTCGCTGGGCTTGCCGAATATCGGCGGTGAGACCGTGTTCGACGCCTCCTACCAGGGCAACCCACTGGTGAACGCGCTGTGCGCGGGCGCCATGCGGGTCGAGGATCTGCACCTGGCGTTCGCCTCCGGTGCCGGTAACAAGATCATCCTTTTCGGTGCGCGTACCGGTCTCGACGGAATCGGCGGCGTCTCGGTACTCGCCTCGGACACCTTCTCCGGTGACGAGTCCGGCACCGGTCGCAAGAAGCTGCCGAGCGTGCAGGTGGGTGACCCGTTCACGGAGAAGGTCCTCATCGAATGCTGTCTCGAGCTTTACCACGCCGGACTGGTCGTGGGTATCCAGGATCTCGGCGGCGCCGGGCTCTCCTGCGCGACCTCCGAATTGGCCGCCGCCGGTGACGGCGGAATGCGGATCGAACTGGACCGGGTCCCGTTGCGGGCCGCCGATATGACCCCGGCCGAAATCCTGTCCAGCGAATCGCAGGAGCGGATGTGCGCGGTGGTCACACCCGAGAACGTCGACGCGTTCCTGGCGGTCTGCGCCAAATGGGATGTGCTGGCCACGGTGATCGGTGAGGTCACCGACGGTGAGCGGCTCGAGGTCACCTGGCACGGCGAAACCGTGGTGGATGTGCCGCCGCGTACCGTGGCGCACGAGGGGCCGGTGTACGAGCGCCCCGTGCAGCGCCCCGGTACCCAGGACGCCCTCAACGCCGACACTCCGGACAACCTGCCCCGGCCGAAAACAGCCGAGGAACTGCGCGACACCTTGCTGAAGATGGTGGCCAGCCCGCAGCTGTGCAGCCGCCGCTGGATCACCGAACAGTACGACCGCTACGTCCGCGGTAACACCGTCCTCGCCGAGTACGCCGATGCCGGCGTGATCCGGGTGGACGAGGAAACCGGCCGCGGTATCGCGCTCGCCACCGACGCCAACGGTCACTACACCAAGCTCGACCCCTACACCGGCGCGCGGCTGGCGCTGGCCGAGGCCTACCGCAATGTCGCCACCACCGGCGCCACCCCGAAAGCCGTCACCAACTGCCTGAATTTCGGGTCCCCGGAGGATCCCGGCGTGATGTGGCAGTTCCAGCAGGCCGTACGCGGGCTCGCCGACGGCTGCGCCGAACTCGGTATCCCGGTGACCGGCGGCAATGTCAGCTTCTACAACCAGACCGGGGAGAACGCCATCCTGCCGACGCCCGTGGTGGGCGTGCTGGGCGTGATCGACGATGTGCACCGGCGTATTCCGACCGGTCTCGGCCTGGAGCCGGGGGAGACCCTCATCCTGCTGGGCGACACCCGGGACGAATTCGGCGGTTCGGTCTGGGCGCAGGTCGCGCACGGTCACCTCGGCGGGCTGCCACCGCAGGTGGATCTGGCCCGCGAGAAGTTGCTGGCGGAGGTGCTCACCGCCGGCTCCCGCGACGGCATGATCAGCGCCGCCCACGATCTGTCCGAAGGCGGTCTGGCGCAGGCCGTGGTCGAGGCCGCGCTGGCCGGTGAAACCGGCTGCCGCATCCTGCTGCCGGAGGACGCCGATCCGTTCGTCACGCTGTTCTCCGAATCGGCGGGGCGGGTGCTGGTCGCGGTGCCGCGGTCGGAGGAAACCCGTTTCACCCGGATGTGCACCGCCCGGGAACTGCCGTGGGTGCGGATCGGTGTGGTGGACCAGGGGTCGGATTCGATCGAGGTGCAGGGCCAGTTCTCGGTGCCCATGACCGAACTGCGTGCCGCCTACGAGGGCACTCTGCCGGCCCTTTTCGGCGGCCACGCCTGATTCCGGGGCGGGCGTGCCACGCCGGGGGTGACCCGAGCCACCCGCCGGTGTCGGTTCCGCCCGCCATACTGGATGGGTGCTGGAGACCGCGGACACAGTGACCCGATTGCGGTCGCGCTGTATCGCGGTGATCGAGCGAACCGAGCGGATCATCGACCTGAACTATGTGGGTCTGGTGGTCGCGACGGTGTTCTTCGCGCTCTCGGTAACTCCGTCACTACTACCGCGCGACTGGATGTTCCAGGGCCTGATCAGCGGAATCAACGCGGCCATCGGCTACGGCGTGGGCTGTCTGCTGGAGTGGCTGTTCCGGCTGTGGATCCGGCCCCGGCTCACCCGGATTCCCGCCCCGCCCCGCTGGACTCGGTACGCGCTGAAATCCGCGGTACTGCTCAGCGCCGCGCTGGGCGCGGCCTACATGCTCGTGCAGTCGGCGCACTGGCAGCGCGAAATCGCCGCGCTGATGGGGATGGAGGGCACAACCACCCCGGCGTACCTGCGGACCGGCGGATTGAGCCTGACCATCGGCGTCCTCGTCGTCGCCGGGTATCGCACCGTGCGCGAAATCGTCCTTTTCTTCGCCCGGCAGTTGAACCGCTGGGTGCGGATACCGCGGGAACTGGCGCCGTCGGCCGGGGCGCTGGTGCTGGTTCTGCTGGTGGTGACCCTGTTCAACGGTGTGGCCACCCGGGCCTTCTTCGCCGCCGCCAACTCCGCGTTCAGCGTCCGTAACGACACCACCTCCGAGTACGCGACCCAGCCGCGGCTGCCGGAACGATCGGGTAGCCCGGATTCGCTGGCGGCGTGGGACACCCTCGGCTTCGAGGGCCGCTGGTTCGTTTCGCACGGCCCCACCGCGCAGCGGATCTCCTGGGTCACCGGCCGGCCGGCCTCGGAACCCATCCGGGCCTATATCGGGCTCGAATCGGTTGCCGGCACCGATCGAACCCAGGCCGAACTCGCCGTCGCGGAACTGGAACGAACCGGCGCCTTCGATCGTGAGGCGCTGGTCGTCGTCACCACCACCGGCACCGGCTGGGTCAATTCCATGGCGGCCAACGCGATCGAGTACATGTACGGCGGCGATACCGCCATCGTCGCCACCCAGTACTCGTATCTGCCCAGCGCACTGTCCTTCCTGGCCGACCGCGGCAAGGCCGCCGCCGCGGGTCGCGAACTGTTCGACGCGGTGTACGAACGAACTCGGACCCGCGCGCCCGAAGACCGGCCGAAACTGCTGGTGTACGGGGAAAGTCTCGGATCGCAAGGGTCGGAGGCCGCATTCGACGGACTGGCCGATCTGCGCGCGAAGGTCGACGGCGCGCTCTGGGTCGGGCCACCCAACTCCAACCGCCTGTGGCAGCAATTCGTCAGCCGCCGCGACCCGGGGTCTCCGGAAACGGGGCCGGTGTACGCCGACGGACTGGTGATCCGGTTCGCCGCCGACGCAGCCGCTCTCGCCGCCCCCGGCCCGGAATGGCGGGCTCCGCGGATCGCCTATCTGCAACACGCGTCCGACCCGATCGTCTGGTGGTCGCCGGATCTCATCCTGAGCCGGCCGGACTGGCTGTCCGAACCACGCGGCGCGGATGTCTCATCGCGGATGCGCTGGGCTCCGCTGGTCACGTTCTGGCAGGTCACCGCGGACCTCACGAATGCGCAGGGGGTCCGGGACGGGCACGGACACCGGTACGGGAGCCTCGTCATGGACGCCTGGGCCGCGGTCACCCGCCCGCCGGGCTGGAACCCCGAACTGGCCGAACGGGTCCGGCTCGAGATAGAGGCATACGAGGCCTATGAGCGTGAGGTGAAATGAGCGTCCGGATCGTCGCCGCGCTGGCCGCGCCGCTGCTGTGGAACAACTGGCTGCTGCCGCGGCTGGCGCTGGATCGGCGCGGGCGCACCACCGCCGGCGCCCTCGCGGCGACCGCGTACGCCGTCGCCCTGCGCGGCCGCCCGAACTGGTTCTCCGCGCGTGGAGCCGGGGTCGGGATCGGCTGCGCCGCGCTGGTCGCGGCCGGTTACACGGCGGCGTCCGCGGTACCGGCCGTACGTCGCTCGCTGCCCGGGGCACCGGACCGTGCGGCGGATGTGAGCACGCTGGAGTGGGTTGCGGTGCATATCCCGGTCGGCACCGTGTACACCGAGGAACTGTTCTTCCGCGCCACGCTGGACCCGCTGCTGGACAACGAATTCGGAACTTACGCCGGAACCGCCCTCGGCAGCGCCGCCTTCGGGCTGTGGCATATCCATCCCGCCCGCGCCGCGGGTGACAGCGTGCTCGGCACGGTGCTTTTCACCGGCGCCGCCGGACTGGTGTTCGGCACGCTGCGACGGTGGACCGACAGCGCGACCACGCCCGCCTTGCTGCATTGGGCGGTGAATGCGGGCGGGGCCGTGTTCGCGCGCCTGAACACCGGTCGTGCCGGGCCGGTTTCGCCGGTTTCCGGTAGGCGCGGACGTCGTGAAAGTGACACACTTCGCCGGTGAGGTTGATCGACAGCGACGGATACGGTGTGGAGCTCACTGTTGCCGGATATCAGTTCCCGGACCATATCGATCCGCGAATCAGGTACAGCTGGCTCATAATTGCCGGTACCGCGAACTGCCCCGAGGGGAACTGGTCCTTCCGCTGGCAGGCACTGACGCTCGACGATGCGGTCGAGCTTGCGGAATGGCTACGGCGTATCGCCGCCGCGGCCGAACCCGGCGGTGACCCGCTACCGGAGCCCGCGCGGCTCGAGTTCACCGAACCCAACCTGAGCTTCCTCGCGGCATCCGTCGCCGGTGGGGTGGAGTTGCGGATCGGGCTCGACCTCGAATTCTCCCCGCCCTGGAACCGGCGCGTGACAGCCGGCGAGCCCACCGTGGTCACCACGCGGCTCGGTGCGGCGCAGCTCACGACCGCGGCCGAGGATCTCGGTGCCGAGGTGGGCAGTTATCTGCCACCCGGTGGACGGCTGCTCGGCCGTGTCCGCTGAGCCGTGGCCGGGGTTGCGCCGGAAGTGCTGCGGTGGGTGATATCGCCCACGTTGCGCCGGACCCGCCACGAGGCTTATGGGTGCCGGTCCCGTTATCCGCCGTCAGCGGGTGGCCCCCGCAGGTCCATCGGATCGGAAAGCGCGCTCGTATCGCGCTGTTCGTGCAGGTGAAAGGCGGGTTAACTGAGTGCGGCGATTTGCCGGCTCGTGGTTGCCCGCGCGCGGGGCGCAGTTGCTGGGATCGTGATTCGACCGGTCCGACCGCGCTTGCTGCCGAGGTGCTGATCCGCTGCCGCTCCCGGGGAGTGCACCCGTAGAATGTCGGTTGCCCCCCACACCCGCCCGACCAGGGAGCGCACGGTGACCCTCGCCGACCGATCGGCCCTCAGCAATCCCACCGCAACCGAGGAGACGGAGAACCCGCCTCGTGAGGAATGCGGAGTCTTCGGAGTCTGGGCTCCGGGGGAGGACGTGGCCAAACTCACCTACTACGGCCTGTATGCGTTGCAGCACCGCGGTCAGGAGGCGGCGGGTATCGCGGTCTCCGACGGTTCGCAGGTGCTGGTCTTCAAAGACCTCGGCCTCGTGAGCCAGGTCTTCGACGAGCAAACCCTCGCCGCCATGCCCGGCCATGTGGCCATCGGCCACTGCCGGTACTCGACCACCGGTGCCACCACCTGGGAGAACGCTCAGCCGATTTTCCGGACCACCGCCGTCGGCTCCGGGCTCGCGCTCGGCCACAACGGCAACCTGGTCAACACCGCCGAATTGGCCGATCGGGCGCGGGAACTCGGTCTGGTCGGCGGCCCCGGCCGACCCGGTGCCGTTTCGGCCACCTCCGATTCCGATGTGATGACCGCCCTGCTGGCCCATGCCGCCGCCGATTCGAGCATCGAACAGGCGGCCATGGCGTTGCTGCCCACCGTGCGCGGCGCGTTCTGCCTGACGTTCATGGACGAGCACACCCTCTACGCCGCCCGCGACCCGCACGGGGTGCGGCCCCTGGTGCTCGGCCGGCTGGATCGCGGCTGGGTTGTCGCCAGCGAAACCGCCGCCCTCGATATCGTGGGTGCCTCCTTCGTCCGCGAGATCGAACCCGGTGAACTGCTCGCCATCGACGCCGACGGGGTGCGGTCGCTGCGTTTCGCCAATCCCGAACCCAAGGGCTGCGTCTTCGAGTACGTGTACCTGGCCCGCCCGGACAGCACCATCGCCGGCCGCTCCGTCCACGCGACGCGGGTCGAGATCGGGCGCCGCCTGGCCGGCGAACATCCGGTCGAGGCCGACCTGGTGATCCCCGTCCCGGAATCCGGTACACCGGCCGCAGTGGGCTATGCCCAGGGCTCCGGTGTGCCCTACGGACAGGGTCTGATGAAGAACGCCTACGTCGGCCGCACCTTCATCCAGCCCAGCCAGACCATCCGGCAGCTCGGAATCCGGTTGAAACTCAATCCACTGCGTGAAGTCATCCGGGGCAAGCGGTTGATCGTGGTCGACGATTCCATCGTCCGCGGCAACACCCAGCGCGCCCTGATCCGGATGCTGCGCGAAGCGGGCGCCCTCGAAATCCATGTCCGGATCGCCTCACCCCCGGTGAAGTGGCCGTGCTTCTACGGAATCGATTTCGCCTCCCGCGCCGAGCTGATCGCCAACAATGCCGGCACCGACCCGGACGGACCCGCCGGTGTGCCCGCCGATCCGGCGGCGCTGCGCGAAATGGTCGAGGGTGTCCGGCGGTCGATCGGCGCCGACACCCTGGGCTACATCTCGCTCGACGGCATGATCGCCGCCACCGAACAGCCCAGCTCCCGGCTGTGTGCCGCATGTTTCGACGGCCACTATCCGATCCCGTTGCCCACCGAAGCGTCCATCGGCAAGAACCTCCTCGAATTCGGTTCCCGGCCTCCGAGCCTGCTCACCGAGAACGCCAACGCCAGCGCCCTGAGCCGGCCGTAAATATCGGCGCGCTCCCGGGGCACGGGGTTTCGGCCGGTATGGACGGGCCGAAACCTTTCGGCGTTCCCTGAACTCGCGCCGCGCCGGAGTGCCGGTGCGGGCCCGAGAGCATGGATCGTTTTGCTGCCCGGACCGCTGCCGGTCCGCGAGGTGGTAAGGAAACATAGGGGTAGCACCCCGCGCGCCGGAGCCGCGCCATAGACTCAGACCAGGCAATTATCCGCGGATTCGGTTTGGAGCTTCCCCCGACAATGACTGAGCAGAACGCTACCGGTGCCGGTGCCTCCTATGCCGAAGCCGGCGTGGACATCGAGGCCGGTGATCGGGCCGTCGAGTTGTTCGCCCCGCTGGCGCGTAAGGCCACCCGCCCCGAGGTGCAGGGCGGGCTCGGTGGTTTCGCCGGGTTGTTCGCGCTGAAGAAGAACTACCGGGAGCCCCTGCTCGCGTCCTCCACCGACGGTGTCGGCACCAAGATCGCGGTTGCGCAGGCCATGGACAAGCACGACACCGTCGGTCTGGACCTGGTGGCCATGGTCGTCGACGATCTGGTGGTGTGCGGCGCCGAACCGCTGTTCCTGCAGGATTACATCGCTGTCGGCAAAGTGGTGCCGGAACGGGTCGCCGAACTGGTCTCCGGTATCGCCGAGGGGTGTGTGCGTGCCGGGTGCGCGTTGCTGGGCGGAGAAACCGCCGAGCATCCGGGGATGATGGGTGCCCAGGATTACGATCTGTCGGCCACCGGGGTCGGCGTGGTGGAGGCCGATGAGCTGCTCGGCCCGGACCGGGTTCGCCCCGGCGATGTGGTGATCGCCATGGGTTCGTCCGGTCTGCATTCCAACGGCTACAGCCTGGCGCGCAAGGTGCTGCTGGAGATCGACCGGATGGCGTTGAGCGGGCACGTGGAGGAATTCGGCCGCACCCTCGGTGAGGAATTGTTGGAGCCCACGCGGATCTACGCCAAGGACTGCCTGGCGCTGATTGCCGAGACCGATGTCCGCACGTTCGCGCATATCACCGGTGGCGGTCTGGCGGCCAACCTGGCGCGGGTGCTGCCGGCCGGTCTGGTCGCCGAACTGGATCGCGGATCGTGGAGCCCCGCACCGGTGTTCAAGATGATCGCGCAGCGGGGCCGGGTGGACCGCGCCGAGATGGAGAAGACGTTCAACATGGGCGTCGGAATGGTGGCTGTGGTGGCCCCCGAGGATGTCGACCGGGCGCTGGCTGTGCTCACCGCCCGCCATATCGAATGCTGGACGCTGGGCACGGTGAAGAAGGCCAAGGACGCCGATTCACCGCGTACGGTCTTGCTGGGTGACCATCCCCGTTTCTGAACCGAACCCATAGGCCGGCCGAGCCGCCGAGCCGGTGCCGGTGCCGGTCCGCCATCGAACCCGTGGTCGGCTGCGGTCGTCCGGCGAGACGTGCTTGCGAGGGCGCTCGGGCGGGTCTGGTCGTATAGCCTGCCCGAGCCATGGCCGTGAGTGACTCCGGACTGACCCGGGCCGACTCCGTCGGACTCCCGAGGCGATGTGTCCGCCCGCAGGTTCCTGCGCCGGCCGCCGGAGCCCAGCACGGACCGTGTTACCGGGGCGATCAGCGAAGCGCCCCGACCGGACCGCCGGAAATCCGGTCGATCGACTCGGCGATGCTGTGTCGGCGTATCGCGTGCGCCGTTTGGAGGGTGATAGGACTACCGGCTCGGGCCTGCTTACGGGTCTCGGATGAGCGTGCTGTCGGATAAGCCGGGCGCCGGGTCACGTAAGACCGGAGAACCGAGGAGTGCCGGGCCGATACGCCGAGCGCGCCGATGTCGTTGGCAAGGAACGAATGCCGGGCCGCCCCCGGAACAGTGGCGGACGGGTTGAATCGAAAGGGTCGCCGCTTCGGTATAGGACCGAGTGGATCGAGCCTGCCGACGGCTGGGTTGGCCGGCGCTCACGGCCGTCCGAACAGTTCGGCCGACGGTGTGCTGGACGAAGGGATTCCTCGTCTGGGATGCCTCGAATGAACGACAAGGGTATGAACCGGCGACCCGTTGCGCGGGCCGCCTGTTCAGCTTCGGCACTGCCGACAGGGCATCGTTCGGGCCGGCTCGCCGGTTCACGTCATTCACCGCCCGGGTAACTCGGCGGGGAACGGCGCGAACCGGCGTCAACGGCCAAAGGGGAGGCCCAGCAGCCTCCCCCCGAGCGGTTTACCTGATCAGCGGCGCCAGTCGTCGTAGTTGTCGTCCTCGTCCCATTTGGACAAGGAGTCGTCCGCGTCGTGCTCATCCGACAGGACGCCGCCACGCCGGGCATTGTCACTACCGGAAAGCTCGCGCTGAAGGCTCGCCAAGTCGGTCGTCGGCGAGCTGTACTTCAGCTCGCGAGCGACCTTGGTCTGCTTTGCCTTAGCCCGGCCACGGCCCATGGCTGACCCCCTCGCGTCACAGCGGGGCGGCCTGGGGATTGGTGGCGGCCCCGTTCGAATTAATATCTTCCTGACAGACACTTTAGCGCGTGTCCGGCAGTTGCGCCTCCATGAGTCGGCTATCCGGTGTATCGACCGACCGGTTTGCCGATGTTTCGCCGCTCAGCCGCTAGTCGGAATCTCCTCGGGTATGGCGCGGATCACACCTACGCGATTGCCCCCGCCGAGTACCGGGGGCGCGGCGAGTTCGGCCAGTTCCGCCGACCACGCGACCCCCATGCGCTGCAGAATTGCCATGGTCAGCGGGATTCTCGCCCGATCCGCGCCGTCGTCGATCTTGTACGCGAAGGCGCTGCCGTCGGGCAACGCGCCCGCGTGCACACCGTCTGCGCCGATCTTGCAGAGCAGTCCGGGTACCGCGCGCATTGCCAGCAGATCGGGTCCGTTGGTGCCCGAAATCACCCACGGCCGGTCGCGCAGGACATCGGCTATCCGGCGTTCCGGCGTACCGGGCGCCGAGGTCGCCAGCGTCGCGAAGGCGCGTGCCAGGTTGACCAGCGCGACCGGGACGATGGGCAGGCCGCACCCATCGATCCCGAGATCGGTTTCCGGTTCGCCGGTCGCCGCGACCACCTGCGCCGCGACGGCCTGCTGCAGGGGATGGCCCGGGTCGGTGTAGCCCGCCGTCGGCCATCCGTTCACCACACAGGTGGCCAGCATGGCGGCATGTTTGCCGGAGCAGTTCATATACCGTTTCGCGGGTCCTTCGCCTCGATGGATCACTCCGGCGCGGGCCTTTTCGTCCATCGGCAGATCGGGCGGGCAGGCCAGATCGTCCTCCGCGAAGCCGTAGCGATCGAGGAGTCGCCGGACCAGCCGGATATGTTCCGGTTCACCGGTGTGTGAGGCGCAGGTGATGGCGAGCTCGTCCTCGTCGACGGGCTCGAAGCCGAGTTTCAGCAGGGTCAGTCCCTGCAGCGGCTTGTTGGTGGACCGCGGATAGATGGGTACGTGCACCGAGCCGGCCTCGAACGTCGGTTCACCGTCCGGCCCCACGATCACGACCGAGCCGCGGTGCACGCATTCGCGGAAACCCGAACGCACCACTTCCACCAGGTCGACGCTCATGCGCTGTCCTCCGAATGCGATGGGCGGCCGCGTTCCCCGGGTACGCGCACTACCGCCACCGGGCTCGGTCCGCTCATGCGGTTGCCCCGGTTTCGCCGACGGGCAGGGCTTCTCCGGTAGGCCGGGTGGGAGCGCCCTCGGTCCCTTCCCGGCCGGTGGCCGTAACCGTTGCCGGTCCGCCGGTAACCGAGGCGGCACCGCGCCGTTTCGTGTGGCGGGCGATCTGGGCGCGGACCACATCGGAGACAGTGGGTTCGGCGGTGAGCAGCAGTTCCAGTCGCTGCGGGTCCGCGCCGGTGAAGACATCGCGGACGGTGATGCCGTGTTCGGGAACGTGCACCACCTCGACCCGGTCACCGGCGCCGACACTGCCCTCGGTGAGCACCCGGAAGTAGCAACCGGTGTTCGCCCGGTGCGTGAAGCGGCGGACCCACTGCGGTTCACCGGACCAATGACCGAAGGTCGCGCAGGGTACGCGTGGTCCGCTGACCTCGAACACCGCCTCCCCGACGGTGCAGCGCGCGCCGACGACGGCGTCGCTGAGCGGGAGTCCGGCGATCCGCAGGTTCTCCCCGAACCAGCCGGTGGGCAGCTCCCGCCCGAGCTCGGCCGACCAGTTCGCCGCGTCTTCGTCGGCATAGCCGTAGACGGCCTGGTGCACACCGCCGTGGTCTCTCGTATTGCAGACATGGTCGCCGTCGAGGCCGAGGCGCTGCGCCCGGACTCGTCCGGTGACGGGCCGTTTGTCGATCGCGCTGCGCCCGACCCGGCCCGGCACGGTCAGCTCGGCGTGGACGACGCAGACGGCCAGTACCCGGCCGGTGTCCCCAACCCGCATCGGCGCTCCTCTCGGATCGTTGTGCTCGATAGGCGGCAGGTCAGCGCCCGCGGAGCCGTTCGATGGCCTGGCGGCCCGGTTGGGGACTGTCGTCGGCGACCACCGAATCCGGGTCGATGGCCACGGCGGTAGCGCCCACGGTGAGCTGGGCATCGACCGGGATGTTCCGTTTGATCAGTCCGAGCGCGATGGGCCCGAATTCGTAGTGGTCGATCACCGTGCCGAGGACGCCGACCGACCGGCCGCCCGCGGTGATCGGATCGCCTGGAGCCGGGCGCTCGTCGGCGGAGCCGTCGAGATGCAGCAGAACCAGCCGCCGCGGCGGTTTACCGAGGTTGTGGACGCGGGCCACGGTTTCCTGGCCGCGGTAGCAGCCCTTGTTCAGATGTACGGCACCGTACTCGTCGGGCGCGCCGATCCAGTTCACTTCGTGTGGGATGGTGCGGTCGTCGGTGTCCAGGCCGATCCTGGGACGTGCGGCGGCCACCCGCAGCGCTTCGAAGGCCCAGGAACCGGCCGGCTGAGCACCGGCGGCGGTGAGTGCGTTCCAGTGCGACATCAGCCGATCCCGGGGGATGACGAGATCGTAGGAATCCGCGGTGGGCCAGGGCATCCGGCGCAGGAAACCACCGTCGGGGAGGGGCAACGCCTCGTACGTCGCGGGCAACCGGTCCAGGCCCAGAGCGGCCGTCGCGGTGTTCGCGAGCGGGCCGAGCAGGCTCAGCACCGCGTAATCCGGCTGCTCTCGCGGCTGTGCATCGGCCCAGAAAACCATTTTGGTGAGAAAGTCCAGCAGGGCCGGGCCGCGATCGGCTTCGGTATCGATCCACACCGTGCCCGCGAGTTCGGTGAGCACGAAATGATGCTGTACCCGGCCGTTGAGGTCCAGGTCGAGGTTTTCCGCGCTGTGCCCGTCGGCCAATTCGGCGATGTGCTGGCTGGTGACGGTATGCAGCCAGGTCAGCCGCTCGGCGCCGGTGATGGAGAAGACGAAACGGTGCGACCGGTCCACGATCGCGAATCGCTCGTTCGCGGCGCGCTGTTCGCCGAGTGGGTCGCCGTAATGCCAGGGGACCGCGGCGTCCGGGGATCCGGGCACAGCGGCTACGGCTCCCGGTACAGAAAGGACAGGGCTGGGTGCAGCGACCACGGACACAGCCTCCACTCTAAGAGCTCACCGGGTCGGCGCGCACGGTCGGGGTGTCAACCAGGGGTTTCGGGTCGGTCGCGGTCCGGATGCACCGGCACCAGTGGCAGCCGGCGGGCGATTTCCGGGGCGCGGCTGCCGGAGGCGTCGACCTTGCCCGCGGCCACGGCGGCCCCGAAATCCTGGAGCCCGGTCGCCAGCAACAGCCAGGTGCGCGGATCGGTTTCCACGACATTCGGTGGGTTGCCGCGGGTATGCCGCGGGCCTTCCACACACTGGACCGCGACGAACGGCGGAACTCGGACCTCCACCGAATGTCCCGGCGCCGCGGCGGCCAGTGCGCGGGCGGTACCGCGGACCGCGGCGGCCAGTTCGGTCCGCGCCGGGGCCGGTGCGTTCTCGTCGAGTAGCCAGGCGCGCACCGCGGTCACCGCCGAGCGCACCTCGGCCGGGTCGATCTCCGTCCGTCGAGCCATGATCAGACTGTAACGAGAGCCGAAAACCCGGTCGAAACGCCGGGATCGCCACGCGCGGAAGTGGCGTCCTCGAGACATCGGACGACCGACATTGCCGGTACTGTCGACGTTTGCGCCCCTCACGCGGCCCGGTGTTGGCCTACGCTCATGCGCATGGTGGATCGAGTACTTGTAACACTCGACGGTGAGGTCCGTGACGCGGACCAGCCGTTGTTGTATGCCGATGATCTCGGCGCGTTGCGCGGTGACGGAATTTTCGAGACGGCGCTGGTCCGCGGTGGCACGGTATGCGCGCTCGATTTCCATTTGGCCAGACTGCGTCGCTCTGCGCAGGCACTCGACCTACCCGAGCCCGATCTCGCCCGGTGGCGGGAAGCGATGGAAACCGCGGCCAAGGAATGGGGAGCCGAGGCGGAGGGGGTCATGCGGCTGGTGCTGACCCGCGGCCGGGAGAGCGAGCTGGGTGGCCCCAAATCCGCAGTGCGCTCGGGCGAACTATCCGAAGCTGTCCCGGTTCCGACGACCTACGTGATGGTTACGGGCGTGCCGGAGCGGGTGGCCACGGCCAGATCCGAAGGTGTCGCGGTGGTGACGCTGACCCGCGGTATCTCGATCGATCTCGCGCAAGCGGCGCCCTGGCAGCTGCTCGGCGCGAAAACCCTTTCCTACGCGACCAATATGGCCGCGCTGCGGTTCGCCGCCCGGATGGGCGCCGACGATGTCATCTTCACCAGTACGGAGCACCGGGTCCTCGAGGGGCCGCGGTCGACCGTGGTGATCGTGCGGGACAAGCAGCTGATCACGCCACCGGCGAAGCACGGGGTGCTGCCGGGGACAACCCAGCGGGCGCTGTACGCGGAAGCGGAGCGCAGAGGTTACGACTGCCGCTACGAGCCGCTGTTCACCGCCGACCTGTTCGACTGCGACAGCATCTGGATGCTCAGTAGTGTGGCGCTGGCGGCGCGGGTCAATTCGCTGGACGGGGTGCGGTTGTCGGCGACGGATTCGGCGGCGGAGATCGTCTCGATGGTGGACCGCGGGATCGAGCGGGCCGGGACCATCGCGGACTGGTGAGTCGTTGCGGAATCGTCGGCAGGTCGTGTCGGCGGACACATTGATCCGGGCGTACCAGCGCGTAATCTTGTACTACGGCACGTCGTAGTAACAGGAGGCTCGTGTGGATGCCCTGGATGTCTCGCGATGGCAGTTCGGCATCACGACCGTCTACCACTTCTTGTTCGTTCCCTTGACGATCGGCCTGGCGCCCCTGGTCGCCGGGATGCAGACCGCCTGGGTGATCACCGGTAAAGACCACTGGTACCGGCTGACCAAATTCTTCGGGAAACTGTTCCTGATCAACTTCGCGCTCGGGGTCGCCACCGGGATCGTGCAGGAATTCCAGTTCGGGATGAACTGGAGCGAATACTCCCGCTTCGTCGGGGATGTATTCGGGGCACCCTTGGCCCTCGAAGGGCTGGTGGCGTTCTTCATGGAATCCACCTTCATCGGGCTGTGGATATTCGGCTGGTCCCGGCTACCGAAACTCGTGCACCTGGCCACCATCTGGATGGTCGCAATCGGTGTCAATGCCTCCGCGTACTTCATCATCGCCGCCAACTCGTTCATGCAGCATCCGGTCGGCGCCAGATACAACCCGGAAACCGGCCGGGCCGAGCTGACCAGCATCGTCGAACTGCTCACCAACAACACCGCGCTGGCCGCGTTCCCGCACGTGGTCGCGGGATCGTTCCTCACCGCCGCCACCTTCGTGGCCGGAATCGCCGGCTGGTGGATGGTCCGCAACGCGCGCAGCGGGGACGCGGGAAAGCTGGCCGAGGCACGCGCCGTGTGGCGTCCGGCAGCGCGGGTTTCGCTGCTGATCGCGGTGATCTCGGGGGTTGCGCTGGTCTACACCGGCGACGTCCAGGGCAAGCTCATGTTCGAACAGCAGCCTATGAAGATGGCGTCGGCCGAATCGCTGTGCCACAGCGCCCTCGACCCGAAATTCTCGATCCTGACCGTGGGTACCCACAACAACTGCGACAGCGTCACCCATGTGCTCGAGGTGCCCTACGTGCTGCCCTGGTTGGCCGAAGGGTCCTTCACCGGGGTGGAACTCGAGGGCGTCGTCGACCTGCAGCGGGCCTACAACGAGAAATTCGGGCCCGGGGACTACCGGCCCAACCTGTTCGTCACGTACTGGTCGTTCCGTGCCATGATCGGTCTCGCCGCCGGATCGGCTCTGCTGGTGTTCGCCGGCTTCTGGATGACCCGGCGTGGCCGCGTACCCGATAAACGCTGGTACTCGTGGTTGAGCCTGCTCGCCGTCCCGACCCCGTTCCTGGCCAATGCGGCCGGGTGGGTGTTCACCGAGATGGGCCGGCAACCCTGGGTCGTCGTGCCCAACCCGACCGGCGACCAGGATCTGCGGCTCATGGTCCAGGACGGGGTCTCCGATCACGCGGCCGTGACGGTGTGGATCTCGCTGATCACCTTCACCGTGGTCTACGGGTTGCTCGCCGTCGTGTGGTTCTACCTCATGCGCCGCTATGTACGGGAGGGCCCGGAACGGCCGCCCGAGGCGGCACCCGAGGGGACGTCCGATTCGGAAAAACCTGCCACCGAGCAGCTTTCGTTCGCCTACTAGGAGCCGGGGATGGAACTGCAGGAATTCTGGTTCGTACTGATCGGGGTGCTCTTCACCGGGTACTTCGTGCTGGAGGGTTTCGACTTCGGAGTCGGGATGCTCATGCCGATACTCGGTAAAGGGTCCGATACACGGCGGCGGGTGGTGCTCAACACCATCGGACCGGTCTGGGACGGCAACGAGGTCTGGCTGATCACCGCCGGCGGCGCATTGTTCGCGGCGTTCCCGGAGTGGTACGCGAGCATGTTCTCCGGTTTCTATTTCCCGCTGCTGCTGTTGCTGGTTGCGTTGATCCTGCGGATCTGCGCGATCGAATACCGCGGCAAGATCGACGATCCGCGCTGGCGGGCGCGCTGCGACCTCGGTATCGGTATCGGTTCCTGGGTGCCCGCGCTGGCCTGGGGCTGGGTCTTCGCCAATATCGTGCGTGGCGTACCGCTGGATGCCGACAAACAGTTCACCGGCGCGATCGCGGGCCTGTTCAGCCCGTACGCTTTGCTGGGCGCCCTCACCACCGGATTGCTGTTCGCCCTGCACGGTGCGGTGTTCCTGGCGCTGAAGACCGAGGGTGAGGTGCGCACCGACGCGGTGCGTACCGCCCGGCTGCTACTGGTGCCCACGGCCGCCGTGGTGGGCGGTTTCGGTCTCTGGACGCAGCTCGCCTACGGGGCCGACTGGACCTGGATCCTGCTGGCGCTGGCGGTCTTCGGCCTGCTCGGTGGAGCGGCGGCGCTGTTCGCCGGCCGCGACGGCTGGGCCTTCACCGGTACGGCGCTCACCGTCCTCGCCGCCTCCGCGCTGCTGTTCGGGGCGCTGTTCCCGGATGTTCTGCCTTCCACCATCGACCCCATGTTCAACCTCACGGTCGACAACGCCTCGTCCACCCCGTACACGTTGAAGGTGATGAGCTGGGCGGCACTGGCCGTCACGCCGGTGGTCCTCGGTTACCAGGCCTGGACGTACTGGGTGTTCCGCAAACGCATTAGTGTCGAACACATCCCCGCCGGAATCGGACTTTCCCCACGCGTCGCAAACGAGGAGTGACCCCTGATGGCCCGCCCGCCCGTGGACCCGCGCCTGTGGCGGTACGCACGCTCGGCCCGGAACTATCTGGTGCTCAGTGTCGGTCTGTCGCTGCTGACCACGGTCGCCATCGTGGCCGCCGCGGTCTTGCTGGGACGGGTACTCGCCGGTGTCATCACCGATCCCGGTCAGCGGACCGTGGCCGCCTGGCAGACCGAGCTGGCGCTGCTGGCGGTAGCGGTCGCGGTCCGGGCCCTGGCCGCCTGGTGGCAGGCACGGATCGCGCACCGGGCCGGTGCCCGGGTCGTGGCCGAGCTGGAGCAGTCGGTACTCGCCGCGGGTGCGGGCCTACCGCCCCGCGAACTGGAAACGCGCCGCACCGAACTCGCCGTGGTGGTGAGCAGCGGGCTCAGCGGGTTACGCCCCTACCTCACCGGTTATGTCCCCGCCCTGCTGCTGGCTGTGCTGGTGCCGCCGGTGGTGCTCGTGGTGATCGCCGCGCACGACCTCACCTCGGCCGTCATCGTGTTGATCACCCTGCCGCTGATACCGATCTTCATGGTGCTCATCGGCCTGCTCACCGAGGGCCGGGCCCGCGCGACCCTGGACGCCACCACCCGGCTGTCCGACCAGCTGCTCGACCTGTTCGCCGGTATGCCCACCCTGCGCGCCCTCGGCCGGGAAACCGGCGGTGCCACCGATACCCCCGGCCGCACGATGAGCCGCCAGGTCCGGGAGCTGGGCGAATCGCTGCACCGGCGCACCATGAGCGCGCTGCGGATCGCATTCCTCTCCTCGATGGTGCTCGAACTGTTGGCGACCTTGTCGGTGGCGCTGGTCGCCGTGGCGATCGGCATGCGGTTGGTGCACGGCGATATGAGTCTGTACGCCGGCGTGGTCGCGCTGGTCCTCGCGCCGGAGGTCTATCTGCCATTACGCACGGTGGGCGAGCGGTTCCATGCCGCACAGGACGGAATGGCCGCTGCGGAGAAGGCGTTCGCGATCCTCGACCCCGCGGGTGCGGCGGCCGGCGACACCTCGGCCGCCGTCGCCCGCGACCGGAAGGGCGAGCAGGCTGTCGCCGGCGATTCCCGAGTGCGCGTCGCCGCGGACGGGGACCGGGCTGCCATGTCGGAAAAGCCGGTAGCGGCGGCTGCCGGCCCCGGCGGACCGGCCCCGGCCGGCAGCGCCGGGGTGATCGAATTACGTGATCTCACCGTCGAATCCAGGGACGGAGCCGCGCCCGACGGGTTGTGGGCGCAACTGCGACCGGGTGCCGTCACCGCGCTCACCGGACCGAACGGCAGCGGTAAATCCACCGTGCTGCAGGCGATCCTGGGCTTGATCGAACCTACTCGCGGCGCGGTACTCGCCGATGGCGTGGATATCCGGCAGCTGCCCGCGGAGCAGTGGTGGCAGCGGCTGGCGTGGCTGCCGCAGCGGCCGGTGCTCGTGCCGGGCACGCTGCGGGAGAACCTCGAACTGCTGGGGGCCACCGTGTCCGGTTCTCCGCGCCGAGGCGCGGCCCGGGTGCTGAACGAACTCGACGCCGCCTGCGCCACCACGGGATTCGATGCTGTACTCGAATCGCTGCCCGCCGGGTGGGACACCGTCGTCGGCTCCGGTGGAGTCGGGCTCTCGCTGGGGCAACGTCAGCGCCTGGCCCTGACCCGGCTACTCGCCGCCGGGCGTCCGATCGTGCTGCTGGACGAACCGACCGCCCATTTGGATCCCGACAGCGAGACCGCGGTCGCGGCAGCGCTGACCACACTGGCGCGTACCGGGGCCACCGTAGTCGTGGTCGCCCACCGTCCCGCACTGCTGTCCGCCGCGGACGAGATCGTCACGGTGCCGTCGACCGCTCAGCGGGTGGCCCGATGAGCAACCGCACCGCGAGCATCCGGCGTCCCACCAGAGCGGTCGGTGGCGGATGGCCGCTGCGCCGCTGGGCCCGGATGCGGTTGCTGCTGCGCGACACCCGCCAGATGTGGGAACTGCTGGAAATCCCCCGTTGGCGGCTCGCAGTCGCGGTCGCATGGGGCGTGCTGGCCCTGGGCAGCGGTCTCGGCTTGGCCGCGCTCGCCGCCTGGCTGATCGCCCGGGCCTGGCAGATGCCGCCGGTACTGGATCTCACCGTCGCGGTGGTCGCGGTCCGGGCGCTCGGTATCTCGCGTGGACTGTGCCGGTATCTGGAGCGGCTGGCCACCCACGATGTGGCGCTGCGCTCGATGACGGCGGCCCGTACCTCGGTGTATCGCGCGCTCGCGCGGGCACCGCTGTGGTTGACCCGGCGTTCGGAAACCGGATTCCCCGGGGTGACCAGGGTTACCGATATTCCCGCGCCTGCTGACGCCGGTGGACGGCCGGTACCTATTGCCCCCACTGCTCCCGGCCGGCTGCGTCGCGGTGACGTACTGGTCCGGGTGGGCACCGATATCGACGATCTCGGTGCCGTGGTGGTCCGCACCTTCGTACCCATTGCGGTGGCGCTGGTGTTGTCGGTGGCCGCGGTCGCGCTGCTGGCCTTCATCTCCCCGGCGGCCGCGGCCGTCCTGACGGGCGCGCTGATCTTCTCCGGCGTCGTCGCGCCGTGGCTGTCGGCGCGGGCCGCATCCGGCGCCGAACGAGCGGCGCGCGCCGACCGCGCGGAATTCACCGCGCACGCGCTCACAGTCCTGGACCACGCCGCCGAACTACGGGTCGCGGGGAAATTGGATACCGCACTCGCGACCGCCGTCGCGGCCGACGACCGAGTCCTCGCGGCCGAGGACAGCGCCGCCGCCCGTTCCGCGTGGGCGGCCGCCGCGACCCCGCTGGCAACCGGGGTGAGTGTGCTCGCGGCCCTCCTGATCGGTATCGCGCTCTACGGTCCGGACGGCGGTGCCCCGGGGGCTATGACCCCGATGGCGCTGGCCGTGCTGGTCCTGCTGCCGCTCTCGTCCTTCGAGGCGACCGGCGCCCTGCCGGCCGCTGCCCAGGCCCTCACCGTGGCGCGGGCGGCGCTGCACCGGCTGCGTGCGGTCTCGCCGGACCACCGCCCGGAGCCGGTCGAGCCGCCACCGTCCGGTCTCGCTGCCGCGGCCGGAGCGCCCGCCGATACCCGCAAACGTTTCGGAACGGGCGGCAACCCGCACCCCTTCCCGTACGCCGACAGCCGCGCCGACGGTGTGGTGATCGGCTGGGTCGGCGACGGGCAGTGGCAGATTCCGCAACGCCCGCAGACCGCACGGGTAGCGGTCGTCGGTCCCAGCGGCGCGGGGAAAACCACACTGCTGATGGCCTGGGCCGGACTTTTCGACCGCCCCGACGACGAGGTGCGTTTCTTCGCCGAGGATGCACACCTGTTCGGCACCAGCGTCCTGGAGAACCTGCGGGTGGCCCGCGGGGATCTGGACGCCGAAGCGGCCGGACAGGCGTTGCGTACCGTCGGGCTGGGTGAGTGGCTGGACGGCCTGCCGGACGGCGTGCACACCTACCTCGTCGGCGGGGCGGCCGCCGTATCGGGCGGGCAGCGCCGGCGGCTGCTGCTCGCCCGTGCACTGGTCTCGCCCGCCCGGGTGCTTCTCCTCGACGAGCCCACCGAACATCTGGACGCCGAGGCCGGGGCCCGGCTGCTGCGCGATCTGCTCGATCCCGGCAGCGGGCTGGTCGCACCGGACCGCGATGTGGTGGTCGTCACGCATCAGCTTCCATCCGGGCACCGTGCGGGACTGGTGCTCACAGTGGACGAATCAGGCCAGGTCCGGGCCGCTTTTCCAGACGGTGACAGTACGCATTTCGCCGTGGACGAAATTCCGTTGCCGACCCCGGCCACCCGCGGCTAGGTTCGTGGGTACACAAGGAAGGAGGTGATCCAACGAATGGAAATTCAAAGGACGCGTGAGGTGGCTGTCAGCTGAGCGCTGTAGCCGGCTGTGCACGGATTCCGTTCACCCCTACGCGCTGAGCGAATTCCAGGCAGCCACCCGGCCCCCGAGTCCCCGATCCGTCCGATCGGGATCGGTCGCTGATCCAACCGGCATCCGCCAGAGGATCACGGCCGATACGGCTCGGGGGTCGTTCCATGTCCGGACCGAGTACGTGATGCCGCGCCCGCACCGCAAGCGGCAGATCCGCCCGAAGGCTGCGCCGTGGGGATTCTGCTGCCCATCGAGCCGGCCGTCGGGCCGGCGGCCATGCGATTGCGAGCGCGGTGCAGATCAGCCGATATAGCGCTGCAGGCGAGCCGAGAGCCGAGGCTCCAGCGGCCCGTCGGCCACTACCCGCTCCTCCACGTACGCCAAGTCGCCGCCCTCGACGATTCCGTACAGCCGTTTGGCGCCACCCACTACCGCGCCGGTTTGGCTGCGGATCACCACATCGGTGGCCAGCTCCCAGGACGCCTGGGTGAGCGCCGTACCGTAGAAGAGTTCGACAATGCCCGTGCTGTGGGTGAGCAGCAGCTCCAGCACCTCGTCGTTCCCCTCCACACCGACCCGCCAGAATCCACGCTCCCGCAGATCCGGGCCACCGTAGCTGCCGTCGGATTCGACGAACCAGGAGCGCGAATCCCAGCTCAGATAATCCCCGCCGTCATGGGAGACCACGATCTGCTGCCCGAAGCGGTAATCGCCGCGCTCGGGATTGTTGCCTTCACCCTCACCCCGCCACACTCCGACCATCGGCAGCAGCGCCAGCATGGCCGGATTCAGGTCCGGGCCGAGTCGCAGATTGGCCGTCTCGTCGGGCAGCGGAAGATCCGGGAGGACCGGGATATTGCGTCCGGCGGTCGACTTGGCGCGTTCGGCCGCATCCGCTACCGCCCGGTCACCACTCAGCGGCGACTGGTCACCGGCAGACCGGCCGTTACCGTTGCGAGCGGACGGTTCGACCGCCGGCTCTCCGTTGCTGGTGTCGCTCGCTCGCTCGGCCGGATCGGGACCCTCGCTCGCGAGACCACTCATGACTCGGTGAACAGCCGGTAGAAGACGTACAGGCCGAACCATCCGATGAGGATCGAAACGGCGATCAGCAGAATCTCGAAGAAGAGGACCACAGCGTCAGTTTATGCGGCGCCAGCGGCGCCCCCGGTTTAGGCCCCCCGAGGTCCAGCATTCAGCACAACCCGCGGCGCGGTTAGGCGCCGGCCCGACCAATTATTGCGTCGCCAAGGCACAGCTGGGCCCCCCGCCAGCTCCGTGGTGCCGTCGGAGGCGGTGATGGTGGCGGTCTGGTTCACGGGCACGGTTCCCGCCGCCGGGATCTCCGCGCTCCAGTA